>NZ_JBNHES010000001.1:0-522529 GCF_050591105.1 Methylobacterium endophyticum
GCCGGCGGCGGCCGCCAGTTCGGCACCGCCAACACCGACGACTTCCAGACCGGCTACGCCGTCGGCGGCGGCGTCGAGTACGCGCTGCCCACCGACTCGTTCCTGAACTTCTTCAAGTCCTCGGCGGTGACCTTCAAGGTCGAGGGTCTCTACGTGAACCTCGACCGCAACCGCGGCGCCGGCCAGTTCGCCGTCAACCCGGCGGGTGCCGCCGTGGCGCTCGGCCAGCCCGGCGTGGTGCTTGTCTCCGGCCCCGCCGCCACCCGCCGCAACGAGACCGAGTTCGCCGTCGTGCGCGCCGGCATCAACTACAAGTTCGGCTCCTACTGAGACCGGACCGAGGGCGGCCGGGCATCCCGGCCGCCTCCAATCCCGACAGCAGGAAGGCCCGGCCCGAACACGGCCGGGCCTTTTTGCATTCGTGCGCGGGTCTCTCCTCACCCTTGCGGGGCGGAGCCGGAGATGGGGGTCGGCGCCGGACGAGGCTCAGCGGTGCCTCCTGGACCACCCCCACCCTCGATCCCTCCCCGCAAGGGGGAGGGAAGAGCGGGCCACGCGCATTGTGACGCCGATTTCATCTTCCCGCCCCTGACAATGGCCGTGGTTGCTCCCCATGTCGTGAGCTGACGCCGCCGGACGGGCACCCGATGCCGCGGTCGGCCTTCAGGAGGGAGCTCCATGAACAGCGAAGAACGCGACGTCATCGCCGGCATCTTCCAGCGCCTCGAGCAGGCCGCCGGCCAACCCCGCGACATGGACGCCGAGCGCTTCATCGCCGAGCGGCTGCGCGCCCAGCCCTACGCGCCCTACGCGATGGCCCAGCTCATCTACGTGCAGGAGGAGGCGATCAAGAGCCTCAACCAGCAGCTCGAACAGGCGCGCCAGGCCGCCCAGGCCGCTCAGTCCCAGCCGCAGGGCGGCGGCGGCTTCCTGTCGAGCATCTTCGGCGGCGGCTCGCGCCAGGAGGCTCCCCCGCCCCCGCAGCGGCCGCAGGGCCAGCCCTGGGGCAACCAGCCGGGCTACGGCAACCCGCAGCAGGGCTTCGGCCCGCAGGGCGGCTATCAGGGTGGTCCGCAGGGCGGCTACGGCGGTCCGCCCCCGCAGCAGGGCGGCCCCTGGGGCGGCCAGCAGCAGGCGCCCGCGCGCGGCGGCGGCTTCCTGGCGACCGCGCTGCCCATGGCGGCGGGCGCGGCGGGCGGCATGCTGCTCGGCAGCGCCCTCTCGAACGCCTTCGCCGGCGGCCACTCGCATCTCGGCAGCGCGGCGGCGGCGGGGCTCGGCGGCGGCGGCGAGACCATCGTCGAGAACAACTATTTCGGCTCCGGCTCCGGCAACGACCAGGATCTCGGCTCGGCCCTCGGCGGGGCGCAGGACGCGTCCTATGACGGCGGCGACGACTTCGACGGCGATGTCGGCGGCGGCGGGGACGACGACTGGGTCTGATCGGTCCTCCGATCGAATCGAGCGGCCGCGACCGGGCGATCCCGGTCGCGGTCGTTGTGCGTTGAAGTCAGAGCACCTCGACGCGGGCACCCACGGGGACGCGGTCGTAGAGGTCGATCACGTCCTCGTTCATCATGCGGATGCAGCCCGACGAGACCGACTGCCCGATGGTGTGCGGCTCGTTGGTGCCGTGGATGCGGTAGAGCGACGAGCCGAGATAGAGCGCCCGCGCGCCGAGCGGATTGGCGGGCCCGCCCTCCATGTGGCGCGGCAGGTCGGGACGGCGCGCCAGCATCTCGGCGGGGGGCGTCCAGCCGGGCCATTCGCGCTTGGCGCTGACCGTCTTCAGCCCCGACCAGGCGAAGCCCGGCCGCCCGACGCCGATGCCGTAGCGCAGCGCCCTGCCCCCCGGCTGGACGAGGTAGAGGAACTTCGCCGAGGTATCGACGACCACCGTGCCGGGCCTCTGGCTCCCGGTGAACGCCACCTCCTGCCGCAGGTATTGCGGATCCGGCGCGCGCGCGATTGCCTCCTGGGCCGGCCCCGGCGCGGGGTAGGAGGGAGGCAGCGCCGCCTGCTGCACGCGCGGCCGGTAGGGCTGCGCCTCCGGCATCGGATCGCCGTTATAGGGATTGGGGCTGCCGGGGCCGCCATAGCCGTAGGCGGCCTCGTGGCCCGGCAGGGTGCCGTCGCCCCGGCCGATCGGGTCGGCGCGGTAGGGCTGCGGCCGGGGCCCGGCCGTGCTGCCCGTGACCAGGTACTCGATCAGGCCGCCGCCATACTGGCCGCCCGCCTGCGCCGGTCCGCTCCAGGCGGCGGCCGCCAGCGCCGCCACGCACCATGCCCGCATGCCCGCCGTCCGCATCCCGCTCTCCCGCGCCCTGCCGCCCCGGATCGGGCGTGCCTCGGACGATCCGGCGGCGGCGGCGAGTTTCGCGTGAAGGAACGTGGTGAATCGTTCACCCGACCGGCGCGGCGGCGGATGCGTCTGCCGGCAGCGTGAATCGGCGGTAAACGCCGGTGACGGCCCGCCGCGTTCAAGAACTGGCAACCACTTTCGATCAATCTGCGGTGGACGAGGCTCCATTCCGCGACCGGACCGATGATCACCAAGCGCTATCGCATCGAAGACAGCTTCGGTCTGCCGCCCGCCGCCGCTGTCCAGACGGCTCCCGCCGCCGAGAGCGCCGCCGGCAGCGTCCGCCTCGACGAGATCCTCTCCGCGATCAACGACCTCAAGCGCCTCACCCAGGCGAGTGCCGGCGAGACCATCGAGATGTGCCGGCGCGAGCTCAGCGAAGCCTTCGCCATGCGCGGCGAGCTCGACAAGATGAAGGAGGCCATCACCCGCACGAAGGAGGAGCTGGCCGCCCTCCACCGCTCGGAGAACCACGGCAAGGGCATGCGCCGCGCCGCCGACGAGCTCGACGCCGTGGTGGAATCCACCGAGCGCGCCACCTCGAACCTGCTCACCGCCATCGAGGACATCGAGTCCCAGGCGAACATGCTGCGCGCCCAGCGCCTCAGCCGTGCCGGCCAGGAGAACGTCGACGCCATCCTCGAGCGGGTCGTGGCCGCCTACGAGGCGTGCAACTTCCAGGACCTCACCGGCCAGCGCATCAGCAAGATCGTCGGCGTGATGAAGTTCGTCGAGGACCATCTCGACCGTGTCATCGATGCCTGGGGCGGCCTCGAGGGCTTCCGCGATCTCGTCGGCATTCCCTCCGGCCCGAGCATCGACGACGAGAGCTCGCTGCTCAACGGGCCCAAGCTCGACGACGACATCGGCCATGTCGACCAGACGGATATCGATTCGCTGTTCGACTGAACTCCTGCCGGGGCCAGGGTCCGGCGGACGCCCGCCGACCCGCATTCGCGGGGGCGCTTCGAGGTTCTCGCACGATCCGCGCCCTTCCCTCCAAAAACCCCGGCGCCTACATCTCGCGGGATGAGCGGCAGAGCGCAGACGGACCGTCCCCCCGAGACGTTCGACGACGTCGAGGACGAGCACGAGGACGCCCTCGTCGACGAGACGGCCGAGGATATCGACTTCGATTTCGAGCCCGGCGCGGTCAGCGCCGGCACCGAGGTCATCAAGCGATTCTGGTCGACCCTGCCGGCCTCCCCCGGCGTCTACCGCATGTTCGACGCGCGCGGCGACGTTCTCTATGTCGGCAAGGCCAAGAGCCTGAAGGCCCGCGTCGGCTCCTATGCCCGCGGGCAGGCGCATTCGAACCGCATCGCGCGGATGATCTCGCAGACGGCGGCGATGGAGTTCGTCACCACCGCCACCGAGACCGAGGCGCTGCTGCTGGAGGCCAACCTCATCAAGCAGTTGAAGCCGCGCTTCAACGTGCTGATGCGGGACGACAAGTCCTTCCCCTATATCCTCGTCACCGATGACGGCCCGGCCCCGCAGATCGTCAAGCATCGCGGCGCGCGGCGGCGAAAGGGCAGCTATTACGGGCCCTTCGCCAGCGTCTGGGCGGTGAACCGCACGGTGAACGCGCTCCAGCGCGCCTTCCTGCTGCGCACCTGCTCGGACAGCTACTACGAGAACCGCACCCGGCCCTGCCTGCTCTACCAGATCAAGCGCTGCTCCGGCCCCTGCACGGGCGAGATCGCGCTCGAGGACTACGCGGGCCTCGCCAGGGCCGCCAACGACTTCCTGGCCGGCAAGTCCAACGCCGTGAAGGACCGGATGCGGGCCGAGATGGAGGCGGCCTCCGCCGAGATGGAGTTCGAGCGCGCGGCACGCTTCCGCGACCGCATCGCGGCGCTGTCCGCCATCCAGGGGACGCAAGGGGTGAACACGCAAGGCGTCGAGGAGGCGGACGTCTTCGCGCTGGACGAGCAGGCCGGGCAGTTCTGCGTCGAGGTGTTCTTCTTCCGCAACTTCCAGAACTGGGGCAACCGCGCCTATTTCCCCAAGGCCGACAAGAGTATGTCGCCGGACGAGGTGCTCGGCTCCTTCATCGGGCAGTTCTACGACGACAAGCCGGCGCCGCGCGTGGTGCTGACCTCGCACGAGATCGAGGAGTCGGAGCTCGTCGCCGCCGCCCTGTCGAGCCGGGTCGAGCACCGGGTCGAGATCCACCGCCCGCAGCGGGGCGAGCGCAGGAACCTCGTCGAGTACGCGCAGCGCAACGCCAAGGAGGCCCTCGGGCGGCGGCTCGCGGACACCGCCTCCCAGGGCAAGCTGCTGGCCGCGCTCGGGCAGGCCTTCGGGCTGGCGACGCCGCCGCGCCGGATCGAGGTCTACGACAACTCACACATCTCGGGCACCAACGCCGTCGGCGGCATGATCGTCGCCGGCCCGCCGGGCTTCATGAAGACGCATTACCGCACCTTCAACATCAAGTCCGAGGAGCTGACGCCCGGCGACGATTACGGGATGATGCGGGAGGTCCTGCAACGCCGCTTCAAGCGGCTCGTGAAGGAGGCCCCGCGCACTGTCGCCGAGGCGGCGACGGCGGCCGCCGAGGGCGGTCCGGCCGAACCCGTGCCGCCGCCGCCCGAGGGCGACCCGGAGGCGTTCCCGGCCTGGCCCGACCTCGTGCTGATCGACGGCGGCAAGGGCCAGCTCGACGCGGCTCGCGCTGCCCTCGATTCCATCGGCGTCGCCGATGTGGTGCTGGTGGGCATCGCCAAGGGGCGCGACCGGGACGCGGGGCGCGAGACCTTCTTCGTGCCGGGCAGGCCCCCCTTCAAGCTGCCGCCGCGCGATCCGACGCTCTATTTCGTGCAGCGCCTGCGCGACGAGGCCCACCGCTTCGCCATCGGCACCCACCGGGCCAAGCGCAAGCGCGAGCTGGTGAAGAACCCGCTCGACGAGATCGCCGGCATCGGCCCCTCGCGCAAGCGCGCGCTGCTCCTGCATTTCGGGACGGTGAAGGCGATCCAGCGGGCGGCCTACGAGGACCTCGCCAAGACGCCGGGGGTGAACGTCGCCACCGCGCGGGCGGTCTACGACTTCTTCCACAGCGGCGCGTGAAGCCGGGACGTGGCCGAAGGGACGCCGCCGACAATGCTGTTGCATATATCATAAACTGATATTCTACATGTGGGATGGCTTGCGGATCAGGAGACGGCGATGGCATCGAGCTACACGCTGGGCGAGCATTACGAACGGTTTATCAAAGAGTTGGTGACGAGTGGCAGGTATGCCTCCGCCAGTGAGGTGATGCGTGACAGCCTGCGACTGATGGAGGAGCGTGAGCAGGCTCGCGCCGCCAAGCTGGAAGCTCTGCGCAACGACATCCGCGATGGATTGGCGAGCGGCGACCCCGAGGAGCACGACATGGCCTCGGTCAAGCTCGAGGCGCGCGCCCGGCGCGGCCCTCGGAAACAAGCCGCTTCGCATGGGTAGGATCACACGTCGTCCTCTTGCCGGCCAGGATCTCGTCGACGTCTGGACCTCCATCGCCGCCGAGGACGAGAGCGCTGCCGATGCCGTTCTCGATCGGATCGAAGGCGCGCTCGTCATGCTGGCGGATCGGCCGCAAGCCGGGCGCGCAAGACCGGAACTGATGAACGATTTGAGGAGCTTCCCTGTCGGTCGCTCCGTCCTGTTCTATCTTCCGCGGGCTGGTGGGATCGAGCTGGTTCGCGTCCTCAGCCACTATCGCGACATTGGCGCGGACACGTTCGAAATTTGAGTTCCGCCCCACGATCGCGCCCGCCTGGACCGGCTGGTCCTCCACAGATCACGTCGCCTAACCTGAAGCACCGGTTGACGGTCCATCCGCCCCATGATTTCTCCGCCCCGATGAACGCCGTCCTCCCCCGACGCCGGTCGCCGGCCTGGACGCTCGCCAATTGCCTGACCTACGGGCGCCTCGTGGCGGTGCCGGTGCTCGTCGCGCTGCTGTTCTGGCCGAACGAGGTTCCGGCGCGGTGCGCGGCGTTCGGCGTCTTCGCGCTGGCGGGCGTGACCGACTATCTCGACGGCTACGTCGCGCGCGCCTACGGGCAGAGCTCGGCGCTCGGGCGCATGCTCGACCCCATCGCCGACAAGCTCCTCGTCTCCGCCTGCCTGCTGATGCTGACCGCCGCCGGCACCATCCACGACTGGACCCTGTGGGCGGCCGTCGTGATCCTGTGCCGGGAGGTGCTGGTCTCGGGCTTGCGCGAATATCTCGCCGAGCTGAAGGTCAGCCTGCCGGTGAGCCGGGTGGCCAAGTGGAAGACCACCGTGCAGCTGCTGGCCATCGGCTTCCTCGTCGCTGGGCCGGCGGGCGAGGTGATCCTGCCGGGCACCGTGAGGATCGGCACCGCGCTCCTGTGGCTCGCCGCCGCCCTCACGCTCTATACCGGCTGGGACTACATGAGGGCGGGGGTGCGCCACGCCATCGACGACCCGCGCTGAGCGGGGCCGGGAAAGCCAAGCCGATGAAGCTCGTGTATTTCGCCTGGGTCCGCGAGCGCGTCGGGCGCCCGGAGGAGACGGTCTCGCCGCCGGCCTCCGTCGCGACGGTGGCGGACCTGATCGCCTGGCTGAAGGGCCGGGGCGAGGAATACGCCCACGCCTTCGAGAACGACGGGATCGTGCGTGTCGCCGTCGACCGCGTCCACGCCAAGCCGGACGCTTCCGTCGCGGGGGCCTCCGAGGTCGCCTTCTTCCCGCCGATGACGGGCGGCTGAGGCCGGTTTCCCTCGGTCAGCCGTCCGCTCCGCTCTCGATCACCCACGCGACGGTCTCGGAGCTGTGGGGCTTGCGCCCCATGACGTCGGCGACGAGACGCGCGCCCGGCGCCTGCGCCGCATGGATGTCGTCCCAGCCGATTCCCGAGAGCGGGATCTTGATGCGCCAGCCCCAGGGGGCCGCATGCGTGCCGGCGCGCTTCCAGCTCAGATAGACGAAGCGTTTTGCGGGCGGGCCATGGGCGCAGGCGCCCCGGAACACGGGAGGCCCGCTTTCCTCGCTGCCATCGACGCTCAGCGTGAGGTCGAGATGGGCGATCGCTCCCGGCTCCGAGCTGCCCGGCTCGACCTCGCCCTTGGTGTCCTGGACGCCGAAACGCAGGCGCTCGCCGAGCGGTGTGCCCGGCTCGGTGCCGTCATGAATCAGCCGGAGCCGAATCTGTCGCGTGGTCTTGTCGCGTGCCGCCATGGCCGTGCGTAGCACCGCACGACATCCGCCGCGATCCGTTCCTTACCCCTTCAGCGCCTCAGCGAAGGCCTTCGCGTTGGCCCGCATCATCTCGATATAGGTCGGCGCCGATCCCGTGGGGCCCGAGAGCGCGTCCGAGTGGATGCGCCCGCCGATCCTCGCCCCGCTCTCGCGGGAGACCTGCTCCATCAGGCGCGGATCGGTGATGGTCTCGACGAAGACCGCCGGGATGCGCTCGCGCTTGATCTGGCGGATCAGCGCGGCCACCTCGCGGGGGCTCGCCTCGCTCTCCGTGGAGACGCCCTGCGCGGCGACGAAGGTGAGGCCGTAGGCCTCCGCGAAATAGCCGAAGGCGTCGTGCGTGGTGATGATCCGGCGCCGCTCGGGCGGGATCGTGGCGAGCGTGGCGCGCAGCTCGGCGTCGAGGGCGCCGAGCCGGGCGAGATACGCGTCCGCGTTGCGGGCGTAGTCGGCCGCATGGCCGGGATCGGCCTTGGCCAATCCGTCGCGGATGTTGCCGACATAGGTTTTGGCATTGGCGACGCTCTGCCAGGCATGCGGATCCGTATCGTGGCCGTGGTCATGACCGTGGCCCGCGTCCTCGGAACGGGGGCGCACCCCCGTCGAGGCCACGACCACCGGGGCCTTCGTGCCGGAGGCCCGCACCAGCCGGTCGAGCCAGCCCTCGAAGCCGAGGCCGTTGACGACCACCACATCCGCCTGCGCCAGCCGCTTTCCGTCGCCCGGCGACGGCGCGTAGCCATGGGCGTCGGCCTCCGGCCCGACGAGGCTCGTCACCGCGACGCGCTCCCCGCCGACCTCCCGCGCGAGATCGGCGAGGATCGAGAAGCTCGCGACCACGCGCAGGGGGCCGCCCTCCCCGGCCCACGCCGCCGGGCAGAGCGCGAGCCATATCGCGATGGCCGCCATCCGCACGAACCCGTCCCGCCCCGATGCCCGCATCTGTCGCCGATCCCGCCCGCCGATCCGGTCGCCGGGATAATGTAACATTATCACATCGCCAAGCCCGGCGGGGCCGCTTCCTCCGAACATGGACGATCCGTCATGCGGCCGACAACGCGCCGCCATGCGGGCTTGGCCATTCTCTGCCTGTCATCGCGCGGCCCCTCGGCCGATCCGCCGACAGGAGAGTGTCATGGGAAAACGTCTCATCGCCGGGCTCGCCGCCGCCGGTCTCGGGGGGCTCGTCCTCGCCGGCGCCGCCGTCTCGAAGGACGATCCGTTCGGCGCCCGCCACGGGCGTTGGAGCGCCCTCTCGCCGGAGGACCGCGCCGCCTTCGCCGATGCCCGCATCGCCGCGCTGCATGCCGGGCTGAAGCTCAACGCCGACCAGGAGAAGCTCTGGCCGCCCGTGGAGACGGCGATGCGCGACATGTCGCGCCTGCGCCGCGAGCAGCGCGAGGCCATGCGCGAACGCGGCCGGATGGTCGACGACGCGCCCGGCGTCATGCGCGCCATGGCGGACGCGATGACCGCGCGCGGCGACGCCCTGCGCAAGCTCGCCGACGCCTCGACGCCCCTCTACGCCACCCTCGACCCCGACCAGAAGCGCCGCGCGGCGATCCTCGCCCGCCCCATGCGCCCGCATGGCGGCTTCCACGGCTGGCGCGGCCGGCACGAGGAGGACGGCGGCCGCTGACGGGAGCGGTCCGCGAGGGAGCGATGCGGCGGCCGATGCCGGAATTCGCGACGCGCGGATTCCACATTTGCGGCCGCATGCTCTAACACCCGCGGGCCCTCGCCCCCGAGGTTTTCGTCGCGCGGGGCGCGAACCCTGACGCAACGGACTCCCGCCCATGGCGCGCCGCCCGCTCCTGAGGGGCGACACACTCCCCCTCATCGGCCGCCTCTGGCGGGACTGGCTCTCGCCCCATCGCGGCACGCTGGCCGTGGTGATGCTGCTGATCGCCGTGGTCGGGGCCGCGACGGGGTTCTATCCGGCCCTCATCAAGGGCGCCTTCGACGCCTTCGACCACAAGGATGCGGCAGCCCTCGCCTACGGCCCGCTGATCGTGGTCGCCGTCACCTCGATCCGGGGCTTCGCCCTCTACGGGCAGACGGTGCTGACGAACCGCGTCGTCACCCGCGTCGAGGCGGACATGCAGGCCGCTCTCTACGGCCACCTGATCGACGCGGACCTCGCCCAGCTCGGCCGCGAGAGCCCGGCCGCCTTCACCCAGCGCTTCACCACGGATTTCGCCTTCATCAAGGAGGCGCTCACCCGCATCTCGACGGTGCTCCTGCGCGATCTCGCCATGCTGGTGGGCCTCGTCGCGGCGCTGATCTGGATGGACCCGGTCCTCACCCTCGTCTCCGCCGTGATCGTGCCCTTCGTCGCTGGCCCGATCGGGCGGATCGGCAAGAAGCTGCGCCGGGTCTCGACCACCACGCAGGAGCAGATGGGGGCCACCGCGAGCCTCATCGCCGAGAGCCTGCAGGGCGTGCGCGTCGCCAAGACCTACGCCATGGAGGGCTATCTCAAGGGCCGCGCCGCCGACGCCCTCGACGAGGTGCGCCGTCTCAAGATGAAGGCCGCCAACGCGCGCGGCCGGCTCGATCCGCTGCTCGAAGTGGGCGGCGGCCTGGCGGTGGCCGGCGTGCTGGTGCTCGTCGGGCAGCGGGTGATGTCGGGAGAGCGCTCGGTGGGTGATTTCACCGGCTACGTCGCGGCGCTGCTGCTCGCCGCCCAGCCCGCCCGCGCGCTCGGCACCCTCAACGCCATCCTCCAGGAGGCGGCCGCCGCGCTGCGGCGCTATTTCGACCTGATGGACGAGGCGCCGACCATCCGCGAGGCGGCGGATGCCACGGCGCTGGAGATCGGCCGGGGCGAGGTCCGCTTCGAGGGCGTGCGCTTCCGCTACCGCGAGGACGCGCCGGCCTTGGAGGGCATCGACCTCGTGGTGCCGGCGGGCGCCGCGACGGCGCTGGTCGGCCGCTCGGGCTCGGGCAAGTCCTCGCTGCTGAACCTCGTGCCGCGCCTCTACGACGTCACCGCCGGCCGCGTCCTCATCGACGGGCAGGACGTGCGCGCGGTGACGACCGCCTCGCTGCGCCGGGCGGTCTCCGTGGTCTCGCAGGAGGTGGTGCTCTTCGACGACACGGTGGAGGCCAATATCCGCTTCGGCCGTCCCGGCGCCTCGCGCGCCGAGGTGGAGGCGGCGGCGGAAGCGGCCGCCGCGCATGGCTTCGTCAGCCGCCTGCCGGAGGGCTACGAGTTCCGCGTCGGGCCCGGCGGCGGCCGGCTGTCGGGGGGCGAGCGCCAGCGCATCTCCCTCGCCCGCGCCTTCCTCAAGGACGCGCCGATCCTGCTGCTGGACGAGGCGACGAGCGCCCTCGATTCCGAATCCGAGCGCCTCGTCCAGGCGGCGCTGGTGCGGCTGATGAAGGGGCGCACGACCCTCGTCATCGCCCACCGCCTCTCCACCGTGCGCGATGCCGGGCTGATCGTGGTGCTCGATGCCGGCCGCGTGGTCGAGACGGGCAGCCATGCGGGCCTGATCGCGGCCGGCGGCGCCTATGCCCGGCTCCACAAGCTGCAACTCGCCGACGACGGGGCCGAGACCGTCCGGTGATCGTGGCGCTTGTCTATGCCGCCGCGGCGCTGGCAGAGATCGCCGGCTGCTTCGCGGTCTGGGCGGTGCTGCGGCTCGGCCGGTCGGCCTTCTGGCTGGCGCCCGGAGCGCTCTGCCTCGGGCTGTTCGCCTACCTGCTCACCAGGGTCGAGTCCGACGCCGCCGGGCGCGCCTTTGCTGCCTATGGCGGGGTCTACATCGCCGCCTCGCTGCTCTGGCTGTGGGGCGTCGAGGGGCAGCGCCCGGACCGCTGGGACGTCGCTGGCGCGGGGCTCTGCCTCGCCGGCGCGTCGCTGATCTTGCTCGCCCCGAGGGCCTGAGCGCCGCTCAGAAGCCTCCTTCTTCAGAAGTTCTGCGACTCGGTCTCCACCAGGATCTCGCGCTTGCCCGCATGGTTGGCGGGGCCGACGATCCCTTCGGTCTCCATGCGCTCCATGATGGAGGCGGCGCGGTTGTAGCCGATCTGGAGCCGGCGCTGGATGTAGCTCGTCGACGCCTTCTTGTCGCGCAGCACCACCTGAACCGCCTGCTCGTAGAGGTCGCCGCCTTCCGAGCCGAAGGAGCCCTGGTCGAACACGGCGCCGTCCATCTCCAGTTCGTCCGACGCGCCGCCCCTTGCGGGCTTCTCGGCCTCGGCGCCGTCATCCTCTGTGACGGCGTCGAGATAGGCGGGGCGGCCCTGGCGCTTGAGATGCGCCACCACGCTCTCGACCTCCGAGTCCGAGCAGAACGGCCCGTGCACGCGCGTCGTGCGCCCGCCGCCCGCCATGAACAGCATGTCGCCCTGGCCGAGGAGCTGCTCGGCGCCCATCTCGCCGAGGATCGTGCGGCTGTCGATCTTCGACGTCACCTGGAAGCTGATCCGGGTCGGGAAGTTCGCCTTGATGGTGCCGGTGATGACGTCCACCGAAGGCCGCTGCGTCGCCATGATCAGGTGGATGCCGGCCGCTCGCGCCATCTGGGCGAGACGCTGGATCGCCCCCTCGATGTCCTTGCCCGCCACCATCATCAGGTCGGCCATCTCGTCGACCACGATGACGATGTAGGGCAGCGGGTTGAGGTCCATCTCCTCGTTCTCGTAGACCGCCTCGCCCGTGGTGCGGTCGAAGCCGGTCTGGACGGTGCGGGTGAGGACCTCGCCGCGCGCCCGCGCCTCGGCGAGCCGGGCGTTGAAGCCGTCGATGTTCCTCACACCGAGCTTGGACATCTTCTTGTAGCGCTCCTCCATCTCGCGCACGGCCCATTTGAGGGCGATGACCGCCTTCTTGGGGTCGGTGACGACGGGGGAGAGCAGGTGCGGGATGCCGTCGTAGATCGACAGCTCCAGCATCTTGGGGTCGACCATGATGAGGCGGCACTCCTCCGGCTTGAGCCGGTAGAGCAAGCTCAGGATCATGGTGTTGATGGCCACCGACTTGCCCGAGCCGGTGGTGCCGGCGACCAGCAGGTGCGGCATCCGCGCCAGGTCCGCGATGATCGGCTCGCCGCCGATATTCTTGCCGAGGCACAGGGCGAGCTTGTGGGTGGTCTCGCCGAAATCCTTGGAGGCCAGCAGCTCGCGCAAGAAGACCGTTTCGCGCTTGGCGTTCGGTAGTTCGATGCCGATGGCGTTGCGGCCGGGCACCACGGCGACGCGGGCGGAGACGGCGGACATGGAGCGGGCGATGTCGTCGGCGAGGGCGATGACGCGGCTCGACTTGGTGCCGGGGGCGGGCTCCAGCTCGTAGAGCGTCACCACCGGGCCGGGGCGCACCGCGAGGATGTCGCCGCGCACGCCGAAATCGCCGAGCGTCGCCTCCAGCATGGTGGCGTTCTGCTCGAGCGCGTCGGCGGAGACGAGGCTCGCCTGCGAGGGGCCGCGCGGCTCGGCCAGCAGCGCCAGGGACGGGTGCTGGTAGTCCTCCGGGTGGGTGTCCATTCGCCGCGCCGGTTCCGGCCGGCGCGCGGGGATGGGCGCGGCGGCGGCGGGGGCGACCCGCGAGCGCGCGGGGGGGGACGCTTCCTGGAGGGCCGCCTCGGGAGCGTCCTCGTCATCGAGATCGTCGTGCAGCACAGGGTCGGCCCGGCGCCGGACCGGCGCGGGCGCCTGCCCGTCGAAGACCGGCTCGCGGCGCTCGGAACGGGCGGCGGGAGACCCGGCCGGCGGCAGATGCGCCTCCCAGGGCAGGCCCTCGCCCTCGAAGGCGCGCCGCGCCGCGACGGCCGGCGAGGCGCCGGCATAGGAGAGGCCGTCATCGGCCTGGCCCCTGCCCCGCCAGGTGTCGAGCCTGTCGGCCAGGGATGCGCGCGCGCGCATCAGGCCCTGGGCCAGGGTGCCCAGCGACACGATGCCGAGGCTCGGTTCGTCGCGGTCGTGATGGTGGCCGCCGTCGCGCTCGGGCATCCACCGGGCCGGCTCGCGGCCGCCGAGATAGGGCCCCTCGTCGGCGTCCTCCTCATGCGCCGCGCCGACCCGGCAGGCCCCGGTGAGGCTCAGGATCGCGATGCCCGCGTAGACGAAGCCGACCAGCGCCGCCGCCGGCCCGGAGATGGCGCCCACGATGGTGCGGGCCGTCGACATCAGCGCGTCGCCGGCGACGCCTCCGAGCCCGGTGGGCAGCGGCCAGCGGGCGGTGGGCGGCAGCGCGCTCGCCACCGCGCTCGCGGCGCAGAAGCCGATGATCCACAAAGCGAGCCGCATGCCGCCGTTCGGCAGATCGCGGTCGCGCATCAGCCGGATGCCCCACAGGGCCGGCGGCAGCGCGAAGGCGAGGGAGCCCAGGCCGAGCATCTGCATGGCGAGGTCGGCGACCACCGCGCCGGGCATGCCGAGCACGTTGTGGGCGGCGTGGTCGGTGGCGTGGTTGAGGCTCGGATCGTCGATGGACCAGGTCGCCAGCGCCACGGTGAGCCCGACGGCGCCCATGAACAGGACGAGCCCTCCGAGCTCCGTCAGCCGCCGCGCCATGAACGGGCGCAGGGTGTCGACGACGGTGTCGTAGGGCGATGCGGAGCGGCGAAGCGAGCGCATGCGGGACCGGCTGCCAGTGGAGCCGCGGACGAGGCGGCGCGTGAAAGACTCGTGCAGGTTGAAGGCTAGCGCCGACCCGTTAACGCGCGTTTAATCTTAAGCAATTGATAGGATTGAAGGAGGGATCGGGAACGGCGGTCCTTCGGGGTTCGCCGTTCCGCCTTCCTTTTTCCTCCATGGCGGCCTTGGAAAGCGGACCGGCAAAGCCGCCCGCGCAGCGAAAGAAAACCGCCTCACGGTTGCCTTTACGGAAGCCGCCAGAGATTTTCACCGGCGCCGCTGAAACCCGCGCTTTGGTAGAGAGTGGCACACAGATCGTTCTTCTCGGTCGGGGTGTAGACCGCTGTGATCTCGCCAGCGCCGTTCCGCTTCATCTGTTGGGTAACGTGCTGAAGCGCGCGGGTCTCGACGTCCAGGCCGATGACGCGGCAGCTCATGACGAACTGCTGGATCTTCGAACCGGCATAGATCGCCACGCCGACCAATCCGTATTCGGTGTACTTGTCCTTGACTTCAAAGGCGCAGAACACCGTTCCAGTTTCAAACGCCGCCTTGGCACTCTCGATAGTCCAGCGCTCACCGTTCGTATTGAACTGATTGGTCTTGTTGATGAGTTCGAACGCTCGCGCAAAGCGCGGATGGTCGATCGAGGCGATGTCGATGAAGTCGATCTGGACGTTGAGGGACGCGATGAACTCCGCTCTCGGCATCAGCTTGCGAGCCCCCTCGCGGTCCACCTGCGCCCGGATCATTTCAGTCCGCTTGGCCGACTCACTGCTGATCGAGGGTACCTGCGTTTCGGAAGACCAGAGAAGAATCCGCCGGATCGAGTACAGATCGGACCCGAGGGTGCGGATACCCGGCAGCGATTCTTCTACGATCGCACGCTCGACGGGGTTATCATCAATGAAGACAACGCTGCCTGAAAGCACGTTAACATCAGAAATGATTTCCAAAATATTCTCATGCTTCGGTTTCCAATTTATGCGCACGATAGCGAAATCTTCGAGTGTAATAACGCCGCCCCAAATTTGATTCCATAGCGAGCGAACTCGATTTTCATCGTTCTTGCTCGCGATACCGAGAACGATGCCGCGTCGCTTCAGGGTAAGAAGAGCTTCGGCGAAGCCGAACGGCCAGCCTTCAGTCGCTTCGTGCGTGATTACTCCGCTTTCCGCTATCACCCCGCGCCAAAGCGTATCGTCCAGATCAATGATTACCAGTTTAACTGCGTCGGCTTGTCTAATTACACGGTAAGATGATTGAATTTCGGCAAATACAGCGCGGAGAAATTCTTGAACAAGAAGCGTGTATTGCGAGCTGACGGGGGCCGGCGGGTGTAGCCGATTCTGATCGAGCGTAAAATCATTGTCCCCGAGCGCGGCGCCGTGGTTTGTCTGCCATAATAAATCGTCTTGAACATATTTCCTGCCATATGTTGCAGAAATGCTGTAAAAATCAAGTATGTATGAATTTTTGTATTCGGATACTGCGCTCGCGAGGGTCTCATTTAGTTTCATAACAAAGTAAGCAGAGTTTCGAAGGTCGTGCCAGGGCATTAGGCGCCCAAGCGAATTCTGCTGTGGCTGTAGAAAGTTGATGACCAGCGTTGGCATTCCCGAAGCGATATTCCACCGCATAGCGGCATCCAAGAGTTGCAAGAGTCGTTGCTCTGATTCTGTGAATAATCGCGAATATCCCTCTATATCGTCGTACCGGAGTCGAATGCTTTGATCGGGCCATACGCTTCGGAGCGGAATTTGCACGATAGATAGATCATAGAATGACGTCGGTCGTGGCGGCGCATCGGGAAGATTGGCGATGTTATTGAATAGAACGTAGTCTCCGTCGATGTCATGGGACCACTTGTAAAAAGGAAGCAACCCTGCGGCAAGGCAAGAGCCCACAAACAATATTTTCAATGGATTGTTGGATGTCACAGAAAGGTCGGTCGGCGTCCGAAATAAATCGGCATCGTTGCGCGCATCAAAGGGCATGGACAAGCTCGACAATGAAAATTGGCCGAGAGATGCCACATCTTAAGCTTCGGAGAAAGCCGTGGCGGGCAGGCTCGAAGCCCATCAGCGTTTTGCTGCAGCTCGGGTTGCGAAACGTCCCAGGAACGGGGCGGGGAACGCCTGAGAACAACGTTTATAAAAATCAATTGCTTAGGAAAGATTTTGTTTAACCGGCGTTTAAGGTTGAGGAAGCCTGAGCGCGCCGCGATTCTCCATGGTTTCAATGGCTTGGCGCGGATGCGCCGATCCGCGTTCCGGCTTTGCTGGTGCAATCCGCGCGCCGATGTGGCAAAGCCCGGCCCATGAGGATCGACGGCACGCCCTATCGCACCATCTGGCCCGACGCGGACGGCATCAGCGTCCGGGTCATCGATCAGACCCGCCTGCCCTTCGCCTTCGAGATCGTGCGGATCGCCACCGTCGCGGAGGCCGCCCGCGCCATCAAGACGATGATCGTGCGCGGCGCCCCGCTGATCGGCGTCACCGCCGCCTACGGGCTGGCGCTCGCCATGCGCGAGGACGCCTCCAACGACGGGCTCGACCGCGCCGTGGCGGTGCTCGCCGCGACGCGCCCGACCGCGATCAACCTGCGCTGGGCCCTCGACCGCGTGGCGGGTAATCTGCGCGAGACGCCGAGCCACGAGCGCTTCGCCCGCGCCTTCTCCGAGGCCGGGCGCATCGCCGAGGAGGACGTGGCGAGCTGCCACGCCATCGGCCATCACGGGGCGCGCCTCCTCGCCGATCTCGCCAAAGAAAAGGGCCGGCCGATCACCGTGCTGACCCATTGCAACGCCGGCTGGCTCGCCACCGTCGACTGGGGCACGGCGCTGGCGCCGATCTACGTGGCGCACGAGATGGGCGTGAAGCTGCATGTCTTCGTGGACGAGACCCGGCCCCGCAACCAGGGCGCGGCGCTCACCGCCTTCGAGCTGAACGGCCACGGCGTGCCCCACACCGTCATCGCCGACAATGCCGGCGGGCACCTGATGCAGCATGGCGGCATCGACGTCTGCATCGTCGGCTCGGACCGCACCACGGCCAACGGCGATGTCTGCAACAAGATCGGCACCTACCTGAAGGCGCTGGCCGCGAGCGACAACCGGGTTCCGTTCTACGCGGCGCTGCCCTTCTCGACCATCGACTGGACCCTCGACGACGGCGTCGCCCAGATCCCCATCGAGGAGCGGGACGCGCGCGAGGTGACGCATCTGACCGGGCGGCTGCCCGACGGGGGCTTCGCCACGGTGGAGGTGGTCTCCCCCGGCAGTCCGGTGGCCAACCCCGCCTTCGACGTGACGCCGGCAAGGCTCGTCACCGGCATCATCACCGAGCGCGGCGTGGCCGAACCGAGCACCGAGGGCCTGCTGGCGCTGTATCCCGAGCGGCGGAAAGCGGCCTAAGGCCGCGTCTTCTTCTCGGCCAACATCCTGAGGGCGTCGATCTGGGCGACGCTCAGAATGCGCTTCGGGATGAATTGGAACATCAGTTCCGAGCGGTAGAGCAGGATCGTGTGCGCGTCCTCGCGCCAGCGCAGGTAGTGCGACCAGGGCGTGCGGCTGTCTCCCGTCGCCGCCCTGCTCGACAGGGCCTCGGCATCGGCGGAGATGGCGATATCGCCTTGAAGGTCCTGCTGCTGGGCGTAGATCCGGCGCGCGACGCGGGGCACGTACCAGCGGATCAGGCCGACCTGAAAGGCGATGCCGCCGAGGATGCTCCCCGCCACGATGAACACGATCGCCGCCGGCTCGCCGGAGATCGTGACCATCAGGAATCCGGCGATGCACAGGACCGCCACCGCACCCGCTATGAGGTTCTGCCGGCTCTTCGCCTGGGCCGCCGCGTGGACGCGGTACGCGCGGACGACGTCGTCGGATGTCAGCCTGACGATCACGGAGATCGGCAGTGGCGCCTCGCCGGTGCTCACGGCTCCCACTGCCAGAACACCGTCCCGGTGAATTCGAACACCGTCACGCCGTTCTGGTTGACGCCGGTGTTCTTGTGGAAGGCCAGGCCCCAGCCCGGCCGCGAGGACGAAGCGCGCTTGTCCGTGAGCTCGGTGGAATAGCGGATGGTGTCGCCGGCGTAGACCGGGGCGAGCCAGCGCATGTCCTTGAAGCCCGGAGACGGCCCGAGCATCGGCACCGGCCCGCGCGTCGCCGTGTAGGCCGCATCGCGGGCGCGGGTGGCGAGCAGGCGCTGCATCCAGATCGCGGCCGTGTGCCAGCCCGAGGCGCACAGGCCCCCAAAATGCGTGTGCCTGGCCGCCTCGGGGTCGAGATGGAACACCTGCGGATCGTAGGCGCGGGCGAAGGCCATGATGGCGTCGGGCGTGAAGCGGTGGGTGCCGAGGTCGCGGGAGACGCCGATGGGCGTCTCGCCGAGGAAGGTCAGGATCTCGGCGTCCTCGGGCTCCGGCGCCTCGGCCACGGGGGGCGCCGGCTCGACCGCGCGCGGCGGCAGGGGCGTCGCGCCGCGCCGGGGGAAGATCACCGTGAAGGCCTGGCTCATCACCGGCTCGTCGCGCTGGTTGAGCACCTGCATGGCGAAGCGCACGAAGCCCCGGTCGGGCCGCGAGGCGGCGGTCCGGCAGTCCTCGACCGCCACTTTCAGGTGCAGCGCGTCGCCCGGTAGCACGGGCTGGATCCAGCGCAGCTCCGTGACGCCCGGCGAGCCCATGGAGGAGCCGCCTGCGAATACCGATTCCTGCAACAGCCGCATGCCGAGGGCGGCGGTATGCCAGCCCGACGCGATCAGCGTGCCGACGAAGCTGTGCTTGGAGGCCTCCGCGTCGGTGTGGAAGGGCTGCGCGTCGAACTCGCGCGCGAAGGCGACGATCTCCTCGGCGGTGACGGTGCGCGCGCCGCTTCCGATCACCTGTCCCTTGGAGAAGTCCTCGAAGGCGATGCCGGTCATGGGTGCCTCATGTGAAATCCGGTCGCGGGCCTCGCAACGAGGATGCCCGTTCGGCCCGGTCGCCGCGCGGAGGGCGCCGCCCAGCCCCCGTCCGCGTCGGTCGTCCGGGCGGATGCCTCAGTTCGCGAAGCGGAAATGCAGCACGTCGCCGTCCTGCACGAGGTATTCCTTGCCCTCCAGCCGCAGCTTGCCGGCGTCGCGCGCGCCGGCCTCACCCTTGAGCGTCGTGTAATCCGAGAAGGCGATGGTCTCGGCCCGGATGAAGCCCTTCTCGAAATCCGAGTGGATCACCCCGGCGGCGGCCGGCGCGCGGGTGCCTCGGGCGATCGTCCAGGCGCGGGCCTCCTTCGGGCCCACGGTGAAGTAGGTGATGAGCCCGAGCAGGTCGTAGCCCGCCCGGATGACGCGGTTGAGGCCGGGCTCGGCCAGCCCCACCGCCTCCAGGAACTCGGTCTGGTCGGCGGCCGGCATCACCGCGATCTCGCTCTCGATCTTGGCCGAGACCACCACGGCCACGGCGCCTTCCGCCTTGGCGCGGGCCATCACCGCGTCGGAATGGGCGTTGCCCTTGTCGGCGTCGCCCTCGTCGACGTTGCATACGTAGAGCACGGGCTTGGCCGTCATCAGGCCGAGGCTCTGGAAGAGGCGCTCCTCCTCCGCCTTGCGCTCGACCAGGCGGGCGGGCTTGCCGTCGCGCAGGAAGGGCAGCGCGCGGTTCACGAGGTCGAGGGTCTCCTTGGCCTCCTTGTCGGAGCCCTTGGCCTTCTTCTCCAGGGCGACGACGCGCTTCTCCAGGCTGTCGAGATCGGCGAGCATCAGCTCGGTCTCGATGGTCTCGATATCGGCGGCGGGATCGACCTTGCCCTCGACATGGGTGACGTCGCCGTCCTCGAAGCAGCGCACCACATGGGCGATGGCGTCGACCTCGCGGATGTTGGCGAGGAACTGGTTGCCGAGCCCCTCACCCTTCGAGGCGCCGCGCACCAGCCCGGCGATGTCCACGAAGGTCAGCCGCGTCGGGATGATCTCCTTGGAGCCCGCGATCCGGGCGAGGTCGTCGAGACGCGGATCCGGCACCGCCACCTCGCCCACGTTCGGCTCGATGGTGCAGAACGGGTAGTTCGCGGCCTGGGCCGCCGCCGTCTGCGTCAGCGCGTTGAAGAGGGTCGACTTGCCGACGTTCGGCAGGCCGACGATGCCGCATTTGAAGCCCATGATGGTGTCCGTCAGGTGAGGGCCAGCGCGGTACGACCGTGCGGCGTGAAGGGATTGATGATCTGGAGGGCGTCCACCGTCTGACCGTCCTTCATGTCCTCCGACACGAAGAACCGGCATCCGGCCTGGAGCGCCGATGCGAGGGCGAGGCTGTCCCACCAGGAGAGCCGATGGCGGCGCTCGATGGCGATGGCGGCGGCGTGGGTCTGTCCGTCGAGAGGCGCCGTGCAGGAGGGCAGGAAAGCCGCCAGATAGCGCTCCGCCTCGGAGCTCGGGGACATCCTGCGTTTGTGCACGAGCACCCAATAGCATTCGTTGAGGATCTGCGGGCTGAGCACGAGCCGGCGTTGCGACACGCCGCGCGAGATCAGCTCAGCGCTCATCGCCCGCTTCGCCGGATCCCTCGGATCGATCGCGTAGATCAGCAGGTTCGTGTCGCAGAAGAGCCGGTCGGTCATGGATCTCGTCGCGTTTCGGCAGATCGTCGGCCACACCGGGCCAGCCCGGACCCGTCAGGAACTCTTCGAGGGTCGCGAGCTGCTCCGCCACGCCGGGGGTCTTGCGGTCCGCGAGCGCGGCACTGACGAACCGGGACATGCTCTGTCCGCGTTTGGCGGCCTCGACACGGGTCCATGCGAACAGATCGTCGTCGAGCGTGATGGTGAGGTTCTTCATCGCCGACCTCCATAGCCACCGATATCGTGTCCTCGTGTTTTCGTGTCAATCGCGGGCCGGGGCGCGCCCCACCGGCTTGACCTCGTCCCAGCCGCGCCCGGCCATGGCGAGGTGGACCTTGTTCTGGAAGCTGGCGTCTTCTCCGGCCGCCAGCACGGCGACGTGGTCGGCCACGGCCCGGCAAAGATCCTCCACCCAGGGCTGCTCCGACTTGGCGAAGTCGTTGAGCACGTAGGCATGCACCAGCGCCTTGTCGCCGGGATGGCCGATGCCGAGGCGGGCCCGGCGATAGTCGTTGCCGCATTGGGCGGTGATCGAGCGCAGGCCGTTATGGCCGGCGTTGCCGCCCCCGAGCTTCACCCGGAGCTTGCCCGGCGCGAGGTCGAGCTCGTCGTGGAAGACGATCACGTCGGCGAGCGCGATCTTGTAGAAGCGCTGCGCCTCCGACACGGAGCGGCCTGATTCGTTCATGAAGGTCTGCGGCTTGAGCAGGATCGCCCGCTCGGTCCCGAGCACGACCTCGGCTGCCTCGCCCTGGAAGCGCCGGCGGAACGGGCTCGCCCGGTGCACGCGCGCGATCTCGTCGATGGCGAGGAAGCCGATATTGTGCCGGTTGCCGGCATAGCGCGCGCCCGGATTGCCCAGGCCGACGAGGAGCCGCATGGCCGTGTCTCCTGTCCCGCAGAAACGCGAACGCCCCGGCGCGCGCGCCGGGGCATCCGTCTCCGATCGCGGCCCGTCGCGGTCGCGGCGGGCCAGGTGATCCTACTTGCCGTCTTCCTTGTCGTCGGACTCGGCCTCGCCCTGGGCGGCGGCGCGCTCCTCGGCGGCCTTCTCGTCGGCGGATTCGGCCGCCTGCGCCTCGGCGACGGCGGCTTCCTCGGCCTCCACCTCGGCGCCGAGCACCGTCGGCGGCACGATGTTGGCGACGGGGTCCGTCGGCTCGCCGGTATAGGTGCCGGCCGGGATCTTGATCTCGGAGACGTGGATCACGTCGCCGATCTCGCGGCCGGTGAGGTCGACCTCGATGGCCTCGGGGATCTGGTCCGGGGCGACGTCGAGGGAGAGGGTGTGCGCCACGATGTTGAGCGTGCCGCCCTTCTGCTTGATGCCGGGCGCGGCCTCCTCGTTGAGGAAGTGCACGGGCACGTCGACGGTCACGGTCTGGCCGGCGACGACGCGCAGGAAGTCGACATGCAGTGGCACGCCGGTCACCGGGTCGAGCTGGAAGTCGCGCGGGATCACGCGGGTCTTCTTGCCGCCGGCGGTGATCTCGAACACGGTGGTCTTGAAGCCGCCGGCATAGATCAGGGTGCGGGTGCGGATGAGGTCGACGGCGACGGCCTGCGGGGGCTGCCCGCCTCCGTAGACGACGGCGGGAACCTGGCCCTGGCGACGAACGGCCCGGGCGGCCCCCTTGCCGACCCGGTCGCGTGCCACGGCATCAAGCGGCTTGACGGCGCTCATGGCGTGATCCTTCATTCGATTGAGTGGTTCGAGGAACGACAAAGGCCGCCCGAAACGGACGGCCCCGAAACCGATCCCCACGCGCCCGTGCCTCCAAGGGTGTCTGGCGGACGCGAACCGCGCCTATACAGAGGTTGGCGGCGGGAGGCAACGGGCTTCGGTCGGTCTCTCAGTTTCGAAGCTAGTCCGCTTGAGCAAGCCGTTATGGGACCACAGAGATGGTCTGGTGAGCGTGAAAAGATCAGAAATTATGGAACCGCGACGCTAAGGCTGAGTCTAAGCTTTGAAGGTTGTGAGTAAAACTCATGCCTCGGTCCCCGAATATTTATTTAGGTCCAGCCTGATCCAGGTGGACGTCCAGACAGTCTAGCCTTCGCCATCATTGGTTGACTAGCTGTGGGGAAGTCAGGATTTCCGTTGCAGATAATTTTGTGCTTTACGTAGCCATGGTCGTAGCCAGAGTAGTAACGCAGTCGCGAAGTAGCGTTTCGCCGGTGCAGAGCTAATACCTACAGCGGTTCCCATGCCACTGATCCCAACCCCAAGGAACCAGCGCGCATGTTCAGGATAAATGAACATGGCAAAGAAGGAAATGACCGTCAGAGCGATGCTCGGCCATGCAATGCAGGCGGCCACGATCTCTCGTACTGATGGTTTATCGTTCTGCCTCATAACCAACCTTATCGTCTATCGGCTATTGTAGAAATAAATATCTTTGCCAGTCTGCCTGAACGCCGACTCGATCGCGGCTTGAGCGATCGACGAAAGCATTGCGCAACCGCGTGAGACGATGGCCACCGTTATCGGATACCACAGGAAGAATTTCGCAACCCTACACGCGGCTCAGTTCCGTTTCGTACCGGAGCACACCGCAGATGACACGACCGATTCTTTGGGCGCTCGGCATCATGGCGAGCGCCGTCGTCTCGACCCATCAACTGACGGACAAGCTGAAGCTGCTGTCCCCGGCCGCGCCGGGACGCGCGCAGGCGGCCGAGCCCTCCCCGTTGAGCCCGCTCGTCGACGCGGCCCTCTCCCGTCCCGATGCGCGCGAGCCGCATCTTCTCACCCTGGCGGCCGACCCGCGCGGGCATTTCTCGACCTATGCCGTCATCGACGGGGTCAGCGTGAAGGTGCTGGTCGATACCGGCGCGACCTCCGTCGCCCTGCCCCGCTCGGTGGCGCAGCGCGCCGGCCTGCGCTTCACCGATCGCGACTTCCGCCGCCCCGCCTCCACCGCCAACGGCGTGGTGATGACGGCCCCCGTGCGCATCTCGGAGCTGCGCCTCGATTCCATCGTCGTGAGGAACGTCGAGGCGGTGGTCTTCCCCGACGCGGCGCTTGGCGCGACGCTGCTCGGCATGTCGTTCCTGGGCAGGCTCGACAAGGTGGAGATGGCGCGCGGACGTCTCACCCTGCGCGGTTGAAAGGCCCTCTGTGCCTTCCCCTTTGAGGGGCGGTCCGCTAAGTCCGGGCAGCCTCTCAAAAGACGGTCGAGCCGAAGGGTAAGCGATGTTCCCCAAACCCGTTGCCGCGCTGAGCCCCAACACCTTCGCCTTCGAGCAACTGCCTTTGGTGAAGCCGACCGGCTTTCGCGAGTACGACGCGCGCTGGCTCTTCCCCAAGGAGATCAACCTGATGGGGGTTCAGGCGCTGGGCCTCGGCATCGGCACGCTGGTGCACGAGATGGGCGTGCGCCCCGACATCGTCACCGGCCACGATTTCCGCGCCTATTCCTCCTCGATCAAGCTCGCCCTCATCGCCGGGATGCAGGCGGCGGGACTGCGGGTGAAGGATGTCGGGCTGGCGCTCTCGCCCATGGCCTATTTCGGCCAGTTCGCCCTCGATTGCCCGTGCGTGGCCATGGTCACGGCCTCCCATAACGACAATGGCTGGACCGGCGTGAAGATGGGCGCCAACCGCCCGATGACCTTCGGGCCCGACGAGATGGGCCGCCTCAAGGAAATCGTCCTCGGCGGCACCTTCCAGTACCGCGACGGCGGTGCCTACGAGTTCGTGGAAGGGTTCGCCGAGACCTACCTCGCCGACCTCAAGAGCCGCGCCAAGCCGATCTCGCGCAAGCTCAAGGTGGTCGCCGCCTGCGGCAACGGCACGGCCGGCGCCTTCGCGCCGAAGCTCCTCGAGGCGCTCGGCGTCGAGGTGATCCCGCTCGACGTCGAGCCGGACTACACCTTCCCGCGCTACAACCCGAACCCCGAGGACATGGAGATGCTCCATGCCATCGCGCATGCCGTGAAGGAGCACGGCGCCGATGTCGGGCTCGGCTTCGACGGCGACGGCGACCGTTGCGGCGTGGTCGACAACGAGGGCGAGGAGATCTTCGCCGACAAGATCGGCGTGATGCTGGCGCGCGACCTCGGCAAGCTGCATCCCGGCGCGACCTTCGTCGTCGACGTGAAGTCGACCGGCCTCTACAACACCGATCCCGAGCTCCAGGCGGTCGCCGTCAAGACCGACTACTGGAAGACCGGCCACTCCTACATCAAGCGCCGCGTCAACGAGCTCGGCGCCCTGGCGGGCTTCGAGAAGTCCGGGCATTTCTTCTTCAACGAGCCCATCGGGCGCGGCTACGACGACGGGCTGATGACCGCCATCGCGGTGATCGAGATGCTCGACCGCAACCCGACCAAGTCGATGGCCGACCTCTACCGGGCACTGCCGAAGACCTGGGGCTCGCCGACCATGTCGCCCCATTGCGACGACGAGCTGAAATACGGCGTCGTCGAGAAGGTCACGGCCCGCTTCAAGGCCATGAAGGAGGCCGGTGAGACCATCGCGGGCGCCAGGATCACCGATCTCGTCACGGTCAACGGCGTGCGCGTGACGACGGAGGACGGCACCTGGGGGCTGGTGCGCGCCTCCTCCAACAAGCCGGAGCTGGTGGTGGTGATCGAGAGCCCGGTCTCCGAGGCCCGGCTGCACGCGATGTTCAAGGCCGTCGACGGCGTGCTGCGCGAGAACGACGGGATCGGCGCCTACAACCAGACGATCTGAGGGCCGCGCGGCGGCGGTGCCCCCCTATCGGGTGGGCTGTTCGCTGCCCTGGCCCGAGGCGAGTTTGCGGCGGGCGTCGGCCTGCCCGCTCACGTCGCTGAAATACTTGGTCGAATCGCCGAGCTGCATGGCCGGCTGGCAGTTCGGGGTGCAGGAGTAGGAGTTCCGCTCCTCCGCCCCGCGCTGCACGGTGACGACGGAGGCCTGCGGCGCCTCCACCCGCACCATCGACTCGGCGAGCATCGTGCCGGTGCCGTCCATGGCGATCAGGTTGGTCGTGCCGAAGCTCTTGCCCGTCAGCACGAGCACGCCGTTCTTCTGGAGCGTCACGTCCGCGATCAGCGGGTTGCCGACTACCACCGTGGCGGTCTTCTCCGGCAGGCGGATGACCTTGGCGTTGTCCACGAACACCGTCACCAGCGCGGCATCGCGCGGCTCGGCGCGCGAGGGCCCAGGAGCCGCCGCGGCGGCGAGGGCCAGCGCGAGGGCGAGGCGCGGCAGCACGGGCAGGCGGGTCGAGGGGGCGCGCATCGGGCGGGGACCTTCGCGGGACAGCATGGGCGGAACGACATCCCGCCGCGTCGCCGCCGGGGGCGCGACCGTGCCGGGACCCGCGCGGGACCGTTGATCTCGAGAGGCCGGCGCGGGCGCCCTCTCGCACGCCAGAAGAGCGCGGGAATGGTGAAGGAACCGCTAAGCGCCGGTTCCGGCGCCGGCGCTGTCCCGCATCCGCGCAGAGGCCGGTCCGAGGCGGGTGACGCTTCCTTTACGACGATGGGGCTCTTTCTCGAATGCCCTCGTTTCTCGATTGGATTTAACTCAATCGCAACGCGGGTCGGGCAATCTCCATTTGCCGCCGATCGAAAACGAAAGATCTTCGACGGTAAAGAAAAGTCGTCAGATCAAGGATTTAGTCATGAAGAACGTCTTCAAGCGTTTCGCCGCCGACGAGTCCGGCGCCACCGCCATCGAGTACGGCATGATCGCCGCCCTCATCGCCGTCGTGATCATCGGCACCCTGAAGATCATCGGCACGCAGCTGAACGCCAAGTTCACGGCGATCTCCGGCAACCTGAACTGATCGGGTTTTCCGGCGGCAGTCTTTCGGGTCGGGGGCCGGCTACGGCCCCCAGTCCCCCGGAGCGCCGCCGGACCGGCCCCTGGCCGTCCTGTCGAGACGGCCTGAGCGCACGGGGATCGCCTGACGCCACGAGCGGAAGGTGACCTCGTGCGATCCGATTCACGAATACCCGGTACGGGCGGTCGCGCCGGTCCGGCCCTCCGTCAACCGCGAGCTTCTACGGGTCCAGCGCCATGGCGACGATCGGGCTTCTGGTGGTCTTCCCGTTCCTGATGGCCTTCGCCGCGGCGAACGACCTCCTGACCATGCTGATCCCGAACCGGATCTCGGTCCTCCTGATCGCGGCCTTCGCCGCCGTCGCCGCGACGGGACTGCTGAGCTGGGGCGAGATCGGCGCGCATGTGGGCGCCGGCGCCCTGGTGCTCGCCGTCACTTTCAGCCTGTTCGCCTTCGGCGTCATCGGCGGGGGCGATGCCAAGCTCGCGGCCGCCACCGCCCTCTGGCTCGGCATGGATCATCTGCCGGATTACCTGCTGATCGCGGCGCTCGCGGGCGGCGCGCTCACCCTCGGCCTGCTCGCGGCGCGCGCCCAGCCCCTGCCCCACGCGGTCGCCCGGCTGCCCTTCGCTCTGCATCTGCACGACGCCAAGACGGGCATCCCCTACGGCATCGCGCTCGCCGCCGCTGCCCTGGTCGTGCTGCCCGAGACCCTGCTCTGGACGCGCGCGCTCGGCGTCTGAACGGCGCCCTGTCCCGCCACGCGAAAGCGAAGATGGGCACGCGGTGACGTCTGCTTAACCATAATTTGACGATTCGCGCTCAAGTCTCGTCGGACTGACGGCATCCCGGCCGTCGACACTCGGTCCGGCACGACGATGAAACCAGCCCGTCTCGCCGTTCTCGCCATCGCCCTCGTCGCGGGCGGCGGAGCGGCGTTCCTGATGAGCGGCGGCGATCCCCCTCCCCCGCCCCCCGTGGCCGCGGCTCCGGTGCCGGTGGCGCCCGTGACCGAGGTGCTGGTGGCGGCGGCGGAGCTCCCCACCGGCCAGAAGATCCAGCCCGCCGACATGCGCTGGCAGAAATGGCCGGACGACGCGGTCGTCTCCGGCTACATCACCCGCAAGGACAGCCCGAAGGCGGCGGAGGAATTCGCCGGCGCGGTGATCCGCTCCGGGTTCCTGGCCGGCGAGCCCATCCGCCAGCAGCGCCTCGCCCGCCCCGAGGGCGGCCTGATGGCGGCGATCCTGCCCGCCGGCATGCGGGCGGTGGCCATCGTCATCGATTCGCGCGGCACCAACTCGGCCGGCGGCTTCATCCTGCCCAACGACCATGTCGACGTGATCCGCACCTATCGCGACGACGAGAACTCGCGCGCCTCCGGCGCCGAGGTCCAGGTCTCGCAGACCGTCCTCCAGGACGTGCGGGTGCTGGCCGTGGGCCAGCTCATCCAGGAGAAGAACGGCTCCAACGTCGTCACCGGCGAGACCGCGACCCTCGCGCTGACGCCCTCGCAGGCCGAGGCGGTCACGCTCGCCCAGAAGGTCGGCACCCTGTCGCTGTCGCTGCGCAGCCTCGCCGATTCCGGCAAGGCCGCCGAGCCGGAGCCCGCCCCCAAGGCCGCCGCCGGCCTGACGGTCGTGCGCTTCGGAGTCTCCAAGCAGCAGCAGGGCCGGTGATGCCGATGCGCCCCCTTCCCGATGAGGCCCATGCCATGCCCGCTCCCCTCGTGAGCCGCTTCCCGGCGCGGCTGGCGCTCTGGCCGCTCGCGATCGGCCTCGCCCTCTGCCTGCACGGCGAGGCCTCCGCCCAGGGACGGGCGCGCCCGGTCCTCGCCCCCGCGCCCGTGGTCGACGTCTCGCCCGCCGAATCCACCGCCTCGCGCAAGATCGACCTGACCCTCGGCCGCTCGGTCATCGTCGACCTGCCGCGCGACGCCAAGGAGGTGTTCGTCGCCAACCCGAAGGTGGCCAACGCCGTGGTGCGCTCCACCCGCAAGGTCTTCGTGATCGGCATGGAGAACGGCGCCACCTCGATCTTCATCATGGATGCGGAGGGGCGCCAGATCACCGCCCTCGACGTCACCGTGGCGCGCGACCTCAACGTGCTGCGCCAGACGCTGCTCCAGAGCATTCCGGGCGGCAAGTTCGACGTGCGCGCGGCGGGCGACTCGGTGCTGCTCACCGGCTCCGTGAACTCCTCTTCGGAGGCCGCCCAGGCCATCGACATCGCCAACGCCTTCGTCGGCGCCGGCGGGGGAGCGGGCGGGCCGGGCGCGCGCGGCGCCGTCATCAACAACCTGACGGTCCGGGGCCGGGACCAGGTGATGCTGCGCGTCACCGTGGTCGAGGTCGCGCGCACGGTGCTCAAGCAGTTCGGCATCAACGTGAACGGCTCGTGGTCGGGCCTGAACCTCGTCAACACCACGCCCTTCGCGCTCGCCGGCGGGGCCTACCCCTCGGGGAACCTGCTCTCCGGCACGATCACCGGCACGGGCGGCGCCAGCCTGACGGCGACGCTGCGCGCCTTCGAGCAGGCGGGCGTGTCGCGCATCCTGGCCGAGCCGACCCTCTCGGCGATCTCGGGCGAGGCGGCGAAATTCACCGCCGGCGGCGAGATCCCGGTGCCGTCGAGCCAGACCTGCACCCCCTCGACGGTGGCCGGCGTACAGCCCGTCTGCGTGGTCGGCATCGTCTACAAGCCCTACGGCGTCAGCCTGAACTTCACCCCCGTGGTGATGGCCGAGAACCGCATCTCGGTGCGCGTCGGGACCGAGGTGACGGAGCTCGACCCGCAGAACGCCTTCAATTTCGTCAGCGGCAACAACACGACCTCGGTGCCCGCGATGACCGTGCGCCGCTCGGAGACGACGGTGGAGCTGGCCTCCGGCGCCACCATGATGACCGCCGGCCTGATCCAGCAGAAGAGCAAGGCGGCCATCGACGGCCTGCCCGGCCTCGTCAACCTGCCGATCCTCGGCGCGCTGTTCCGCTCGCGCGACTACCAGCGCCAGGAGACGGAGCTGATGATCATGGTGACCCCCTACATCGCCAAGGCGATGGAGGCCCGCCAGGTCACGAGGCCCGACGACGGCTTCGTCGACGCCCAGGACGGCAAGGGCATCCTGCTCGGCCAGATCAACCGCATCTACGGCGCGGCCGGCGCCTCCCCGCTCGGCCAGAGCTACCGCGGCCGGGTCGGCTTCATCACCGACTGACGCGCTTTCGTCCCTCCCCGCCCATGCCCACGCCGCGACGCCACCAGGATCGTTCGACGATGACCAAGCTCGCCTCCCGCCGGCCCGTCGCCGCGCTCGCCGCCGCCTCGGCGCTCGCCGGCCTCGTCGGCGCCTGCCAGAGCGCCGGCACCGGCCCCGGCTCGACCGGCTCCGTGCAGCCCGCCGACTACCGGGCCCGCCACCCGATCGTGCTCTCGGATACCGGCCGCAGCCTCGACGTGTTCGTCACCGGCACCGGCCATCTCGACCCGCGCCAGGCGGCCGACGCCGACGCCTTCATCCTCGAGTTCCGGCGCTACGGGCGCGGCACCCTCGTCATGGACGTGCCGCGCGGGGTGCCGCCGGGCATGGCCGCCGCCGCCGGGCGCACCGCCGCCGCCCTGCGCCGGATGGCGGCCGAGGGCGGGGTGCCGGCCGGCGCCGTCGTGCTCTCGTCCTATCCGGCGACCGCGCCGGGGCTCGCCTCCCCCGTCCGCCTCAGCTTCCAGCGCATGACCGCCAAGGTCGCCGACCAGTGCGGGATCTGGCCGCAGGACCTCGGCGTGGCGGACGCCGCCGCGAGCCTGCGCAACGACCCCTCGTGGAATCTCGGCTGCGCCATGCAGTCGAACGTCGCCTCGCAGGTCGCCGATCCGGTCGATCTCGTGCGCGGGCGTCCCGAGGGGCGCATCGACACGGTTCGGCGGGCGCAGGACATCGGGAAGCTGCGCGACGGCAAGGATCCGTCAACCACATGGCTGCAGGATGGGAAGACGAGCGTGAAGAGCACGGTCGGCAACTGAGCCGGCCCACCGCCCCCCGCGCACCGAGAACGGAAGCCCGCCATGCCCGACATCGCAGACCCGCAGGAGCGGATCATCGCTCCGGTGCCGCGGATCACCATCCAGGCCTTCTGCGAGACCGCGGAGACGGCGGCCCTCATCGAGGAGGCCGGCCTCGACCGGCGCATGCAGAAGGCGCATGTGAAGGTGCAGATGGGCGGGGGCGCCGCCGCCGTCGAAGCCTACCGCAACGCGCCGACCCCCAACGTCATCGTCATCGAGGCGCAGGGCGCGAAGTCGCGCCCGCTGGAGCATCTCGATTCCCTGGCCGAGGTCTGCGATCCCGGCACCAAGGTGATCGTCGTCGGCCATCTCAACGACGTGGCCCTCTACCGCCAGTTCCTCCAGCGCGGCGTCAGCGACTACCTGATGGCGCCCGTGGAGCCGCTGTCGCTCATCGCCTCGATCTCGGACCTGTTCACGGCGCCGGGGGTGAAGCCGGTCGGCCGCACCATCGCGGTGGTCGGCGCCAAGGGCGGCGTCGGCTCCTCGACGGTGGCCCACAACCTCGCCTGGTCCATCGCCCGCCAGGGCACGCAGACGGTGATCGCCGATCTCGACGTGGCCTACGGCACCGCGAGCCTGAACTTCAACCAGGACCCGCCGCAGGGCATCGCCGAGGCGGTGTTCGCCCCCGAGCGCGTCGACGCGGCGCTGGTCGAGCGCCTGCTCTCGAAGTGCAGCGACCATCTCAGCCTGCTCTCCGCGCCGGCGAGCCTCGACCGCACCATCGACCTTCCCGAGGTCGCCTTCGACGGGCTCCTCGAGCACCTGCGCGCCTCGGTGCCCTGCATCGTCCTCGACGTGCCGCATGTCTGGTCGGCCTGGGCCAAGCGCCTGCTCGTCGGCGCCGACGAGGTGGTGGTCGTCGCCGGGCCCGACCTCGCCTCCCTGCGCAACGCCAAGAACCTCTGCGCCACCCTGGCCCAGGGCCGCCCCAACGATCACCGCCCCCGCGTGGTGCTCAACGGGGTCGGACTGTCCAAGCGCCCCGAGATCGGCACCTCGGAGTTCGCCAAGGCGATGGAGCTGCCCCTCGCCGCCACCGTGCCCTTCGAGGCCGCGCTGTTCGGGGCCGCCGCCAACAACGGCCAGATGGTGGCCGAGGTCCAGGCCGGCTCGAAGGCCGCCGAGATCTTCTCCGACCTCGCCGCGACCATCCTCGGCCGCCCCGAGACCCGCAAGAGCCGCGCCGATCTCTTCGCCCCGATCCTGGCGAAGCTCGCGCGCCGCAAGGCCTCGTGAGCGCACGGATGACCGCGCGCCCGCCGCATCTCACGACGTCAGGGGATACCGCCGATGTTCGGTAGGAGGACCGGCGCGACCGCGCCGTCCCAGTCGCCGCTGCCCGCCCCGAGCCCGTCCAAGGCGTCGGCGCCGGTGCTCGCGCAGGACACCGCGCCCGCCAAGCGCGTGGAGCCCGTGGTGGTGGCCGAGCAGCAGCGCTCGGAGGACTACTACCGCACCAAGAGCATGATCTTCGGTGCGCTCATCGAGGCCATCGATCTCTCGCAGCTCGCCCGCCTCGACGCGGACGCCGCCCGCGAGGAGATCCGCGACATCGTCTCGGAGATCATCGCCCTCAAGAACATCGTCCTGTCGATCTCCGAGCAGGAGGAACTGCTCGACGACATCTGCAACGACGTCCTCGGCTACGGGCCGCTGGAGCCGCTGCTGGCGCGCGACGACATCGCCGACATCATGGTGAACGGCGCCAACCGGGCCTTCATCGAGGTCAGCGGCAAGATCCAGCTCACCAACGTGCGCTTCCGCGACAACCAGCAGTTGATGAACATCTGCCAGCGCATCGTCAGCCAGGTGGGCCGGCGCGTCGACGAATCCTCGCCGATCTGCGACGCGCGGCTGCCCGACGGCTCGCGCGTCAACGTCATCGCCCCGCCGCTGGCCATCGACGGCCCGGCCCTGACGATCCGCAAGTTCAAGAAGGACAAGCTCACCCTCGACCAGCTCGTGCGCTTCGGCGCGATCTCGCCCGAGGGCGCGAAGATCCTCCAGATCATCGGCAAGGTCCGCTGCAACATCGTCATCTCGGGGGGCACCGGCTCCGGCAAGACGACGCTGCTCAACTGCCTCACCGCCTATATCGAGTCCGACGAGCGCGTCATCACCTGCGAGGACGCGGCCGAGCTGCAACTCCAGCAGCCGCATGTGGTGCGCCTCGAGACCCGGCCTCCGAACATGGAGGGGCAGGGCCAGATCACCATGCGCGACCTCGTCAAGAACTGCCTGCGCATGCGGCCCGAGCGGATCATCGTCGGCGAGGTGCGCGGGCCGGAGGCGTTCGATCTCCTCCAGGCCATGAACACCGGCCACGACGGCTCCATGGGCACGCTCCACGCGAACTCCCCGCGCGAGTGCCTGTCGCGTATCGAATCGATGATCACCATGGGCGGCTTCACGCTGCCCTCGAAGACGCTGCGCGAGATGATCTGCGGCTCGATCGACGTGATCGTGCAGGCGACCCGCCTGCGCGACGGCTCGCGCCGCATCACCCACATCACCGAGGTGCTCGGGATGGAGGGCGAGGTCATCACCACGCAGGACCTCTTCCTCTACGACATCCTCGGCGAGGACGCGAACGGCCGGCTCATCGGCCGCCACCGCTCCACCGGCATCGGCCGCCCGAAATTCTGGGACCGCGCCCGCTACTACGGCGAGGAGCGCGCGCTCGCCGAGGCGCTCGACGCCGCCGCCGTCCAGTCCGGCCCGGACCAGTGAGGCAGCCGTGAGCTCCGCCCTCAACCTTCCCGTCGCCGCCGGGCTCGTGGCGCTCGCCGCCGGCGCCGTCGGCTACGTGTTCGTGCTGCCGCTCCTCAGCGGCGAGCGGCGGGCCCAGCAGCGCCTCAAGAACGTCAGCGCCTCCGTCTCGGCCGCCGCGACGCGGGGCGTCACGGTCAACCGCCGCGAGCAGGTCGCCAAGACCCTGAGCGAGCTCGACGCCAAGACGAAGAGCGCCAAGGTCCCCCTCGATCTCAAGATCGCGCGGGCCGGCCTGAGCTGGACGCCGAAGACCTACTACATGGTCTCGGCCGGGCTCGGCGTGCTCCTGGCCCTGATCACGCTCATGATGACGGGCAGCCCCTTCGTCGCGCTGGGCGGGGCCTTTGTGGGCGCCTTCGGCGTGCCGGCCTGGCTGCTGAGCTTCCTGCGCAAGCGCCGCATCGACAAGTTCATCAAGGAACTGCCCACCGCCGTCGACGTGGTGGTGCGCGGCATCCGCACCGGCATCCCGCTCGGCGACTGCTTCCGCATCGTCTCGCGCGAGGCCGAGGAGCCGGTGCGCAGCGAGTTCCGGGTGATGATGGAGACGCAGGCCTTGGGGCTCAGCCTCAGCGACTGCGTCAAGCGCCTGGCCGAGCGCGTGCCGGTGCCCGAGGTGAACTTCTTCGCCATCGTCATCAACATCCAGCAGCAGTCGGGCGGCAACCTGTCCGAGGCGCTGAACAACCTCTCCCGCATCCTGCGCGACCGCCGGAAGATGGCCGGCAAGATCAAGGCGATGAGCATGGAGGCCAAGGCGTCGGGCGGCATCATCGCCGTGCTGCCCTTCGCGGTGGCCGGCATGACCTACATCACCAGCCCCGACTACATCTCCCTGCTCTGGACCACCGATGTCGGCAAGGTCGCCCTCGTCGGCTGCGCGGTGTGGATGGGGATCGGCGTGTTCGTGATGAAGAAGATGATCGCCTTCGACTACTGAACCCCTAGGGCCCGCGCCAAAGGCGACCCGGACACCGCCATGATCGACGACATCGCCGCCAAGCTGTTCGACCCGCGCTTCGTCGCCATGACGCTCACCGGGATCGCCGCGGCCGCCACGGTCTACGCCCTGGTCCAGCCGATCCTGGAGCCGGACAACCTCGCCAAGCGGATGAAGCTCGTCGGCGAGGAGCGCGAAGCGATCCGCAAGCGCGAGCGCGACCGGCTCGCCAACAAGGTCACGCTGCGCAGCGAGCCCAAGGCCTATATGCGCCGGGTGGTCGAGCGGTTCGACCTCGGCCGCTGGCTCGGCACCGATACGGCCAAGCAGAAGCTGATGATGGCCGGCTATCGCGGCGCCGGCGCGGAGACGAGCTTCCTGTTCTTCCGCATGGTGATGCCGATCGCCCTGCTCCTCGGCTCGGCCTTCTACCTGTTCGTGATCGAGGTGCTCGACCAGCCCTTCATGGTGCGGCTCGGCCTCGTGATCGTGGCCTCCTATATCGGCATCAAGGCGCCGGAGCTGTTCCTGCACAACAAGGCGGGCAAGCGCCAGGCGGAGGTGCGCCGGGCCTGGCCGGACGCCCTCGACCTCAGCCTGATCTGCGTCGAATCCGGCATGTCGGTGGAGGCCGCGTTCCGGCGCGTCAGCCAGGAGATCGCCGGACAGTCCATGGTGCTGGCCGAGGAGCTGGCCCTGATGACGGCGGAGCTGTCCTACCTGCCCGACCGCCGGATGGCCTACGAGAACCTCTCGAACCGCATCGGCATCGATCCGGTGAAGGCGGTCTCCACGGCGCTGATCCAGGCGGAGCGCTACGGCACCCCCATCGGCGCGGCCCTGCGCGTGCTCTCCCAGGAAAGCCGCGACCAGCGCATGAACGAGGCCGAGAAGAAGGCCGCCGCCTTGCCTCCGAAGCTCACCGTGCCGATGATCCTGTTCTTCCTGCCGGTGCTGTTCGTCGTCATCCTGACGCCGGCCGTGATCCAGGTGATGAAACAGATCTGAGCGGCCCGGCTTGAACCCGCCACACTCGCCCGGTTGAGCTTTTCCCCGAGAACGGAACCGAGGGGACGGCTCGCATGACACCCGATCGCGGGCCGGGCGCGGTCAGCGCCGCGCGGCTCTATCGGCCGCTCGCGCCCTTCGTCGCCCTCGAGAGGCGGCTCGGCGAGGCGGCGCTCGCGCGCGGGCCGGTCGCTGCGGGGCTCTACGAATTCCTGCGCTTCGGGGTGAAGCAGGGCTGGGCCTGCCTGTTCGGCGGCCTGCTGGTGGCGCTGCTGCTCGCCACCCATCTCGCCTATCCGGCGGGCGCCCCGCTGACGCGCTACGACGCCCTCGTCCTCGCGGCGCTCGCGATCCAGGCGGGGCTTCTCGCCACCGGCATGGAGACCTGGGCCGAGGCCCGGATCATCCTCGTGTTCCACGTCGTCGGCACGGTGATGGAGCTGTTCAAGACGGCGGCCGGTTCCTGGGTCTACCCGGAGGCGAGCTGGCTGCGCATCGGGGCGGTGCCGCTGTTCAGCGGCTTCCTGTACGCGGCGGTGGGCTCCTACATGGCCCGCGTCTGGCGGCTGTTCGATTTCCGCTTCACCCGGCACCCCTCGCTACCCGCGACGCTGGCGCTCTCGGCGGCGATCTACCTGAACTTCTTCACGCATCATTACGGGCCGGACCTGCGCCTCCTGCTCTTCGCGTGGACGGCGTGGCTGTTTCGCGGGACGGTGGTGCATTTCAAGGTCTGGCGCGTGCACCGGCGGATGCCGCTGCTCGTCGGCTTCGGGCTGGTGACGCTGTTCATCTGGCTCGCCGAGAATCTCGGCACCTTCGCCAATGCCTGGCGCTACCCGAACCAGGCCGCCGGCTGGGCCATGGTGCCCTTCGCCAAGTTCGGCTCGTGGTTCCTGCTGATGATCGTCTCCTACGTGCTGGTCTCGACCCAGCACCGCATCGCGCCGCCGCCGGAGGCCGACGAGCCGCTGCCCGCCGGCGTCCCGCAGGCGGCGCGGTAGATCAGCCGCGTGTGGCGGCGGGCTTCCTGGCGGCCTTGTCGGCCGCCTCGATGGCCTTCCAGCGGTTCTGCTGGGCGACGAGACCGCGCAGCGCCGTGCCGTTGGCGGCGGCCTCCTCCGGGGACATGTCGCGGCGCAGCGCCTCCTCTGCCTCTGGGATGCGGCCCTTCAGGCCGAGCACCAGGGCGAGGTTCTGGCGCACGCGCGCGTCGGCGCCCGGCTGCGAGACGGCGAGCCGCAGGGTCGATTCGGCCCTGTCGAGCTGGCGTCCCAGCGCATAGGACAGCCCGAGATTCGAGAGCACGGTGGGCTCGTTCGGGCGGATCTTGAGGGCGGCGTCGTAGAAGCCTTGCGCGCGGGCGTGGTCGCCGAGCTGGTCGGCCACCGACCCTTGCGCGTTCAGCACCCGCCAGTCGGGCTGGGCCGGGGTATGGGCGTTCTGGAGCACGTCCGCCGCCTCCTGGAAGCGGCCGGCCTCGGCGAGCGCCTTGCCGTAGGCGGCGAGCACCGCGATGTCCTTCGGATGGCGCAGGGCCGCCTGCTGGAGCACGGCGACGGCCTGGGGCCGCTGGTCGGTGGCCCGCAGGGCCTGCGCGTAGCGCATGGCGAGGCCGAGATCGCCGGAATCCTCGCGGTACTTGGCGCCCAGCGCCTCGACGTCCTGGCGTGTCACGACGCGCGGCTCACGCGCTGCGGAGCCGAACCCGAGGGAGTCGCCGATGGAGCCGGTGGTCTCGGGCGACCGCGACTGGCAGCCCGCCGCGAGCAGCGCCAGAAGCGCGGCGGCCAGCAGCCGCGATCCGCGAGCGCGCCCGCCCGCCGTGTTCGGAGCCCGGAGATCCGCCAGTCGCGCCGTCTGCATCCTACGCTCCGCACCTCGCGGGACGCGCTTCACCGTCCCGACCGAGCGGTGATAGACCGTTAACCCTAACCCACCGTTAAGCCTCCCGCCCGGATACGCCGCCGCATGAGCCAGACCGTCGACGACCTCCTGCCCGCCGGCACGCCGGGCATCCCGCTCGCCTGCGTGTCGAGCGCGGACTGGCCGGCGCTGGAAGCCGCGCTCGACGCGCCCCAGAGGGCCTATGCGCGCGCCGTCGACTTCGCGCCGAAGGCCGGCCGCCTCGTTCTGCTGCCCGGCCCGGACGGCGCCGTCGCCCGCGTGCTGTTCGGCCTCGGCGACACCGCCGCGCGCGGGCGCGACCGGCTGCTGCCGGGCAAGCTGCCGGGCCTGCTGCCGCCGGGCACCTACGTGCTGGAACCAGGCGTCGATCCGTCCGAGGCGGCGCTGGCCTGGCTGCTGGGCAGCTACCGCTTCGGCCGCTATCGCGCCGCCTCGGGCGAGCGCCCGCGCCTGGTGACGCCGGCCGGAATCGACGCGGCCGAGATCGCGCGCATCGCCAGAGCGGTCGCGGCCGGGCGCGACCTCGTCAACACCCCGGCCAACGACCTCGGCCCGGCGGAGATGGAGTTTTCCGCCCGCAAGCTCGCGGACCGTTTCGAGGCCGAGCTGACCGTGATCGAGGGCGAGTCCCTGGAGGACGGCTTCCCGCTGGTGCATGCGGTCGGCGCCGCCTCGCCCCGCGCTCCCCGCCTCATCGACCTGACCTGGGGATCGGAGGACGATCCGCGCGTGACCCTCGTCGGCAAGGGTGTCGCCTTCGATACGGGCGGCCTCGACATCAAGCCCTCCGCCGGCATGCTCCTGATGAAGAAGGACATGGGCGGCGCCGCCGTCGCCCTCGCGGTGGCCGAGATGATCATGGACGCCGGGCTGAAGGTCCGGCTGCGCCTGCTCGTCCCGGCGGTGGAGAACGCCGTCGCCGGCAACGCCTTCCGGCCGGGCGACGTCATCCCGAGCCGGGCCGGGCTCAGCGTCGAGATCGGCAATACCGACGCGGAGGGGCGCCTCGTCCTCGCCGACGCGCTGGCGCTGGCCGATGCCGAGGAGCCGGCGCTTCTGATCGATTTCGCCACCCTCACGGGCGCGGCCCGCGTGGCGCTGGGGCCGGACCTGCCGGCCTTCTTCACCGAGGACGACGCGCTCGCCGCCGAGATCGCGGCGGCCGGCGAGGCCGCCGTCGATCCGGTCTGGCGGATGCCGCTGCACGCGCCCTATGCGAGCCTGCTCGATTCGAAGGTTGCCGACATCAACAACGTCTCTGGCGGCCCCTTCGCCGGCGCGATCACGGCGGCCCTGTTCCTGCGCCGCTTCGCCCCGAAGACGACGGCGCATGTCCATTTCGACCTCTACGGCTGGAACCCCTCCACCAAGCCCGGACGGCCGGAGGGCGGCGAGGTGCAGACCGCGCGGCTCGTCTACGCGCTGCTGAAGGCCCGCTACGGGGCGTGAGGCACGAGCGGCCCGGCGGCGGGACGGCCGAGCCGCCGCGCCCAGCGCCGCGCCGTCTCCGCCACCGCCGGCTCGACCCAGCGGGCGACCGCCGCCGCGAGCAGCAGGCACAGGGCGGAGGCCGCCGCGAGGTCCACGGGCAGGGACACGAACGGCGTGCCGTGCAGGGCGCCGAGCGCCGTCAGGTCGATGACCGGCGCGTGCAGGATGTAGAGCGGATAGGAGATCGCCCCCGCTCCCAGGCAGAGCCGGGCGGTCGCCGGCGAGGGCCGGCTCGCCAGCGCCGCGATCACGACGGCCGGGCTCAGCACGAGGATCGCCAGCGGATCGAACCAGACGTCCTGCGCCGTGCGGGGCACCATCAGCAGCGCGGTCGCCGCTGCCAGGACGAGGGCGCTCGAGGGACCGCCTAAGCGCGCGAACGCGCCGCGCCGGTCGAGACGCTCGACGAGCATGCCGGCACCGAAGCCGAAGACGCCGCGCGCCACGTCGAGCCACAGGGTGGCGGAGCGGCCGCCGAGCAGCGGCGGGATGCCGGCGGCGGCCGCTGCCGCCACCACGAGGGCGGCGAGCCCGGTGGCCGCCGCGATCCGGCGGGTGCTCCAGCGATGCCCGAAGAGGGCGAAGGCGGCGTTGAGAAGCGCCTCGATGGCCAGCGACCACGAGGGACCGTTCAGCGGGAAGACCTGGTTCCCGCCACTCGTGAAGAGCGGCATCAGCAGCAGGCTCGCGACCAGCATGAGCGCCAGGACCTGGACCGTCCCGGCCGGGTCGCTCCAGCGGCAGACGGCGAGCTGGAGCGCGAATCCGAACAGCGTCCCGAGCAGGTAGAGCGGATAGAGCCGCACGATCCGCGCCTGGGCGAAGGCGCCCGGCGACCAGCCGGCATCCAGCCGCGCCCCGTAGGCGCGGGCGACGACGATGCCGCTCATCACGAAGAAGACGTCCACCGCGAGCGCGCCGTGCCCGGCGAGCCAGGGCGCGTCGAGATAGTAGCCGGCATGGAACAGCAGCACGGCGAGCGCCGCGATGCCGCGGATGCCGTCGAGAGCCGGGATGCGGGCACGGGGCTCGGTCATCCCCGAGCCTTAGCGCGACGCCTCGAAACAGGGGCTTAAGGGAGCCCGCGAAAGTCGCCCGGTCAGACTGACGATCCGAGCGGCAGGCCGGTCTCGATCAGCCTTGCCCAGAGCGCGGCGCCGTAGGGGGCGGCGGCGTCGCAGAAATCGTATTCCGGGTGGTGCAGCGCCGCGCTCTCGCCGTTGCCGAGGAAGATGTAGGCGCCCGGCCGGTGGGCCAGCATGTAGGAGAAATCCTCCGCCGCCATCATCGGCGCCACGTCGCGCTCGACCCTGTCCTCGCCGACGAGGCCGGCGGCGACATCCGCCATGAAGGCGGTCTCGGCCGGGTGGTTCTCGGTGACGGGATAGCTGCCGCCATAGGCGATCGACCCGCGCGCGCCGAACCCCTCCGGCAGATGCGCGACGATGGCCTCCATCCGCTCCTTGATGCGCGCGCGCACCTCCGCGGACAGCGCGCGGATGGTGCCGCGCAGGGTCACGCTCTGCGGCAGCACGTTGAACGCCTCGCCCGCCTCCAGCGCGCAGACCGAGACCACCGCCGAGTGCAGCGGATCGACGCTGCGCGAGACGATGGATTGCAGCGCCACGACGAGATGGCTCGCCACCAGCACGCTGTCGACGGCCCGCTGCGGCAGGGCCGCGTGCCCGCCCCTGCCCTCGACGGTGATGGTGAAGCGGTCGGTGGAGGCCATGATCGGGCCGGGCCTGATGGCGAAGGTGCCGAGCGCCATGCCGGGGATGTTGTGCATGCCGTAGACCGCCTCGATGCCGAAGCGCTCCATCAGGCCGTCCTTGACCATCTCCTCGCCGCCGCCGCCGCCCTCCTCCGCCGGCTGGAAGATCAGCGCGGCGGTGCCGTCGAAGGCGCGGGTCTCGGCGAGATACTTGGCGGCGCCGAGCAGCATGGCGGTGTGCCCGTCATGCCCGCAGGCGTGCATCTTTCCAGGCGCGGTCGAGCGGTAGGGAAGGTCGCGCACCTCCTGGATCGGCAGCGCGTCCATGTCGGCGCGCAGCCCGATGGCCCGGTTCGAGCCCCTGCCCTTGCCCCGGATCAACCCGACGACCCCGGTGCGGCCGATGCCGGTGGCGACCTCGTCGCAGCCGAAATCCCGCAATCGGTCGGCGACGAAGCCGGCGGTGCGGTGCACGTCGAAGAGCAGTTCGGGATGGGCGTGGAGATCGCGGCGCCAGGCGGTCATCTCCCCCGCGAGGGCGTCGATCCGGTCGGGGACGGGCATGGGTGTCGCGTTCGGGCTCGGGCTGATCGGCGGTTGCCGGGATCGCCCAGCAAACAGGAGGCCAGATGCCGGGTCAACGGCCGCGCTTGGCCTTGGCCGGGCTCGCCGGGGCTCCCGCGAGGTCGTCGAGGATGGGGCAGTCGGGCCTGTTGTTCCCGCAGCAGGTCTGCGCGAGACGCTTCAACGTGCGCGACATCGCCTCCAGCTCCGCGATGCGCCGGTCGAGGGTCGCGACATGGCCGAGGGCGATGGCCTTCACCTGCGCGCTGGCGCGGCCCTTGTCCTGCCAGAGGGCGAGCAGGCCGGAGATGTCCTCCATGCCGAAGCCGAGATCGCGGGCGCGGCGCACGAAGCGCAGGGTATGGAGGTCGGCCTCGCCGTAGTGGCGATAACCGGCCTCCGAGCGGGTCGCCGCCCGCAGGAGCCCGATGGACTCGTAGTAGCGGATCATCTTGGCCGAGACGCCGGTGAGCCGCGCCGCCTCCCCGATGGTGACGCTGCCGCTCATGCCTATCTCGAGGTGGCCGCTGCCGCTCGTGCCTGTCTCAAGAATACCGCTATCGCTCATGCCCGCCTCAGCCGCAGGGCGTTGCCGACCACGAACACGCTCGACAGGGCCATGGCGCCCGCCGCCAGCACCGGCGAGAGCGGCGGGCCGCCGACGAGGGTCAGGGCGCCGGCCGCCACCGGGATCAGCGCCGCGTTGTAGGCGAAGGCCCAGAACAGGTTCTGGCGGATGTTGCGCATCACCGCCCGCGACAGGGAAAAGCCCTGAGTCAGCGCGTCGAGGGAGCCCGACATCAGCACCACGTCGGCGCTCTCGACCGCCACGTCCGTGCCGGTGCCGATGGCGATGCCGATATCGGCCTCCGCCAGCGCCGGGGCGTCGTTGATGCCGTCGCCGACGAAGGCCACCGGGCCGTGCGCGGCGCGAAGCCGCCTCACCGCCTCGAGCTTTCCCTCCGGCAGCACCTCCGCGACCACCTCCGCGATGCCGAGTTCGCGCGCGACGGCCTGCGCCGTGCGGCGGTCGTCCCCTGTCACCATGGCGACGGCGAGCCCGTCCCGCGCCAGTCGCGCGACGGCCTCCCTCGCGCCGGGCTTGACCGGGTCGGCGATGCCGAGGAGCCCGGCGAGCCGGCCGCCGACGGCGACGAAGACCGGGGTGCGGCCCGTCTCCGCGAGGCGCGCCGCCTCCGCCGCGAGGATCGCGGTGGATATGCCGAGCTCGTCCATGAGGCGCGCGGCGCCCACCGCCACCCTCGTCCCTCCGACATTCGCCGAGACGCCGTAGCCGGCCCGCGCCGCGAAATCGGCGGCCTCCGGGACGGAGAGCCCGCGCTCGCGGGCGGCTTGCGCCACCGCGCGGGCGAGCGGGTGCTCGGAGCGGGTCTCGACGGCGGCGGCCTGGGCGAGCAGCGTCTCCTCGGCGATTCTGGGGGCGGGCACGAGATCGGTCAGGCGCGGCCTGCCCTCCGTGAGCGTGCCGGTCTTGTCGAGGGCGACCGCCCTCACGTCGCGCAGGCGCTGGAGCGCGGCGCCGTCGCGAAAGAGCACGCCGCGCTCGGCGGCCCGGCCGGTGCCGACCATGATCGAGGTCGGCGTCGCGAGCCCCATGGCGCAGGGGCAGGCGATGATGAGTACCGCCACCGCATTCACCAGCGCCGGGCCGAGGGAGGGCGCCGGGCCGAGGGCGAGCCAGCCGAGGAAGGTCGCGAGCGAGACCGCGATCACCGCCGGCACGAAGCGTCCCGTCACCCGGTCGACGAGCGCCTGGATCGGGAGCTTGGCGCCCTGCGCCGTCTCGACCATGCGGGCGATCCGCGCCAGCACGCTGTCGGCGCCCACCGCCTCGACCCGCAGGTCGAAGCTGCCCGCCCCGTTCACGGTGCCGCCGACCACCTGCGCGCCGGCCTCCTTCGCCACGGAGGCCGGTTCGCCCGTCACCATGCTCTCGTCGACGAAACTCGATCCGGCCACCACCCGCCCGTCCGCCGCGACGGTCTCCCCCGGCCTGACGCGCACGACGTTGCCGACGCGCAGCGCGTCAAAGGGAACCTCCGTCTCCCGGCCGTTCTCCACGACGCGGGCGCTGCGCGGCGAGAGCTTCATCAGCCGCGCCACCGCCTCGCCCGTGCGGGCGCGCGCACGGGCCTCCAGGGTCCGCCCGGCGAGGATCAGGGTGACGATGAGAACGGCGGCCTCGAAATAGAGATGCGCCGCGCCCGCCGGCAGCGCGTCCGGCGCCACGGTGGAGACCAGCGAATACAGATAAGCGGCGCCCGCCCCCAGCGCGACGAGGGCGTTCATGTCCGGGTGGCCGCGCAGCAGGCCGGGAACCCCTTGCGCGAAGAAGCGCCGTCCGGGGCCGGCGAGGACCAGCGTCGCCAGCACCGCCTGCACCCAGGCGCCCCCATGCGGCAGCGTTCCGGCGATCGCCTCGTGGAAGCCGGGCAGCAGGTGGCCGCCCATGTCGAGCGCCACGATGGGCAGAGAGAGGATCAGTGCCGCGATCAGGTCGCGGCGCAGGTCCGCTCTCTCCGCGTCCCGCCGGCTTTCCATGTCCGGCCTGTCGCCCGCCTCGATCGCGTGGGCGCGGTAGCCGGCCTCCCTCACGGCCCGCTCGAAGGCGGCCGAGCCGACCCCTTCGAGATGGCGGATGTTGGCGCGGCCCGTGGCGAGGTTGACGCTCGCGGAGACGACCCCCGGCACGGCGCCCAGCGCCCGCTCGACCCGCGCCACGCAGGAGGCGCAGGTGAGGCCGTCGAGGGCGAGCTCCGTGCTCGCCTCGGGCACCGCGTAGCCCGCCTGGCGGACGGCTTCCGCCGCCTCCGCCGCCGCGTGCTCTGCCGGCAGGATCAGGCTGGCGCGCCGGGTCGCGAGGTTGACGGAGACCTCGCGGGCCCCCGGCAGAGCCGCGAGCGCGCGCTCCACGCGGCCGACGCAGGAAGCGCAGGACAGGCCCTCGACGGGAAAGCTCAGGGGCGCCGCGCCGGCCGCGGCCATGGCGTGGGGATGGGCGTCGGGATGGGACATGAGGCGGATATGGGGCTTCCCATGATGGGAAGGTCAAGGGCCGGAACGCGGCCGTGTCACTGCGCGGCCGCCGCCGCCGGCTCGGCCGGCGCCTCGGGCAGGATCACGCGGACCGTGGTGCCCGCCCCGACCTCGCTCTCGATGGCGAGGCGGCCGCGATGGCGGTTGAGGGTGTGCTTGACGATGGCGAGGCCGAGCCCGGTGCCGCCCTGCTGGCGGCTGGAGGCGACGTCCACCCGGTAGAAGCGCTCGGTGAGGCGCGGGATGTGCTCGGGCGGGATGCCGGGGCCGTCGTCGCGCACGGTGAGCGCGATGCTCGGGCCGCGCGCCGCGTCGGGCTCGCGCGAGAGGGTGACGAGGACGGTGCCGCCGCCGTATTTCACCGCGTTCTCGACGAGGTTCTCGACGACCCGCAGCAGCTCGTCCCGCTCGCCGAGCACCGGATAGGGCCCGTCCGGCGCCTCCAGGGCAAGCGCCGCGCCGCGCTCGCCCGCGAGCGGCGCCTGCGCGTCGACCATCTGCCGCGCGATGGAGGCGAGATCGACGGTGGCGGTGGGGGCGACGTGCTCGCGCAGCTCGATCCGCGAGAGCGAGAGCAGGTCGTCGATGAGCCGCGTCATGCGCAGCGCCTGGGTGCGCATGATCGCGAGGAAGCGCTCGCGGGCCAGGCCGTCGTTGCGGGCGGGGCCCTGGAGGGTCTCGATGAAGCCGAGCAGGGAGGCCAGCGGCGTGCGCAGCTCGTGGCTGGCATTGGCGACGAAATCGACCCGCATCGCCTCGAGCCGCCGGGCGGAGGTGAGATCGCGCAGGAACAGCATCACGTTGGGCTGGCCGCCGGGCCGCCCGTCCGGCATCGGCAGGGCGCCGATCTGGACCTCGAAGGCGCGCTCCGTCGGCACGCGGGTGGCGTAGAGCGTCTTCAGCGAGGCGCCCGTGCGCAGCACCTCCTCGATGCCGTCGAGCACGTCCGGCGCGCGCAGCGCGAAGGAGAGCGGGTGGCGCAGCTTCAGGTTCGGCAGCAGCGCGCGGGCGGCGGAATTCGCCTCGATCACCACGGCGCGGCGGTCCACCAGGATGACGGGATCGGGGATGTTGGCGAGCAGCGCCTCGGCGATGGCCGGGCGGTCCGGCTCGGCGGCATCGGCGGCCGGCCTGTCGCCGCCCTGGCTCCGGCCCGCCAGCGCGCGGCCCCCCAGCACCGCGAGGGGGAGCGCCAGGGTCATCGCCAGCGTCGAGGCGCCGGACGCCCAGCCCGCCAGCGCGAGGATCGACCCCGAGACGGCGGCGGCGGTCCAGACGGCACTGCGCGGCGCATGGGGCATCAGGCGGTCCCGTTCTCGAAGGCGCGCCTGTCAGGCGGCCGGGGGCGGGTGGTCCCGAAGATCGCGGGCGCGCTTGGCGATCTCGTAGGCGCCGAGCATGGCCAGCGCCAGGACGAACGGCCCGAGATAGTAGCAGATGCGGAACATCAGCAGCGAGCCGAGCACCTGGTCGCGCGGGAGGCTGGAGAGGGCGAGCAGGATCGTCGCCTCGAAGACGCCGAGACCCCCCGGCGCGTTCGAGGCGATGCCGAGCATCGCGGCGAGCACGTAGATCGCGAGGAAGGTGGTGAAGCCGATGGTGAGCCCCGCCGGCAGCAGCACGTAGAGCACGGCCGCCGCCGCGCAGACGTCGCCGATGCCGACCAGCATCTGCCCGAGGGACACCGAGGCGCCCGGCAGCTCCAGCCGCCAGCCCCTCACCTTGACGCTGCGCCGCTTGAGCGAGACCCAGCCGAGATAGCCGAGCACCAGCACGAGCGCCGCGTAGCCGGCGCCCTGGTTCAGGCGGATGGAGGTGAAGGTGAGCCCGGCGAGCTGGCTCGCCTCGACAACGAGGCTCAGGCCCAGCACCACCCCCATGCCGAGCCAGAAGGTGAAGCCGGCGATCACCGTCAGCGCCGCGATCTTGGCCGCCGAGAGGCCGTGCCGGGAATAGATCCAGTAGCGGATGGTCCCCGCCGTCAGCAGCGGGAAGCCGAGGGTGAAGCTCACCGCGTAGCTGGTGAAGGAGGCGAGCGCGGTGATCCGGTAGGGCACCTTGATGCGCAGCTGCCGCAGGGCCAGCGCGTCGTAGCCGGTGAGGAAGGCGTAGCTCACCGCCACGAACAGCAGGGCGATGCCGAGCTGCTTGCCGGTGGCGGCGGTGAAGGCGGCGTGCAGCTCCGCCCAGGTGACGGTCTGGACGAGCTTCCACAGCACGCCGAGGGAGACCGCGAATAGCACGATGCTGGCGGCGGTGCCGATCCAGGCGTAGCGGCCGCGAAAGCCGCCCTTCCCCGAATCCGTCGAATCGGCCCGCGCGGCTTCGGCCGCGTCGGCGGACGCGTCCTCCGGCCCGGCCGCCTCGGCAGCGTCGAGCGCCTTCTTCTGCTGCCCAGAAAAGCTCATCCTGTCGGCGTCCGTCCCCGCCGTTCCCGCCGCGCGGCCCGAGTGGGCGGCGCGAGCGGAGCCGGTCATCGCCGGACCTCGGCCCGTGGCGGGCATTTAGGCGCATCCGCCGGCGATGACCAGGGAGGCGCTTCCCGAGCCGCCGCTCACGAAGCCGATAGCGGCGGCTGGTACGGCTCAGCCGGCGTCCGTGCCCGGAACGCCGTCCGGCACGCGGCCTTCGGCGCGGAAGCGCTCGACGCCGTTCTCCTCCCGCAGCCGCGCGGCCAGCCCCTCGGGGCCGCCGAACTGGAAGCCGAGCTGCGTGGCATAGGCCGCGCAGCCAGCCGCCTTGCGCGCTTGCGCGGTTTCCCCGAGGGCGATCTCGCGGACCGGCAGGGCGGAAAACACCTCCCGCAGGGGCTCCTTCGGGTCGGGATGGCGCACCGTGTAGGGGAAGTCGCGCCACCACAGCACGGGCCTGCCTTCGACGATGGGACGCAGCGCCCGCACCGTCTGGACGTGGTCGACATGGCCCCCCACCGCCTGCGGCGCCAGGATCAGATCCGGCGCGGAGGCCGCCACCAGCGCGGCGAGGGCGGGGGTGATGTCGGCGACGATGGAATCGTCGGGGCGGGTGTCGGAAAACAGCTCCGGCGCCGAGCCGTAGCCCCGGTGCGGCGCCTCGCGGAAGGGCAGGTGCAGCGCCTCGACCTCGCCGAGCGCGCGCGCGGCCCAGATGTCCTCGGCGCGGCGCAGGTCCATGTAGTCGATCTCGGCCGGGAGCCCCTTGTCGAGCTGGCAGGCGAGCGCGAATCCTCGCGGGTCCGGCACGGAGGCGGTGAAAAGCGTCGCCATCAGCACGCGCCAGCCGTTCGCCGCGAGCGTCGCAAGCGTACCGCCGCAGGAGAAGACGGCATCGTCGAGATGGGGCGAGATGGCGAGCGCGGTGGGCAGTGTCGGACCTCAGAGCAGATGCGGTTCGGCGCGGAAGCGGCAGGACGGATCGTGCGGCAGGTCGGGGGAGAAATCCGTGGCCGGCTTCTCTCCGGCGATCTCGGCATAGACCTCCATGATCCGCCGTCCCACGGCGCCCCAGGAATAGACCCGGCGGCATTCCTCCAGCCCGTCGCGGGCGAGGCGGAGGCGCAGGGGCTCGTCCTCGACGATCCGGGTCAGGGCGTTGGCGAGCGCCGGCACGTCGCCGGGATCGACCATGAGGCCGTTCTCCTCGTCGCGCAGGCAGTCCGACACCCCGACCGAATGGGTCGAGACCACCGCGAGCCCCGCCGCCATCGCCTCCAGGATGGTGTTGGAGAACCCCTCCGCATAGGTCGGCGAGACGAACACGTCGGCCTTGCGGTAGAGGTCGGGCACGGTCTCGTACTCGGCGTAGCCCGTGAAGCGGATCGCCTTCTCGGAGAAGCCGAGCTCCTCGCACCGCGCCTTCGAGGCGTCGACGTCCGGGCCGATGCCGGAGATGGTGGCGGCAAACGGCGTGCCCTGCTCGCGCAGCAGCGCCAGGGCGTCGATGAAGTCGAGCACGCCTTTCCGGCGGTCGACCCGGCCGTGGTAGAACAGGCGCACCGGCCCCGAATGGGGCTTGGGCAGCCCGTCGCCGGTGCCTTGCGCGAAGCGCGCCGTGTCGACGGCGCCGGGCACGATGGTGAAGCGGGCGGGATCGGAACCCAGCCGCTCGCAGACCTCCTCCACGAAGGACTTGCCGCCGATCAGCAGGGCGTTGGCATGGGCCAGCACCTCGCACATGGCCACGCGATGCGTCTCGCAGCAGGAGCCGACCCAGTGGCCGTCGCCGCCCTGGATCGAGACGACGTTCGGCACCCCGAGCTTGCGGGAGGCCAGCAGCACGGCCCAGCCGGTGGGGTAGCCGTATTGCGCGTGCAGGATGTCGAAGGGCTTCTTCGCGTGCTCGGCCTCGATGGTGGCGATCATCGTCGCGATGTCGCGCTCGAAATCGCCGTTCGTCTGCTCGCCGAGCTGTTCGAGGCCGATGACGCGCACTCCCGGCACGGCCGGCGGCGGCCCGCCTCCGTAGACGCGGGTGCCGAAGGCGTCGCCCCGGTACTGGCTGATCATCGTGACGTCGTGGCCCGCCGCGACGAGCTCGCGCAGCAGGTTCTGGGCGTAGACGCTCATCCCCGAGATTGCCGGGAAATAGCGCCGGCTGACGAAGCAGATCCTCATAGGATGCGGGTCTCGTAAGCGCTGGTATCGGGGGCCGGCGGCAGGCCGGGGCCGGGCCGGCGGCACTCCTTCAGATAGGCGAGCGAGCGCGGGATCATGACATCGGCGCGGTGGCTCTCGCGGGAGAGCTCGACGCAGATCAGCCTGGAAAAGCCGATGGCCTCCAGGGCCCCGAGCACCCCCGGCACGTCCATGTCGCCCTCGCCGAAGGGCAGGTGCACATGGACGCCGCGCGCCATGTCCTCGATGGCCACGGTGCCGATCCTGTCCGCGAACTCCGAGACCGCCGCCGCGGGATCGCGCTCGCCCGTGACGAGGCAGTGGCCGGTGTCGAGCGCCAGCCTGAGTCCGGGGACGGAGAGCGCGGCGAAGTCGTCCAGCGTCTCGATCAGCATGCCCGGCTCGGGCTCCAGGCAGGGCACGACCCCGTGCTCCCCGGCATGTGCCGCCACCTCTGCGAGCCCGTCCACCAGCCAGCCATGCGCCTCGGCGCGGTCGACGCCCTCCTTCGGCACGCCAGCCCAGAACGAGACCGCCTCCGATTTCAGGATCGCGCCGATCTCCACCGCCCGCTTGAGGAAGCCGACCCGGCGCGCCCGGCCGGCGGCATCGGCGGTGACCAGGGTCGGCTCGTGCTTGGCGGTCGGGTCGAGCAGGAAGCGCGCGCCGGTCTCGATCACCGAGCCTAACCCCAGTCGCTCCAGCCGGCTCGCCACGCGCTCGACCTCCCGCGCCCAGTCGTCGGCGAAGGGGTCGAGATGGTGGATGTCGAGGGTCAGCGCGACGCCGTCGTAGCCGGCGTCGGCGATGAGCGTCAGGGCGTCGTCGAGCCGGTGGTTGGCGGCGCCGTTGGTGTTGTAGGCGAAGCGGAGGGTCATCGTTCGTGCCCTCTCCGCTGGCGCTGCGAGGGCGTCCCGCCGCATGGGCGGCGGCGCGCGGTCGCGCTTGCCTCCGGCCTTTGGCCGTTGGGGGCGCTGGTGCCGGGAAGGATGGTCCTCACGCCGCCTTCCCCCGCTGCTCCAGCCGGAACGGCGCGTGATGCGATTCCGGTTCGCGGTAGAGCGGATAGTGGCTGCCGACGATCTTCTCCGCCAGCTCCGTGTCGAAGAGCGGCTGGCCGCCGAAGCGCTCGATCGCCTCCGGCGTCAGGCGCACGGGCAGCAGCGTGTCGGTCGCCTGCCCGAAGCGGATCAGCGGGTGGTCGCGCTCGATGAGCTTGCGGGTGTTGCGCTCGCCGATGCGATAATAGCTCATGGTCTCCACCTCGAGACCCGGCACGATGGCCTTGACGATGCCGACCCCGCCCCCCGGCGGCGAGGCGTCGACATAGAGCACGTCGAACCCGGCCTCCGTGAGCCGGTCGCAGGCGATTTTTCCGCGCGCGTGGCCGTCCGGGGCGGCGGTCGTCGGCAGTTCCGAAAAGGCCTTGGTGCCGCGCTCGGAATAGACCGTGTCGGCGAGGACGCCGCGCAGGTCCTGCGGCGCCATCACGATCCATTCGAGCATCGCCTTGAGCGCGCGGCTCTCTTCGAGATCGAGGCTCGGCAGCGCCTTCTCGATGAAGGCGCGGACATAGCCCGGCGGCGTCACCCGCTCGGCGAAGGCGAGCGGGCCGTGGCCGAACGCCTTGCGCACGCGCGCGGCCTGGAATTCGAGCAGCGCCTTGCGCAGCGCCCGCTCGCGGTCCGGGTCGCAGGCTTCCCCGCAGGCGGAGAGCGCGATGGGGGCCGGGGTGTCGGCGGCGTCGCGGTCGTAGCCCACCACGTAGACGTTGGTCAGTCCGAACTGGTCGGTGGCGAATTTCGGCAGCGCCCGGATGCCGAGCGCGTCGAGCTTGTCGAGCATGCCGAGGGTCTCGGGGCCGAGGCCGTCGAAGCCGGGACCGGGAGCGAAGTCGAGCATCACGCCCTGGTCCAGCGCCCGGAAGAGCAGGCCGTTGCCGTCGCGCTGGAGCAGTTCGAGCACGCCGTGGCCCAGCGCGAAAGGCACGTCCGGGCCGGCGCCGAGTCCGTTGGTGATGAGGTTGGTGAAGGGCTTGTAGCCTTCGCTCAGCTCGAAATAATCCGTCGCCGCGACGTCGAGGGGCATCAGCACGGTCTCGCCGGTGCCGTGGCGGACGCATCCGGTCCATTCGAGCACGGTGTCGCGGTCGACCGGCGAGCCGGCGGGCAGGCCGAGCGTCAGCGGGTCGGCCACCGAGCGGGCGCCGAACACCCTGACGAGGTCGCGATAGGAGCCGCGCTCCTTCTTGCGCGGGATCAGCGCCAGCGTCGGCATCAGGTTCTCGGCGATCTCGGCGACGGCGCCGATCAGCGCCTCGTCGTCGGTGGCGCCGTAGCCGATGCCGCTCGGCATGGCGCCGACGAAATAGGGATCGTCGAGGAAGAGCGAGACGAACCAGACCGGGATGCCGGTGCGGTCGAGCGGCGCCAGGTTGAAGCCGACGACGCGGCCCTCCGGCAGCACGTCGAGATAGGCGCGCACCGCATCGGGCAGGCGCTCGGGCAGGCCCTCGATCACGCGCTTGGCGCCGAACCCGTAGGGCCGCGGGCGCTTCAGGCGGGCGTGGCGCGCCCGGGCGTCCTGCTCGTGCTCTGTCATCTAGAGGTCCGTTCCGTGGCGGCCGGTCTGTTCGCTCGCATAGGCCCGCATCACCAGCCGGGCGGTGTGGAGGTCGCGCGCGATGGAATAGGCGTCCCGCTCCGCCGGCCGGCGCAGGGCTGAGCCGAAGGCGCGCACCTGCTCGGCGAAGGGCGAGGCGTCCCTGTCGAAGGCGATATCCTCGGACGCGCCGGTTGTACCGTCCGTGAACGTCACCGTGCCGCCGGCCGTCTGGCCCATGGTGTCGACCGCGACGAGTTGTCCCTTGGTGCCGATCACTTCGAGCCTTCGGCGCGGCAGGGCGTCCGGGCAGTTATAGGCGACGTGGAGGTTGGCCAGGACGCCGGAGCCGGTGCGGCCGATGATGAGTGCGCCGTCGTCCACCTCGTAGTCCTGGGCGCGGGCCTGGGTCAGCGCGAACAGGTCGGCGATGGATTCCCCGAGCAGGAAGTCCACGAGGTCGAGCCCGTGCGGCGCGAGGTCGATGAGGGCGCCGCCGCCCGCCTGTTTCGGGTCGATGCGCCAGTTGTCCTGGCCGGGCAACGAGGTCCAGCGCCGGTCGAGCCAGCAGGCATAGACGATGCGGATCGCCGTCACCGTGCCGAGGCGCCCTTGCGCGATCGCGGCGCGCATGGCCCGGTGGCCGGGGTGGTGGCGCTGGTCGAAGGCGGTGCCGTAGAAGACGCCGCTGGCGATCACCGCCTCGGCCATGGCCTCCGCGTCGTCGAGCCGCGCCGCCATCGGCTTCTCGCAGAGCACCGGCTTGCCGGCGGCGGCGAGCGCGGCGACGGCTTCCCGGTGGAGATGGTTCGGGGTCGCCACGTAGACCGCCTCGACCTCGGGGTCGGCGATCAGCCGGTCGAGGGTGGCGTAGGCGCGGGCACCCTCCGCCTCGGCGGCGGCGCGCGAGCCCTCTCCCGGATCGCAGACGGCGACGAGCCGGTGCCCGGCGGCGCGGATGCCCGGCGCCATGTAGTCGCGGGCGACCCAGCCGTAGCCGACGATGCCCCAGCCGACCCGATCCCCGTCCATGGCCATCACCAGCGCTCCGGCAGGTCGACGAACTCGCGCCGGCGCACGCGGCCGGCGGTCTCGCCGGCGGACGGGCCGATCCAGTCGAGGATCTCCGGGCCGGGCGAGCGGGGCGGATAGGTGACGCGCGCGGCGTATTCCGCCTCGTAGCGCTCCGAGGGCCAGCGGACGGCGTAGCCGTCGCCGTCGCGGACATAGAGCGGGTTGAGCAGGAGCTGCGTGCCCTCGCGCGGCAGGGTCAGGCCGTCGACCACGGAGCGCGGAGCCGGGCGCATGCCGGGCCCGGCCACCACCGAGAACGCCTCCACATGCACGAGGTCCTTTGCCTCGCGCGGGCACGGGGCGCGAACCTCCACGAGGGCGCGGGTCAGCTCGTCGTCGTCATAGACGAAGCCGTCGGGGAAGAACTCCTCGATCTCGGCGGCCGAGACCGCGCGTCCGGCCGAGAAACCGGGCCGGGCGCTGTTGTGGATATGGCTGACCGCGAGCCAGCCGTCGTCGCCGGCATTGGCGCGCAGGTGCTCGAGCAGCCGTGCCTTGTCGTCGAGGAAGTAGAAGGCGTCGTTGCAGATCACGAGATCGGCGGGCGCGCCCGGCACCGGCCAGTGCGGAGAGCCGGCATCGAAGCAGACGAGCTGCGCCCCCTTCCCCACGACGAAATGGCGCGCCACCCAGAGCTTGGCGAAGACGACGTCGGCGCCGGCCACCTTGGCTCCTCGGGACGCCAGCTCGCGCAGGTAGTGCCCGATGCCGCAGGCGAACTCGAACACGCATTTCGGCTCGTTCCAGTGAGCCTCCAGGAGCGCGATGCCGGCGAGGAAGGTCGGGTCGCTCCAGCGGTGCAGGAAATAGTCGCCGACGCGGCCCCAGCCGAGGAGGCTCACCGCCTCGCGCAGGGTGGTGCTGTCGCGCTCGCGCACGAGCCGGCGCAGGTCGGCCGGATCGGCGGCCGGGCCCGTCCACCACTCGTCCTGATCGGCCAGCAGGAGGACGAGGGCGTCTTCCTGCTCTCCCGCGTCGAGATGGGCGAGCGCCGTCTCCACGAGCGCCTCGCGGCCGGTGCGCAGATACGGGATGCCGTCGATCACCGGCCAGCGCGCGCCGGTCTCCGCATCCGCCACGGAATGCGGCGTATCGGGGCGCAGGCCGTTGCCGGTCTCCGGCGAGAGAAGCTCGAAAGGGATCATGCCGTGCCGTCATCCGCCCGCGATCAGGGGATGCGCATATCCCTCAGCACCCGGTCGTGGAACCCCTTCACGGGGCCGGCATGGACGAGCTCCATGTCGTCGAGCACGGTCTCCATGGTGAGGGAGGCCGCGCGCAGATGCTGCGCGATCTGGAGCACCCGGTCGATGCAGTCGGCGGCGTGGAAGGCGCGGCCCTCCGCCGTCGAATCGTCGGGCAGCACGGCGCGGGCGCGCTCCACGATGTCGGCCAGCTCCGGCTCCAGCTCGTCCAGCGCCCAGGAGGCGGTCGTCGCCATGATCCCGGCGAGCTCGTCGCCGAGCAGCATCTCGCCGGTGAAGCCGGCATCGGGCATGGCCGCGTTGTGGAAATGGTGCGCCATGGCGGCGAGGAAGACCATGCCCGGATCGGCCCGGTAGAACGGGCTCAGCACGACGCCGTAGACGGCGACCACCAGGCAATGCTCGGCGTGGTTCTCCGGCGGTTCGAGCAGGATGCGGGGCTTGCCGGGGCAGGTGACGCCCGCGCGCGGCTGCTCTGCGAGAGCGCCGACGAAGGCGGGCACCGGCCCTTCCGGCATCTCCACGCGCTCGACGAGGCGCCGGCGCAGGCGCGCGCGCAGGGGCTCCTCGACGGCCTCCGTCACCGCGTCGAAACCGGCGACGAGAATTTTTGTGACGGCCTCATCCGACAATCCGGCGGCCGACAGGAAGGCCGCGTCGAGGTCGCAGAGGCGCGTGGCGGCGAGTGCCGTCGCGGTGATCTCCAACGCCACGTCGTCGGGCGAGGCGCCCCCCGTCAAGCAGGCCCACCCGCGCGCGAAAAGACGCTCGGCGATGGAGCCGTAGCGCCCGGCCGAGCGCACGCGCTTGAGGTCGTTGGCCTCGACCAGCAGGTCGCGGAGCGCGAGGGGGGCGGCGATCGCGTCCCCCTCCGGCGCGAGCGCAGGGGCGGCGGAGCCGCCGCCCTCGAGCGTCGTCATCAGTGCACGCCGAGCCAGTTGAGCAGCATGGTGTTCTGCTTGCCGAAATCGTGCTCGGGGCCGTGGCCGTTCTTGACCATGGGGGCCTTGAAGAAGGTCGAGAGCTGCTCCTGCACGCCGCCGTCGCCGCGCTTCTTGGCGAGGTCGAGGATGCGGGCGATCTCGATCACCAGCGGGGCGGCGAGGATCGAGTCCTTGCAGAGGAAGTTGACCTTGATCTGCATGCGCTGGCCCATGAAGCCGGTGACGTCGATATTGTCCCAGGCTTCCTTGTCGTCGCCGCGCGGGCGGTAATAGTGGATGTGCACGAGGTGGTCCTCGACCGGGTAGCCGAGGATCGAATCGAGCACCGTGCCCTTGGTGTTGAGCTTCGACTGGAGCGAGTTCGGATCGTTCAGCGCGAGGCCGTCGCGGTTGCCGAGGATGTTCGTCGAGAACCAGCCGTCGACATGCAGGGCGCGGGCCTTGAGGGCGGGCGCCAGCACGGTCTTCATCATGGTCTGGCCGGTCTTGCCGTCCTTGCCGGCCACCGGGACGTTCATCTCGCGGGCGAGATCGAGGAGCGCGGGCACGTCGGCGGCGACGCTCGGGGTGAAGTTGGCGTAGGGGATGCCGCTCTTGATCGCCGCATAGGCGTAGAGCATCGCGGGCGAGATCGACTCGTCGCTGGCGTCGAGCCCCTTCTCGAAGGCGGCGGCGGAGTTCAGCGTCGGGTCGCTGAGATCGGGCCAGCGCTCGGTGGAGGCGAGGTTGATGACCACGACCTCGTCGAGGTTGCTCTCCTTCTGGAAGCGCCGCAGGTCGTTGGCGATGATCGAGACCGCCTCCCGGTGGCCGGCGGCCACGATGCGGTTCTTGCCGTCGATGTTCTTGCAGAACTTGGCGCTGCCCACCGCCGGCCAGGGGGTGATGCCCTTGAGCACCTGGGCGCCGTTCTCGATGTCCTGCTGGGTGAGGACGCCGTGCCCGCTCGCGGCGGAGGCGAGGTCGTCGCCGTTGAGGTCCCAGCCGCCGAAGACGAGGTCCTTGTAGTCCGCCATGCCCGCCACCGAGAGGCCGGCGAGGGGGAGACCGTCGAGCCGGTTCGAACCGGACTTGATCATCTCGATGCCGGCGATGGCCGTGGTGGCGACAGCGCCGCCCATGCCGACGAAGGCTACGCCGACGCGGCGACCGGACTGCATGCTCATGGGAAGGAGGTGTCCTTGGCTCTTCAGGGTCCGCGAACGCGCCGAAGGATCGGCGCCGACGCTCGCATGGCCCTAGCTAACTTGGGTCCGTCAGGCTTCGTTCCAAGCCTGGGCGAGCCACATACATGGCGCAGCCCGGCTGAACCAGACCCGAACGGGCCCTGCGGCGGCCGCATGGCGGTGCGGCGGCGTTCTCAGAAGGGTCACGCTTGCATCATGGAGCCGTCCCATTGCGGACAAAAGCTCCCACCAAATAGCCGCCTCTTCATCGAAGCCGCGCCAGAGAACGCCGCGGCACGAAAAGGCAAGACGAATGGGGGTTGTACCGGAGCCGGCGCATTGCGCCGACGACGCGGGCGGTCTTGTGCCTTGCAAGATCTTCATTTCAAAGGTCGGCGCGACATCGGGCGCGCTCAATACATGGTGGCCGGCCGCCAGGACCTCGACCAGCACGGCGATGTCGCGGGCCTTGCTGCGCGGCCTCGTGGCGGTCGGGCTGCTCGCCGGCATCGCGCTCGGCTCCGGCGGCGAGGTTTTCGCGCATGACCGGCTCGACGAAAGCGCCGCCGGCGCGCAGGCGCTCGAAGGCGGCGCGGCCGATCGCCTCGCCGACTGGCGCGGGGTGCCGCTGCTCGAACAGGTGCCCGCGACGACGACGATCATCGAGGGATCGCTCGCGGCCCTGCCCAAGCCGCAGGCCGACGGGGCCGCGAGCGAGGAGGTGCGCTTCGGCGATACCAGCGTGCCGCGCCGGGTGGTCGAGAGCATCCTGCGTGCCTCCTCCGAGACGGGGGTCGATCCGGTCTACCTGATGGCGCTCGCCGACAAGGAATCCCGCTTCGACGCGGGGGCGAGGAACCCCGCCTCTTCGGCGGAGGGACTCTTTCAGTTCGTCACGGCGACATGGCTCGAGATGATGCGCGACTACGGCGCCCGGCACGGGCTCGCGGCGGAGGCGGCCTCGGTGACGGGCAAGGGCGGGGCGATCGCGATCCCCGACACCGCTTTGCGCGCGCGCGTGCTCGGCCTGCGCCGCGACCCCTACGTGTCGGCGGTGATGGCGGCGGAGCTGGTCAAGCGCGACCGCTCGCGGGTGGAGAGCCAGATCGGCCGCGAGCTCAGCACGCCCGAGCTCTACCTCGCCCATTTCCTCGGCTCGGCCAGCGCCCGCCGGTTCCTCGCGCTCTCCTCGGACAAGCCGGACGAGATCGCCCGCGACGCCTTCCGCAACGCGGCGCGCTCCAACCGCAGCCTGTTCGTCGGCAAGGTCGAAGGCGCGCCGGAGAAGGCGGCGGGCAAGAGCGGCGGAAAGAGCGGCGGCAAGAACGCCGGCAAGAGCGTTCGCGCGCTCACGGTGGCCGAGCTGCACCAGCGCCTTGACGGCATGATCGACAAGCGCCTCAGTCGCTTCGAGGGGGTCGGCGCGCTGAGCCCCGCTCCCGAGGAACCGGCGGCGCCTCCCGCGCGGCCGCGCATCCTCGTGACGGAGGCGCTCGATCCCTGACGATCCGCCGGCGGCTCTCAATGCGCCGCCGGCGCCCCTCCTCCGAGCTTCACGTTGCTGAGGATCATGGCGAGGGGCACCGCCGAGGCCGAGACGATGGCGAGCACGAAGAACACGTCGATATAGGCCCAGTACGCGACCTGCGTCGCGAGCTGCTGCCCGATCCAGGCGGTGGCTTGGCCTCGGGCGTCGACGCCCATGGCGCCGTAATGGGAGAAGTACTCGGTCGCCCGGTTCATGGTCTCCTGATAGGCGGGACTCGAGGGCACGATCGACTCCACCAGCCGGCTCTGGTGGAACTGCTGGCGGTAGGCGAGGACGTTCTGCGCCAGCGACACCCCGAGCGAGCCGCCGACGTTGCGCGCCACGTTGATGAGGGCCGAGGCCTGATCCGTCTGTGACGGATCGATGCCCTCGTAGGAGGCCGAGGTGATCGATATGAAGATCAGCGACAGCCCGATCCCGATATAGACCCGCGCCCAGGCGAAGAACCCGAAGGTCACGTCGCCGTAGAGCCAGGTCAGCCGGTACATGGCGAAGGCCACCACCGACGCACCGATGGCGATGGGGTATTTCGGCTGCACCTTGCCCGAGATCTGCCCGACGACGAGCATCATCACCACGGTGACGATGCCGCCCGGCGCCAGCACGAGCCCCGAGATCGTGGCGGTGTAGCCGTAATATTCCTGCACGATCTGGGGGATGAACTGCGTGGTGGCGATCAGGATCGCGCCGGTGGCCATCATCACCAGGAAGCAGGCCGCGAACTGGCGCCGGAACAGCAGCTTGAGGTCGATGACGGGGTTCTTGCGGGTCAGCTCCCAGGGGATCATCAGCACGAAGGCGACGAGGCAGAGAAGGCCGAAGACCACGATCAGGTTCGAGCCGAACCAATCCTTGCGCTGGCCTTCGTCCAGGATGACCTCCAGCGAGCCGAGAAAGGTCGCGACCAGCAGGAAGCCGACGAGATCGAAGGGCACGCGCTTCCGGCGCAGGGCCTTGCGCTCCGCGATGGCCTTCTCGGAATCCTGGAGCAGCACCGACATCAGCCCGAGCGAGATCAGGCCCACGGGACCGTTGATGAGAAAGCACCAGTGCCAGGACCAGTTGTCGGAGAGCCAGCCGCCGAGCGTCGGCCCGATCACCGGGGCGACGACGATGGCGAGGCCGTAGAGGGCGAAGGCCTGGCCGCGCTTCTGCGGCGGGAAGCTGTCGGCGAGGATCGACTGCGCCAACGGCGCCATGCCGCCGCCGCCGAGCCCCTGGAGCACCCGGAAGAACAGCAGCGATTGCAGGTTCCAGGCGAAGCCGCACAGGATCGAGGAGAGCGTGAACAGCGCCACGCTCCACATGAAGAACGCCTTGCGGCCGTAGCGCTTGGCCAGGAAGCTCGACGCGGTGAGCACGATGGCGTTGGCGACGAGATAGCTCGTCACCACCCAGGCCGCCTCGTCGGGCCCCACCGCGAGGCCGCCGGAGATGTAGCGCAGCGCGACGTTGGCGATGGTGGTGTCGAGCACCTCCATGAAGGTGGCGAGCGCCACCACCAGCGCCACCGCCCAGGGGCTGTGCCCGCCCGGTGCCAGCGGAAGGGCGCCCGCCTTGGTCGCGCTCACCGCACCCGCACCGTGGGCACGATGGACAGGCCGGGCCCGATGGCGACGTCGTCGGGCCATGTGTCGACGACGATCTTCACCGGCACGCGCTGGACCACCTTCACGTAGTTGCCGGTTGCGTTCTGCGCCGGCAGCAGGCTGAAGGCTGTCCCTGAGCCCGGCTGCACCGAGGCGACGCGGCCGGTGATCCTGCGGTCGGGATAGGCGTCGATCTCGACCTCGACGCTCTGGTTCGGCCGCATGTCGGTGATCTGCGTCTCCTTGAAGTTCGCGGTGATCCAGATCTCGTCGGGCACGAACATCGAGAGGCTCTGGCCGGCCTGCGCGAACTGGCCCTTGGCCCCCGAGAGCCGCACCACCCGGCCGGGCTGGGCCGCGATCACCGTGGTGTAGCCGAGGTTCAGCTCGGCCTGGGCGGCCTGGGCTTCGGCATTGGCGAGGCTCGCCTTGGCGCTCGCCTTCTGCGCCTCCAGCGCGCCGATCTGGGTCTGGGCGGCGATGACGCTCGCCTGGGCCCGCTGGAGGCTCGCCTCCTGCTGCTCGAGATTCGAGGTCGATTGCTGCGACTGCTGGACCGTGCCGGCGCCCTTCCTGGCGAGGTCCTGGTAGCGGGCGGCGTCCTGCTTGGCGAAGTCGAGGGCGGCCTGGGTCTGCGTCACCTGCGCCTTGGCGACGTCGATCTGCGCCTTCTGGCCCTCGATCTGGGCGTCGACGTTCTGGATCGACGCCTTGGCCGACTCGATCTGCGCCCGCGCCTGCTGGAGCGCCACCTCGTAGTCGCGCTTGTCGATCTGGAAGAGGGTCCGGCCGGCCTCGACATGCTGGTTGTCGGTGACGGGCACCTCGACCACGTAGCCGGAGACCTTCGGGGCGACGCTGTAGCTGCGCGCATCCACGAAGGCGTCGTCGGTGCTCTCGTAGGGGTGAAGGTAGATCAGCCAGTAGAAATAGCCCGCCACCGCCAGGACGACGACGGCGAGCGCGCCGAGGCCGAACCAGACCGGGTGCCGGCGCAGAAGGCTCGGCTTGTCCTCCTCCTGCTCGTCGTTCGCCTCGGGCCGGCCGTCGGTATCGGCCTTCCCGTCCTCCGGCACGGATTCCTTCAGGCCCGTCTCGGAGACGTCGAGGACATCGCGCCGCGCGTCCTCGGCATCGGCGGGTTGCACGGCCTCGGTCGAGGCGCCGCGCCGTTTGGGCGGGGCCGGTCGCTGGTCGTCGAGCATCGCTGGAATCGTCCGGGACATCTCCGCATCGCGGAAGCGATGGGAGCGCAGAGAATGCCGCCTCGGGCAGATAAGGAGGTCGGCGCCCCAAGGTTCCGCGCTGCGGTTCCGTCATGCGCCGGAATCCGCGCGTCGCGTCGGGCAACTTGCGGCGCGGCGGCGTTCGGACCAAAGCGTCGGTGAGGCGGAGGAGAGGCGGATGAGCGGCGAACCGGCGCGGCGCGAGGGCGAGGAGAGCGTGGCGCTGCCCGCCACCCACGACGCCGGGCTCTACTTCATCGGCCGCATCCGCACGCCCTGGACGGAGCGCGCGGACTGCCCGAAGAACGGGCTCCAGAGCGATGCCGTTTGCACGGTGCTGGTGGACGAGCGCTATCGCCCCGGCCTTCGGAACGTCGCGGGCGCCAGCCACCTGATCCTGCTCTACTGGATGGACCGGGCCGAGCGCGCCCTGGTGCTGCAACGGCCCCGGCACGCGGACGGCTTGCGCGGCACCTTCTCCCTGCGCTCGCCCGTGCGGCCGAACCCGATCGCGCTGTCGGTGGTGGAGCTGCTCGGCATCGAGGACGGCGCCTTGCGGGTGCGCGGGCTCGACTGCCTCGACGGCACCCCGCTCCTCGACATCAAGCCCTATTACGCCAGCACGGATTCGCGGCCCGAGGCGGTGCTGGACCGCTCAGGGCTCCAGGGCGGGGCGCTCGCGTGAGGCGCGTCCTCCTGCTCGGCGGCGCCGGCCTCGCCCTGCTGGCGGCGGGCATCGGCACGGGCTGGGTGCTTCACCGCCCGCCGGCCATGAACGCGCGCGCCTATGCCCAGAACCGGCTCATCGCCGTGCAGGTCCATCTCGACGAGGCGCCGGCCGGCTACGTCTTCCTCGCGGGCGATTCGCAGTCGGAGCTGGAATCGCCCGCGCAGCGCCCCTGCGGGACGGAGCTCGTCAACGGCGGCGTCAGCGGGTCGAGCGCGGCGGTCTATGCCGATCTCGTCGCGACACTGACCTTCCGCAGGCGCGCGCGGGCCGCCGCGCTCACCATCGGCACCAACGACCTGATGGCCAAGAACAAGCCGCTCGGCCCGGACGCGACGGCGCGGTTCGATGCGTCCGCCGAGCGCATCCTGCGCACGCTCATGGCCAACACCGACCGCCTCGTGGTGACGGCCGTGCCCCCGGTCGGTCGGGAGCTGGCGCGCTGGCTGGAGCCGGCGGCGGTGGCGCATTACTCGGAGCGGCTGCGCGCCCTGTGCGGCCGCCTCGGCTGCGTCTTCGCGGACCCCTTCGCGGAGCTTCGCGACGGCGACACCGGCTTCGCCAGGCCCGGCGCCCTGCGCGACGGGCTGCATCTCGCCCGCTACCGGCCGGTCATGGATGCGCTGGCGCCGGTCCTGTGCCCTCCTCGCCCGGCTTCGGCGCCTTGATCCTGTACCAGCCGACATAGAGCGCCGGCAGGAAGAACAGGGTCAGGAAGGTCGCCGCGATGATGCCGCCGATCATGGCGTAGGCCATCGGGCCCCAGAACACCTCGCGGGCGATGGGGATCATGCCGAGGCTCGCGGCGGCGGCGGTGAGCAGGATCGGGCGCATGCGGTGGCGGGTCGCCTCCACCACGGCGTCCCAGGGGCCGAGCCCGTCCGCCTCGCATTCCTCGATCTGGCTCACCAGGATCACCGCGTTGCGGATGATGATGCCGATCAGCGCCAGCACCCCGAGGATGGCGACGAAGCCCAGCGGCTTGCCGGAGGGCAGCAGCGCGGCGACCACGCCGATCAGCCCGAGCGGGGCGACGCTCGCCACCAAGAAGAGCTTCTGCACGCTCTGGAGCTGGATCATCAGGATGACGGCCATGGTCAGCAGCATCACCGGCACCACCGCCGCGATCGGCCCCTGGCCCTTGGCCGCCTCCTCCACTGCGCCGCCGGTGGCCAGCGTGTAGCCCTCGGGCAGCGCCTTGGCGAAGGCGTCGATCTCGGGCTTGAGCGCGGCGACGATGGTGGGCGGCTGGGTCTCGTCGAGGATCGCGGCGCGCACGGTGAGCGTCGCCACCCGGTCGCGGCGCCAGACGATGGGCTGCTCGAGGTCGTAGTCGATCTTGGCGAAGGCGAGTAGCGGCACCACCGAACCGTTGGCGAGCGTCACCTGGAGGCTCTGGAGCGTGTCGAGGGAGGAGCGCTCGATGCTGCGTGCCCGGCCGACGACGGTGACGAGGTAGATCGAGTCGCGCACCTGCGTGATGGCGGTGCCGCCGACCACCCCGTTGAGGATGGTGGCGATGTCCTCGCTGGTGACGCCGAGGGCGCGGGCCTTGTCCTGGAGGATCGCCACGCGCAGCACCTTGCCGGGCTCGTTCCAGTCCAGCGTCGGCACCGCCACATGCGGGTTCCCGGCGACGATGGAGGCCAGCGCCAGCGCCTTCTCGCGCACCGTCTGAAGGTCGGGGCCGCTGAGCCGGTACTGGATCGGCCGGCCGACCGGCGGGCCCAGCGAGAGCGGGTTCACGAACACGTCGATGCCGACGAACTGCCGCTTCCCGAACTCCTCCAGCCGCGCCATCAGCCGGTCGCGCGCCTCCATCGACTTCGCGACGATGACGATCTGCCCGAAGAAGGCGTTGCCGAGCTGCTGGTCGAGGGGCAGGTAGAAGCGCACCGCGCCCTGGCCCACGTACGAGGTCCAGCGCTCGATATCGGCATCGCCCTTCAGCGCCGTCTCGAAGCGGTCCATCTGGCGGCGGGTCTCGTCGATGGTGGCGTTCTGCGGCAGCGTCATGTCGACCAGCACCTCGTTGCGGTCGGACTGCGGGAAGAACTGCTGCTGGACATGGCCGAGGCCGACCACCGACAGCGCCAGCAGCCCCACGCAGACGGCCACCGTGAGCCAGCGCAGGCGCATGGAGAGCCTCAGCGTGGCCATGAACAGGCCGGTCATGCGGCCGGGCTTGTCGTGGTGGCCCTTCATGGTCTTGGGCAGCAGGGCCACGCCGATCAGCGGCGCGAACAGCACCGCGACCACCCAGGAGACCAGCAGCGAGGCCGCGATCACCACGAACAGGCTGTAGGTGTACTCGCCCGCCGAGGAGCCGTTGAAGCCGATGGGCAGGAAGCCCGCCACCGTGACCAGCGTGCCCGTGAGCATCGGGAAGGCGGTGGAGGTGTAGGCGAAGGTCGCGGCCTTCTTGAGGTTGTCGCCGAGCTCGAGGCGCGCCACCATCATCTCGACGGTGATCATGGCGTCGTCGACGAGCAGGCCCAGCGCGATGATGAGCGCGCCGAGCGAGATGCGCTGGAGCGTCACGCCCATCACCTGCATGATGACGAAGACGATGGCGAGCACCAGCGGGATCGAGATCGCCACCACCAGCCCGGCGCGCACGCCGAGGCTGAGGAAGCTCACCGCGAGCACGATCACCACGGCCTCGACCAGCGCCTGCGTGAAGCCGCCCACCGCCTCCTCGACGATCTTCGGCTGGTCGGAGACGAGGTGGATGCCGACGCCGATGGGGAGCTTGCCCTCGACGACCCGCATGCGCGCCTTCAGATCCTCGCCGAAATGCAGCAGGTTGGCGTTGGGGCGCATGGCGATGGCGAGGCCGATGGCGGGCTTGCCGTCGACGCGGAACATCGCCGCCGGCGGGTCCTCGTAGCCGCGGCTGATTTCGGCCACGTCCGAGAGGCGGAAGAAGCGGTCGTTCACCCGCAGGTTGATGTCGCGCAGCGAATCCTCGGAGGCGAACTGCCCGCTGACCCGCACCGACACCCGCTCCGGCCCGGCCTGGACCACGCCCGAGGGGGAGATCGCGTTCTGGGCCTGGAGCGTCTTGATGAGCGCCTGCACGTCGATGCCGAAGCCGGCGAGCTTGCGGGTGGAGAAGTCGAGGTTGATCGTCTCCTTCTGCGTCCCGAGCAGCAGGGTCTTGCCGATATTGGGCACCTTGAGGATGTCGGTGCGCACGCCCTCCACGTAGTCGCGCAGCTGCCGGTGGGTCAGGCCGTCGGCCGTGAAGCCGTAGACGTTGCCGTAGACGTCGCCGAACTCGTCGTTGAAGAACGGCCCCTGCACCCCTTGCGGGAAGGTGCCCTGGATGTCGCCGAGGCGCTTCCTCACCTGGTAGAAGGCCGGCTGGATCTCGGTGGCCTTGGTGGTGTCGCGCAGCTGCACGAACACCGTGGTCTGGCCGGGGGTGGTGTAGCTCTTGAGGTAGTCGAGGGCGTTGAGCTGCTGGAGCTCCTTCTCGATCCGGTCCGTGACCTGCTCCAGCGTGTCCTTGATGGTGGCGCCGGGCCAGTTCGCCTGCACGACCATGGTCTTGATGGCGAAAGGCGGATCCTCCTCACGGCCGAGCCCGCGATAGGCCAGCGTGCCGGCGACCATGCAAATCGCCATCAGGAACCAGACGAAGGACTTATGGGCGAGCGCCCATTCCGAGAGGTTGAAGTCTTTCACGGATCGGATCCCGGTCTCGAGCCTACGGGCGCGGTTCGTCCGAGAGCCGGACGGTCTGGCCCTCGCTCAGGGAATGGGCGCCGGCCACCACCACGCGCTCGCCGGCCGCGAGGCCGGACCCGATCGCGACCCGGCCCGGCCCGCGCTCGGCCACGGTGACGGCACGGCGCCCGACATGGGTGCCCGCCGCGTCCACGACCCAGACGAAGTCGCGTCCGTCCTCCGACAGCAGGGCGGTCGCCGGCAGCGGGATGCGCGGCTGCGTCGCCTGGGACAGCGAGACGGTGATGGTGGTGCCGAGCCGGAAGGGAGCAGGCGGCGAATCGAGCGTCATGCGGATGCGGCGCGTCCGGGTGCGCCGGTCGGCGAAGGGAGCCACCTCGCGCACGGTGCCGAGCGCGGTGATCTCCGGCGCGCTCTGGAGCGAGACCGTGAAGCGGCCGTCCATGGGCATGGCGCCGATCAGGTTCTCGGGGATGTCGACCACCGCCTCGCGGGCCTCGGGGCGCGCCACCGTGACCACCGCCTGGCCCGGCGTCAGGTCCTGCCCGACCTCGGCGCTGCGCTCGGTCACGACCCCGTCGAAATCGGCCTTGAGCTCTGTATAGCCCATCTGGTCGCGGGCCTTCTGGAGGCTGGCCTGGGCCTGGGCGAGGCGCGCCTGCGCGGTGTCGCGGTTGGCCACCGCCCCGTCGAGCTGCGCCTGGGTGACGTTGTTGCCCTCGAACAGTTTTCGCGTCCGCGCTTCGGTGGCGATCGCGTTCTCGGCCTGCGCCCGCGCGTCGGCGACGTCGGCCTCCGCCCGGACCAGCCCGAAGCGGGGCACGATGGGATCGAGGGCGGCGAGGCGCTGGCCCTTCTTGACCACGTCGCCCATGGTCACGTCGCGGGCGACCACCCGGCCGCCGATCTGGAAGCCGAGCTGGGAGGAATAGCGCGGCTCCACCGTGCCGGCGAAGGGGCCGAACATCGTGCGCTCGACGGGCTTGGCCACCGCGTAGAGCACCGGCCGCACGGGCGGGGGCGCTTCCGCCTCTCCGCTCCGGTCGCATGCGCCGAGGGCGAGCGGGAGGAGGACCGCGCCGATGGCGGCGGCCGGATGCAGGGTCGCCCTCACCGAGCCGCTCCCGTGGGTTCGTCGTTGGCGAGCGTCACCGTCTGGCCGGGGCGCAGGAACTGGATGCCGGCGGTGACGACCTCATCGCCGGGCACGATCCCGTCCGCGACGGAGACGGTGTCCGCGCCGTAGCGGTCCACCGTGACGGTGCGCGGCGCGACGGTGCCCTTGCCCGCGTCGCGCACCCACACCGCCGGCTTGTCGTGCCAGCGGTACAGGGCCGACCACGGCACCGTGATCGCCTCGCGCGGGCGGAAGCGCCCCCGCCCGATCACCACGGCGCCGAGCCCCATGGCCTCCGGCACCTTCGCGATCCCGACCTTGACCCGCACCGTCCCCGAGGACGGATCGACGCTCGGCGCGATCTCGCGCACCGTTCCCGTCGCCGTCACGGAAGGGTCGGCCTGAAGGGTGATCTCGACGGTCTTCGATTCGGGCGGCGTCGCCAGCAGCGCCTCGTAGACGTTGAAGACCGCGTCCCGGCCGCCGTCCTGGGCCAGCAACAGCACCGACTGGCCCGCCTGCACCACCTGCCCCGTCTCCAGCGAGCGGCTGAGCACGATGCCGTCCACGCCCGCGCGCAGCTCCGTGTAGGAGAACTGCTCCTTGGCGGTGCCCAGCGCGGCGCGGGCCGAATCGACGGCGGCCTGCGAGGTCCTGAGCTGCTGCTCGGCGTTGTCGTAGGCGGGCCGCGTGGTGTAGCCGCTCGCGAGCAGCGACTCCTGCCGGCGGAAGGCGAGCTTCGCCTGGGTGAGGAGCGCCTCGGCCGAGTTCAATGCCGCCTCGGCATTGGCGCGGTTGGCCTGCTGCTCCTGCGGATCGAGCCGCGCCAGCACCTGATCGGCCGTCACATGGTCGCCGACCTCGACGAGGCGCTGGGCGATCTTGCCGTTGGTGCGGAAGGAGACGTTCGTCTGTGCCTGGGCCTGGATGTCGCCGGTGAACACCACGTCCAGCGCCACGGGCTGCTTGCGGGCGAGGACGGTGCGCACCAGCGTCTGCGCGCCGAGCGGCACCGCATCCGCCGCGGCGGCGGGCAGCGGGACGAGCAGGATGCCGGCGAGGCCGAGGCGGCGAAGGCTGGACATGACGGTCGGATCCCGATTCGGCCCTTTCCCCCCGAAGCCTTATCCCCTACATTACCGACCGTCCAGACGGTTTTTCGGCGGAGGCTTGCCGAGGGGCGGGCATCGGGTCGAGGCGGCCCGGAGGGCATGATGACGAAAGCGCGCAGCCGGCGCGACGACAGGCCGGAGATCATCCTCGACGCCGCCGAGAGCCTGCTGCGGCGCTCCGGCAGCCGGACGCTCACCATCGACGCGGTGGCGGCGGAGGCCGGCCTCAGCAAGGGCGGCGTGCTGCACCACTACGCCTCGAAGGACGCGCTGGTGACGGCGCTCGCCGCGCGCAAGGTCCAGCGCATGCAGGCGGGCATCGCCGAATGCGCCGCCGCCCTCGGCTCCGACCCGGCGGCGATCCCGCTGGCGCTGATCGCGCATGCGCGGCAGGTCTATGCCGACGAGTGCGGCTTCCCCGATTCGCTGCTGATCGCCTCCTCCGAGAACGCGGAGGCGGCGGCGGGCTTCCGCGCCTTCCTGGCCGAGCGTCTGGCGCAGCTCGAGTCCGTCGAGGCGGCCCCCGGCGCCGGGGCGATGCTGGCCTTCTCGCTCATCGGCCTGATGATGAGCCGCTCGCTCGGCTTCCACGCCCTGGAGGGCGACGAACTGGAGCGATTCTTCGGCGCCCTCGAAACCGCCGCTCGCGCCGGCCGCTGACCCGGCACCTCAGCCCGCCCGTCCCGACTCCGCCGCCATCGCCGCGAAGACCAGGGCGTGCCGGGCGGCGACGGCATCGACATCCCGGCCGTAGCCGCCGCCGATCACCGCCACCAGCGGGATGCCGCGTGCCCGCGTCTCGCCGACCACGAAGCGGTCGCGGGCGAGAAGCCCGTCGTCCGTCAGCGCGAGGCGGCCGAGCCGATCGTCCCGGTGCGGGTCGACGCCCGCGTTGTAGAAGACGAGATCGGGCGCCAGCGCGTCGAGCAGCGGCGGCAGCCGGGCGTGCAGCACGGCGAGATAGCCCGCGTCGTCGAGCCCGTCCGGCAGGCCGATGTCGAGGTCGCCGGGGATCTTGCGGGCGGGGTAGTTGCGCTCGGCATGCAGGGAGAAGGCGAACAGGTCCGGCGTGCCCGACAGGCAGTCGGCGGTGCCGTCGCCCTGATGGACGTCGAGGTCCACCACCAGCGCGCGGCGCAGCGCCCCTTCCGCCTGGAGCGTGCGGGCGGCGATGGCGACGTCGTTGAAGGTGCAGAACCCGGCCCCGTGCGCGCGCCGCGCATGGTGGCTTCCGCCGGCGGTGCTGCCCGCGAGCCCGCCCGCGAGGGCGAGGCGCGCCGCCGCCAGGGTCCCGCCAACGGAGGCGCGGGCGCGGCGCACCACGCTCTTCTCGATGGGCAGGCCGATCTCGCGCTCGATCGCGCGGGGGACATTGGCCGCGAGCACCGCCTCGACATAGGCGCGGTCGTGGACGAGGGCGAGGAGATCGGCGTCGGCCGGCTCCGGCCGCACGAATCCGCCCGGCACCAGTCCCGCCGCCTCGATCCGCGCCGCGAGGCGGCCGTATTTCCCCATCGGGAAGCGGTGGCCGTCCGGCAGGGTCGCCTCGTAGGCGGGATGGAAGACGATCGGGACGCTCAGGGCTCGGGCTTTCGCGCTGCGGCGACTGTCATACGACTGAAACGCCGCGCCTGTTAGGGCCTCGGCTAACAAGGGGGCGCCGCCGCGACGCGGGGCCACGGGCGGCGTTTCTGGAGAGTCGGCATGGCGGGTTTCGTCGGGAACGGCACCGTCCTCGCCCTGTCGCTCTGCGCGCTGCTCACGCTGGTCCATCTCGCGAGCCTCGCGGTGGCGGCCGTCCGGCTCGGCGCGACGCGGCGTGCCTCCGCCTTCCCGGCGGGGGCGCCGGTCAGCCTGGTGCGGCCGGTCTGCGGGCTCGAGCCTTTCAGCGAGGAGACCCTCGGCCGGGGCTTTTCCCTCTCCTATCCCGATTACGAGCTGATCTTCTGCGTCGCGGAGGCCGGCGACCCGGTGGTGCCGCTGGTGCGCCGGCTGATGGCGGCGCATCCGCATGTCCCCTCGCGGCTCGTCGTCGGCGACGAGCGGGTGAGCGACAACCCGAAGCTCAACAACTGCGTGCGCGGCTGGGAGGCGGCGCGCCACGACTGGGTGGTGCTCGCCGATTCCAACGTGCTGATGCCGCCGGACTACCTCCAGCAGTTGCAGGCGGCCTGGCGCGCCGACACCGGCCTCGTCTGCTCGACGCCGGTGGGCGCGCGGCCCGACGGTTTTTTCGCGGAGGTCGAATGTGCCTTCCTGAATACGCTCCAGGCGCGCTGGCAATATGCCGGCGAGGCGCTCGGCCTCGGCTTCGCGCAGGGCAAGAGCATGCTCTGGCACAAGCCCTTCCTGGAGGAGCGGGGCGGCATCCGGGCGCTCGCCGCCGAAATCGCCGAGGACGCCGCCGCCACCAAGCTGGTGCGCGCGGCGGGCAAGCGCGTGCATCTCGTCGCCTCGCCCTTCGAGCAGCCCCTGGGCCAGCGCAAGGCGCGCGAGGTCTGGTCGCGCCAGCTCCGCTGGGCGCGTCTGCGCCGGGTGACGTTCCCGCTGTTCTTCGCGCCCGAGATCGGCACCGGGGCGGTGCTGCCCTTCCTCGCTGCCTTCGCCTGCACCGGCGGGCCGGCGCCGGCGGCGGTGCTGCTGGGGCTGGCGGGCCTCTGGTACGGCGCCGAATACGCGCTCGCGACGAAGGCCGGCTGGTATCGCTCGCCGCGCCTGATCCTGGCCTTCGTGGTCCGCGACGCGGTGCTGCCCTTCATGTGGAGCGCGGCCTGGATGCAGAGCGCCATCGTCTGGCGCGGCAACGCCATGGACATCCGGCCGAAGGAATCGGCCCGCCTGCGGGCCTCGCCGGGCGCGGCGTAGCGGATCAGGCCGGCTCTCGCGCGACCCGCTCGCGCCAGAAGTCCAGGGTGTCCGCGATGGTCGTGTCCCAGGCGATGCGCGGCGCCCAGCCGAGCAGGTCCTTCGCGCGCGTCGCATCGCCGACCGCGAAGGGCGTGTCGTTGGGGCGCATCCGCGCTGGGTCCGGCTCCACCGAGACGGGCACGCGGGCGAGCGCGGTGAGCGCGTCGAGGGCGTCGCGGATCGGGCGGGGACGGCCGGAGGCGATGTTGAGGATCAGCCCCGGCTCCAGCTCCGGTGCGAGAACGGCGGCGGCGTAGGCGGCGGCCACGTCGCGCACGTCGAGGAAGTCGCGCAGCGCCTCCAGGTTGCCGACCTTCATGACCGGAGCCTGCCGGCCGGCCTCGATGCGGGCGATCTGCGCGGCGAAGGCCGGCACCACGAAGGCTTCCGACTGCCCCGGCCCGGTATGGTTGAACGGGCGCATCCGCACCGCCTTCAGCCCGTCGCGCGCCATCTGGCCGATCAGGAGGTCGGCGGCGGCCTTGGAGGCGGCGTAGGGGTTGGTCGGGTCGAGCAGCGCCCCCTCGTCGAGGGGCGCGGTGCCGCGTTTGAAGGTGCCGCCATAGACCTCCGAGGTCGAGACGAACAGGAAGCGGGCCCCCGGCGCCTCGCGGAGCGTCGCCGCCGCGAGGTTCATCGTCCCCTCGACGTTGATCCGCCAGGTCCGGGCGGGGTCCGAGCGCGCCTCCTGAAGGGCCGCGATCGCCGCGAGATGCACGACGCAGGTGGGCCGCGCCGCGCGGACCGCCTCGCGCGTGCCGGCGGCGTCGGTGACGTCGAAGGGCAGCGCCGTCGCGCCGTCGGGCGCCCTGTCGGCACCGCGAAGGCCCGCGAGGACGGTCGAGCCCGGCGGCAGCGCCCGCGCCAGGGCCGCGACGAGATGGCCGCCGACGAACCCAGCGGCGCCGGTGACGAGGACGCGCGGGGCGCCTTCCTGTCCGCTCACGGGCCTGGCTCGCCGTGGACGGGGCTAGCGGCCGGTCGACAGCCGCGCGAGGTCGGCGTCGACCATCTCGCGGATCATGTCTTCCAGCGAGGTCTCCGGCTCCCAGCCGAGCTTCGCCTTGGCCTTGGCCGGGTTGCCGAGCAGAACGTCGACCTCCGCCGGGCGAAAGAGCTCGGGGTCGATGACGAGGTGCTTCTCCAGGGGCAGGCCGACATGCTGGAAGGCGATCTCGCACATGTCGCGCACCGAGACCGTGCGTCCGGTGGCGATGACGTAGTCGTCGGCCGCTTCCTGCTGGAGCATCAGCCACATGGCCTTCACGTAGTCGCGGGCGTGGCCCCAATCGCGCTTGGCGTCGATGTTGCCGAGCCGCAGCTCGCTCGCCATTCCGAGCTTGATCTTGGCGACCCCGTCCGTGACCTTGCGGGTGACGAACTCGATGCCGCGCAGCGGGCTCTCGTGGTTGAACAGGATGCCGCTCGACGCGTGCATGCCGAAGCTCTCGCGGTAGTTCACGGTCATCCAGTGGCCGTAGAGCTTGGCCGCGGCATAGGGCGAGCGCGGGTAGAACGGCGTCGTCTCGCTCTGCATCGGCTCCTGGATCATCCCGTACATCTCGGACGAGGAGGCCTGGTAGAAATGCGCGTCGGGCTTCTCCAGCCGCACCGCCTCGAGCATCGCGGCGCAGCCGAGGCCCGTGATGGCGCCGGTGAGCAGCGGCTGCTGCCAGGAGGTCTTCACGAAGGACTGTGCGCCGAGGTTGTAGACCTCGTCGGGCTGGGCCGCGCGCACGATGCGCATCAGGCTCGACAGGTCGGAGAGATCGCCGTCGATGACGTTCACGTCGCCGGCGATGCCGAGCCAGCGCAGACGCACGTCGTTGACGTCCGTGGTGCTGGAGCGCCGCACCAGCCCGTGCACCTTGTAGCCCTTGCCCAGGAGGAGCTGCGCCAGATAGGCGCCGTCCTGGCCGGTGATGCCGGTGATCAGAGCTGACTTCATGCGATTGGGCCGTCCCTCGACGATGGATGAGGCGCCCCGGCGGCCGGACGCTCGGGAGCCTCACCCGACTGCATCGCGGTATAGCCCGCCGGCGTGCAGGTCAAAACGTTTCCAGCCGCGCTCGCGCCGGGTCGGCGGCCGCTATTCGGCGGCCTGCCGCTCCACGTAGCCGAGCCGGCCGTTCAGCTCGCCGATGAGCTTGATCGCGGCATCCGCGATCACGGTTCCGGGGGGAAAGATCGCCGAGGCGCCGGCCTCGTAGAGGGCCGGATAGTCGCCGGGCGGGATCACGCCGCCGATGACGATCATCACGTCCTCGCGGCCCTGCTCGGTGAGCGCCGCCTTCAATTCCGGCACCAGGGTCAGGTGGCCGGCGGCCAGCGAGGAGACGCCGACGATGTGCACGTCGTTCTCCACCGCCTGCCGCGCGGCCTCCGCCGGTGTGGCGAAGAGCGGCCCGATATCCACGTCGAAGCCGAGATCGGCGAAGGCGGAGGCGATCACCTTCTGGCCGCGATCGTGCCCGTCCTGGCCCATCTTGGCGACGAGGATGCGCGGGCGGCGCCCGTCGTTCTCCTCGAACGCCTCGACCAGACCGCGCACCTGCTCGACCACCGGCGACATGCCACCCACCTCCCGCTTGTAGACGCCTGAGATCGAGCGGATCTCGGCGCGGTGCCGGCCCCAGGCCTTCTCCAGCGCATCGGAAATCTCGCCCACCGTGGCCTTGGCGCGGGCCGCCTCGACGGCGAGCGCCAGCAGGTTGCCCTCGCCGTTGGCGGCCTGGGTGAGCGCCGCCAGCCGCGCGTCGACATCGGCCTGGCTGCGCTCGGAGCGCAGACGCTTCAGCTTGTCGATCTGGAGCGTGCGCACGTTGCCGTTGTCGACCCGCAGCAGCTCGACCATGCGGTCGTCCTCGGGCTTGAACTTGTTGATGCCGACGATGGTCTGGCGGCCGGAATCGATGCGCGCCTGGGCGCGGGCCGCCGCCTCCTCGATGCGCAGCTTCGGGATGCCGGCCTCGATGGCCTTGGCCATGCCGCCCAGCGCATCGACCTCGCGGATATGTTCCCAGGCCCGCGCCACGATGTCGGCGGTGAGCTTCTCGACATAGTAGGAGCCGCCCCAGGGGTCGGCGATGCGGCAGGTGCCGCTCTCCTGCTGGAGGAAGAGCTGCGTGTTCCTCGCGATGCGGGCCGAGAAGTCGGTGGGGAGCGCCAGCGCCTCGTCGAGGGCGTTGGTGTGGAGCGACTGGGTGCCGCCTTGCGTCGCCGCCATCGCCTCGATGCAGGTGCGGGTGACGTTGTTGAACACGTCCTGCGCGGTGAGCGACCATCCGCTCGTCTGCGAGTGGGTGCGCAAGGGCAGCGACTTGTCGGATTTCGGCTCGAACTCCTTGACGAGCTTCGCCCAGATCAGGCGCGCGGCCCGCATCTTGGCGATCTCCATGAAGAAGTTCGTCGAGATCGCCCAGAAGAACGACAGGCGCGGGGCGAACTTGTCGATGGTCAAGCCCGCCGCGAGGCCGGCCTTGATGTACTCGACGCCGTCGGCCAGCGTGTAGGCGAGCTCGAGATCGTTCGTCGCTCCGGCTTCCTGCATGTGGTAGCCGGAGATGGAGATGGAGTTGAACTTCGGCATGTTCTGCGAGGTATACGCGAAGATGTCCGAGATGATCCGCATCGATCCCTTCGGGGGATAGATGTAGGTGTTGCGGACCATGAACTCCTTGAGGATGTCGTTCTGGATGGTGCCGGCGAGCTTTTCGGGCGGCACGCCCTGCTCCTCGGCCGCGACGATGTAGAGCGCCAGGATCGGCAGCACCGCGCCGTTCATGGTCATCGACACGGTCATCTCGTCGAGGGGGATCCCCGAGAAGAGGGTGCGCATGTCGTAGATCGAGTCGATGGCGACGCCCGCCATGCCGACATCGCCCGACACGCGCGGATGGTCGGAATCGTAGCCCCGATGGGTGGCGAGGTCGAAGGCGACGGAGAGCCCCTTCTGCCCAGCGGCGAGGTTGCGCCGGTAGAAGGCGTTCGAATCCTCGGCCGTGGAGAAGCCGGCATATTGCCGGATCGTCCAGGGCTGGGTGACGTACATGGTCGGGTAGGGCCCGCGCAGATACGGCGCCATGCCCGGATAGGTCTTGAGGAACTCGATCCCCTCGCGGTCCTGCGGCCCGTAATGGGTCTTCACCGGGATACCCTCGGGGGTCATCCAGGGCTCGCCCGCCGGGAACGGCACCGCCGGGATCGCCTCGCCCGCGTAAGGCACGGTGGTGAAGTCGGGGATGCGGGAGGTCATTCGTCTACTCGGGCGCCGATCGTTGTCGCGGCGCATTATAGGGACGCGAACGGGCGGTGCCATCCCCGCCTTGGTCGACCAGAAGGCGTTCCTTCTCCGCTCAATCGTCCATCTTCAGCGCGGCGATGAAGGCCTCCTGCGGGATCTCCACGCGGCCGAACTGGCGCATCTTCTTCTTGCCCTCCTTCTGCTTGTCGAGGAGCTTGCGCTTGCGGGAGATGTCGCCGCCGTAGCACTTGGCCGTCACGTCCTTCGACAGCGCCCGGATGGTCTCGCGGGCGATGATCTTGCCGCCGATGGCCGCCTGGACCGGGATCTGGAAGAGGTGGCGCGGGATCAGGTCCTTGAGCTTCTCGCACATGGCGCGGCCGCGGTTCTCGGCGCGGGTGCGGTGCACGAGCATCGAAAGCGCGTCGACGGGCTCGGCGTTGACGAGGATCGACATCTTCACGAGGTCGCCCTCGCGGTAGTCGGAGACGTGGTAGTCGAACGAGGCGTAGCCCTTCGAGATCGATTTCAGCCGGTCGTAGAAATCGAACACCACCTCGTTGAGCGGCAGGTCGTAGACGACCATCGCCCGCTTGCCGACGTAGTTGAGGTCGATCTGCGCGCCGCGCCGGTCCTGGCAGAGCTTGAGCACGCCGCCGAGATAGTCGTCCGGCGTCAGGATCGTGGCGCGGATCCAGGGCTCCTCGATGGTGTCGATCTTCATGATGTCCGGCATGTCGGCCGGGTTGTGCAATTCCTTCGTCGTGCCGTCGGTCATCTTCAGGTGGTAGACGACGGAGGGCGCCGTCGAGATCAGGTCGAGGTTGAACTCGCGCTCCAGCCGCTCCTGGATGATCTCCAGGTGGAGGAGCCCCAGGAAGCCGCAGCGGAAGCCGAAGCCGAGCGCGGCGCTCGTCTCCATCTCGTAGGAGAAGCTTGCGTCGTTGAGGCGCAGCTTGCCCATGGCGCCGCGCAGGTTCTCGAACTCGGCGGCGTCGACGGGGAAGAGCCCGCAGAACACCACCGCCTGCACGTCCTTGAAGCCCGCCAGCATCTGCGAGGTGCGGCGCTTGTCCTCGGTGATGGTGTCGCCGACGCGGGTATCGGCGACCTCCTTGATCGATCCGGTGAGGAAGCCGACCTCGCCGGGGCCGAGCTCGCCGATATCGGCCATCTTCGGCCGGAACACGCCGATCTTGTCGACGCCGTAGGCGGCATCCGCGCCCATCATGCGGATGGTCATGCCCTTCTTGAGCACGCCGTCGATGATGCGCACCATGACGACGACGCCGAGATAGACGTCGTACCAGCTGTCCACCAGCAGCGCCTTCAGCGGCGCCTCGCGGTCGCCGGTGGGCGGCGGCAGGCGCTTGACGATGGCCTCCAGCACCGCCTCGATGTTCAGCCCGGTCTTGGCCGAGATCGGCACCGCCTCCGAGGCGTCGAGGCCGATCACCTCCTCGATCTGCTCCTTCACCCGCTCCGGCTCGGCGGCCGGCAGGTCGACCTTGTTGAGGACGGGCACGATCTCGTGGTTGGCGTCGAGCGCCTGGTAGACGTTGGCGAGCGTCTGCGCCTCCACGCCCTGCGAGGCATCGACCACCAGCAGCGAGCCTTCGCAGGCGGCGAGCGACCGCGAGACCTCGTAGGCGAAGTCGACGTGGCCGGGGGTGTCCATCAGGTTGAGGACGTAGTCCTTGCCGTCCTCGGCCTTGTATTCGAGGCGCACGGTGTTGGCCTTGATGGTGATGCCGCGCTCCTTCTCGATGTCCATCGAGTCGAGCATCTGCTCGCTCATGTCGCGCAGCGCCACGGTGCCGGTGGCCTGGATCAGGCGGTCGGCGAGCGTCGACTTGCCGTGGTCGATATGGGCGACGATGGAGAAGTTGCGGATGTTCTCGATCCGGGACGCGGTCATCGGCACTCGTCTCCGGCGCGCTGTCTCGGCCCGCCTGAGGCGGGCGGCGTCGCGCGCCGTTCGGGATGTGAGGAAGTCTCTTGAGGCCCGCAGATAGCAGCGCGGCCCTGGAAGGCCAAGCGCGGCCGGCTCAGGTGCCGGCGGCGGCCTCGCGCGCCTTCGCCGCCATGGCGACGAGGGCTTGGCGCAAGGCCCCCATCTCGCGCACCGGCTCGGGATAGAGAATCCGCGCCGTGCGCTCGCCGGCGACGAGGTCCATTCCCTCGGGGTCGAGGCCGGTGAGGCGCCAGCTCCCCTCGCCTTCGGTGGCCGCGTAGAGGCTGAGCGCGTCGAGATGGTCGGCGTTCATGTGCTCGACGGCGCCGCGCTCGCGCGCCACCACGCCCTCGCAGCCGGAAAGGTCGAGGAGCAGCTCGTCCCGCGTCAGCGTCGCGGCCTTGGCGAAACCGCCGTTGAGATGGCCGGAGGCAGGCTCCAGCGCGAAATAGCCGAAATCCGGGAAGTCGGCGTAGAGGGCGGCCTTCGGGTGGCGGGCGAGGAAGCGCTCGCGGGCACGGGGCGCGTCGGTGCGCTCAGCGCGGCCGGCGACGGTGAGGCGGGAATGGGCGAGCGGATCGCCCTTGCCGCCCTGGCTGAACAGCAGCGAGCAGCGCGGATCGGCCGCCAGGTTGCGGGTATGGGCCGAGAGCCGCGAGAGCAGCATCAGCGGCGTGCCGTCCGCGTCCGTGGCGATGGTGACGAGGGAGGCGAAGGGCGTGCCGTCCGCGGCGTCGAGGGTGGCGAGCGCGCCGGAGCGGGTGCTTCGCAGCAGGCGGCGCGCCAGCCCGATCGCGTGGAAGGGCGCCTCCGCCGCCGGCAGGGGCCGGGCCGGGCCGCGATCCTGCTGTTCGGCCTGCCCCGTCTCGCTCGTCTCCGCCATCGTCCCGCCCCTTCCCGAAAAGTCCTATCGTCCTGAGATCATAGCGGGATGAGGCCGTCGCGCACGAGCCCCCGGACCCGCGACGCGATGGCCCGTTACGGCCAAGCTACCACCGGCGCTCGCTTTTTCGCGGGCGATGACTATAACGGGCGCTTCCTGGCGGTGCGTCGCGGCGGTCCTTTCGGGCCGAATGAGCTGAGCCGCACAGGTGTCGATGCCTGCCCCGACAGGGGCCGGAGGCGGGAAGGCGGGCTGTCCGAGAAGCCCGCATCGCCCCCGAATTGGGGAACGCGCATGCCCACCATCGCCCTCGTCGACGACGACCGGAACATCCTCACATCCGTGTCGATCGCCCTCGAAACCGAAGGCTACCGCATCCAGACCTATACCGACGGCGCCTCGGCGCTGGACGGCCTCAAGCACTCTCCGCCCGATCTCGCGATCTTCGACATCAAGATGCCGCGCATGGACGGGATGGAGCTTCTCAGGCGTCTGCGGCAGAAATCGGACCTGCCGGTGATCTTCCTCACCTCGAAGGACGAGGAGATCGACGAGCTGTTCGGCCTCAAGATGGGCGCCGACGACTTCATCCATAAGCCGTTCTCGCAGCGGCTGCTGGTCGAGCGCGTGAAGGCGGTGCTGCGCCGCTTCGCCCCGAAGGACCCGGCCGGCACGGCGGCCCGCGAGGCCGACGCCGCCGCCCGCTCCCTGGAGCGCGGGGCCCTGATGATGGACCCCGAGCGCCACACCTGCACCTGGAAGGGCGAGCCGGTGACGCTCACCGTCACCGAGTTCCTGATCCTCCAGGCGCTGGCCCACCGGCCGGGCGTCGTGAAGAGCCGCAACGCCCTCATGGACGCGGCCTATGACGATCAGGTCTATGTGGACGACCGCACCATCGACAGCCACATCAAGCGGCTGCGCAAGAAGTTCAAGGTGACGGACACCTCCTTCGACATGATCGAGACGCTCTACGGCGTCGGCTACCGGTTCAAGGAGAGCTGAGCCGCTCCTTCGTCCCGCCGCCGATGCCGCGCGCGATGCGTACCCCCCTGCTTCGGAAGCCCGTGACGGCCGAGCAAGACGAGGATGTCCCGCGCGGCGGGCCCCTCTCCTGGCCGCGCGGCCTGGTGCGCGCCATCGGCCAGCGCGCGTCGTCGAGCCTCACGCGCCGGATCGTGGTGCTGAACCTCGTCGGCCTGATCGTCCTGCTGCTCGGCTTCCTCTATCTCAACCAGTTCCGGCAGGGGCTGATCCAGGCCCGCGTGCAGAGCCTGATGATCCAGGGCGAGATCATCGGCGGGGCCATCGCCTCGTCGGCCTTCGTCGACACCGACACGATCCGCATCGATCCCGACAAGCTGCTCCAGCTCCAGGCCGGCGAGGGCAAGGAGGGCGAGGACGATCCCTCCCCCCTCGCCTTCTCGCTGAACCCGGAGAAGGTGGCGCCGCTGCTGCGCCGCCTCGTCACGCCGACCGGTAACCGCGCCCGCGTCTACGATCAGGAGGGCGGCCTCCTGTTCGACACCCGCACCCTGCCGGCCCGGCCCGACCTGACCCGCCCCGAGGCGAGCGCCAAGCCGCCCGCGCCGAGCGTGCTGGAGCGCATCTACACCTTCTTCCAGCAGCAGGTGCTGAGCCGCCTCGACCGGCGCCCGGCCATGGACGAGGCGGGGCCCGCCAACGGCAAGTCCCTGCGCGAGGTGCAGATGGCGCTGAACGGGGCGCGGGGCTCCATCGTGCGCCGGAACGAGCTCGGCGAGACCACCGTCTCGGTGGCGGTGCCGATCCAGCGGGCCGGCACCACGCGCGGCGCGCTGATGCTGTCCACGCAAGGGGACGCCATCGACCGGGTGATCGCCTCCGAGCGATTCGGCCTGTTGCAGGTCTTCCTCGTCGCCTCCGTGGTGATGGTGGTGCTCTCGATCCTGCTCGCAGGCGCCATCGCCGGCCCGGTGCGCCGCCTCGCCGACGCCGCCGAGCGGGTGCGCCAGGGCATCAAGTCGCGCCAGGAGATCCCGGACTTCACCTATCGCTCGGACGAGATCGGGCATCTCTCCGGCGCGCTGCGCGACATGACTCAGGCCCTCTATCGGCGCATCGACGCCATCGAGAGCTTCGCGGCGGATGTCAGCCACGAGCTCAAGAACCCGCTCACCTCGCTGCGCAGCGCCGTCGAGACCCTGCCGCTCGCCAAGAGCGACGAGTCGCGCGGGCGGCTGCTCGAGATCATCCAGCACGACGTGAAGCGGCTCGACCGCCTCATCAGCGACATCTCGGACGCCTCGCGCCTGGATGCCGAGCTCGCCCGCGCCGAGGCGCGCCGCGTCGACATGCAGAAGCTGCTCGCCACCGTGGTCTCGGTGGCCAACGAGCGCCGCCGCGCGAAGGACGCCCCGATCCTGCTCGACGTCGAGAAGGCCGGCCCCGAGTCCGAGTCGCCCTTCGGCATCGTCGGGCATGCGAGCCGCCTGGGCCAGGTGGTGAACAACCTCCTCGACAACGCCCGCTCCTTCTCGCCCCCCGGCGCCAAGGTCCGCGTGGCGCTGCGCCGGGTGCGCGGCGAGGTGGAGCTGGTCTGCGAGGACGAGGGGCCGGGCATCCCCGAGCACGCCCTGGAGCGCATCTTCGAGCGCTTCTACACCGACCGGCCGGAACAGGGATTCGGCCAGAATTCCGGGCTCGGCCTCTCGATCTCCAGACAGATCGTGCAGGCCCATCGCGGCACGATCCAGGCCGAGAACCGGCCCGGCCCCGCCGACGAGGAGGGCGAGCCCACGGTGCGCGGGGCGCGCTTCATCGTGCGCCTGCCGATCGCCCCGAGACAGGCCGCCGAGTGACGAGCCTGCACGCCACCTGCGTCGTGCTCGGCGGGGCGGGCGTCCTGATCCGGGGGGAATCCGGCGCGGGCAAGTCGGTGCTGGCCCTTCAGCTGATCGACCGCGCGCGGGAGGACGGCGCCGCCGCCGCCCTCGTCGGGGACGACCGGATTCGTCTGGAGGCGGTCGCCGGGAGGCTCGTCGCGCGCGGGCACCCGGCGGTGGCGGGGCTCATCGAGATGCGCGGCATCGGGCTCTGCCGGATCGCCTCGGCCGATTCGGCCCCGGTACGGCTCGTGGTCGATCTGGTGCCCACGGCGCCCCGGATGCCGGAGCCCGCCGACGCCTACGCAGTCTTTTGCGGGATCGCGATCCCGCGTCTGGCGATCGAGCGGGGCCTGCGCGACGCGGGGCTCGCACCGCTGGCCGTGCGCTCCGCCCTGTCCTCGGCGCATGGCGTGGCTTCGCAGTCGCACTCGCCCGGACTCGGCGCCGTGGTCGACCATGGGCCATAGCGCGCGCCTCGTCCGCGTGGCATGATGATGACGACGTTGCGAGCAAAACGTCGCGTCCGCCTTGTGCTATCCGTTGCGGTGCACAAAATGGCGGCTCCGTTCACAGGGCGTCGGAACGCGCTTCGATGATTGGTATGGTGCTCGTCACCCACGGCCTGCTCGCGACCGAATTCAAGGCCGCGCTCGAGCATGTGGTCGGCCCTCAACAGCAACTCGAGACGATCACGATCGGTCCCGAGGACGATATGGAGCTGCGCCGCCGCGACATCATGGACGCGGTGTGCAGCGTCAATACCGGCAACGGCGTCGTCGTGCTCACCGACATGTTCGGCGGCACGCCCTCGAACCTCGCGCTCTCCTGCATGAACGGCGGCGCCGTCGAGGTGGTCGCCGGGATCAACCTGCCGATGCTCATCAAGCTCGCGAGCGTGCGCGACGAGGAATCCCTCGGGGACGCCGTGCTCCACGCCCAGGAGGCCGGGCGCAAATACATCAACGTGGCCTCGCGCGTTCTCGCCGGCAAATAGTCTTCCTAAGCGGCGCCGGAGTCTCTACTTCGGTTCCAGGATGACGCGGCCATGTCCGGCCCGTCCGCCGGCGATCCGCTCCGGCCGGCAGCCTGGGGTCCGCGTCACGCGATGGACGACACCATCTACACCGACGACGAATCGGAGATCCCGGTGCCCGAGGGCGGGTTCCTGCGGATGCTGCCCATCGTCAACCGCAAGGGCCTGCACGCGCGCGCCTCGGCGAAGTTCGTGCAGACGGTCGAGCGTTTCGAGGCCACCGTCACCGTCACCCGCGCCGGCGAGACGGTGGGGGGCCGCTCGATCATGGGGCTCCTGACCCTGGGTGCCGCCAAGGGCACCTCCATCGCCGTGACGGCGGTGGGGCCGGATGCCGAATCCTGCCTCGATACCATCGAGGCGCTGGTCGCCAACCGCTTCGGCGAGGACGAGTAGCCGCGCTCAGGCCCGCTCGGACTCGAGGGAGGCCTGCCGCCACGTCACCGCGCGCGGACCGCTGCCGAGGCGCAACGCCCCCGAGACCACGTCGCCGTCGCGGCGGACCAGTTCGACGCTCGCCTGGCGGCGCCTGGCGAAGAGGCGGCTTACAACCCGCACCATGTTCGCCTCCGACGGATCGGCCACGATAGGCTTGTCGGACGCGCGGGCGTCGAGCGCCAGGAAGGTCTCCACCGCGTCGCGGATGCGGGCCGGTTCCGAGACATGCTCGGTCTCGGCGGCGGCCTGCGCGGGGGCCGGCCGCACGCCGACCACGTTGGCGGCGGGGATCGCCGCCACGGACGGACGCTCCGCCGCCTTCGGCGCCGTGCGGGCGGAAGGGTCGAGGGTGAGGCGGCGCGGGCTCGTCTCCAGGCGGCGGCGCAGCGCGGCGGCGACCTCGTCGGCGTAGCGCGCCTCGACGAGCCCCTCGGAGGCGGAATCCGTGCCCGGAGCCTGCCAGTGGGTCACGCGGCCCCGGCCCCAGACCGGATGGGGCAGCGCGAGGGGCACGACCCCGTGGAGCGATTCGGTCTCCGTCTCCTCGCCCCGGCTCCAGGCGAGGGCGAAGACGAGGTTGTGGCCGTCCGTCCGGTGGTGGGCGGCGGGGAGCAGGTAGTCGGGATCGTCGAAGGTCGTGGCATCCGCCTCGCGGGTCGCCAGGGCGCGCCAGGCGGCCTGGGTGCCGCCGTCGACCTCGGCCGCCGGCTTCAGGTCGACCCGCCAGGTGCGGGGGGCGTCGGAGGCGGGCACCGCCGTCTCCGTGCCGGAGAGACCACCTTCGATGACCCGGAAGCGCTGCGTCATGTCCCGTCCCGATCCCTCATCCGTCCCGTTTCGGGACGATTCGGCGCCGAGCGGCGCCTGTCGGGCTCATGGCTTCAAGGACGGTGCCGCTGGGGTTCGGCCCGATTCAGGTCAGAAGCCCGGCGGGGCGAGCGGGTTGTCGGAGAGCGCGGCGGCGTCGGGGGAATCGATGCGCGGGCGGCCGAGGAAGGCGTCCCAGAGTTTTCCGACGAAGCCCGGATCGAGGTCGCGCACGATCAGCACGAGGCGGGAGCTATGGTCCGCGTCGGGCCAGCCGGGGAGCGAGACGGGCGCATGCACCGCATGCCCGACCCCGTGGACCACCGCCGGCCGCTCCGGCGCGTCGGCGAAGGCGACGAGGCCCTTCATCCTGAGGATCGCGCCGCCATGGCCAGAGCGCAGCAGCTCCAGGAACATCTCGAAGGCCGCGCGCCGGATCGGCGTGTCGCTGGTGAGCGCGAAGGAGCGGATCGCGGCGTCGTGCCGGTCGACCGCGCCGGGATCCTGCCCCTGGTCGTCTCTTTGCCCGCTCGTGGCGACGGCCTCCGCGCCGAGCCAGTCGCGCACCTGCGCGATCTTGCCGTCGAGGCCGAACCAGCCGCCCAAAAGCGTTTCCGCCGGGACGTCGGGCGGATCGATCGGCGCCGCGGGGTTGAGCTGCGCGAGGCGGGCGCGCAAATCCGCCGCGTCGCCCCCGGCGAGGTCGGTCTTGGTCAGGATGATCCGGTCCGCCACCGCCGCCTGCCGGACGGCCTCCGGGTGGGCGTCGAGGGAGGCCGCCCCGTTGACCGCGTCGACCACCGTGACGACGCCCTGGAGCCGGTAGCGTAAAGACAGGTACGGGTGCGCGATCAGCGCATGCAGGATCGGCGCGGGGTCGGCGAGGCCGGTGGTTTCGATGACGACCCGGCGGAAGGGCGTGACGCGACCGTTGTCGCGCTTGCGCAGCAGGTCTTCCAGCGCCGCCACGAGGTCGCCGCGCACGGTGCAGCAGAGGCAGCCCGCCCCGAGCAGGATCATGTCCTCCTCCACCGACTCGATGAGCAGGTGGTCGAGGCCGATCTCGCCGAACTCGTTGACGATGACGACGGTGTCGGCGAGCGCGGGATCGCGCAGCAGGCGGTTCAGCAGGGTGGTCTTGCCGGCGCCGAGGAAGCCCGTGAGCACCGTCAGGGGGATCGGCTCGGGCCGGCGCGGGTCGTCGCTCATGCCCCCGGCCTAGAGCAGACCGCGAAAGGGGAGCAACGGTTTTTCGCGGGACGCCTGCCCCGAACGATCGAGCACCGCTGGCCGGAGGGGCCGATCCGGCGGCGGCTACTCGTCGGCCTTGGCGGCATGGGCCTTCTTGGGCGCCGGCTTGGCCGATGTCTTCCCCGATGCCTTGGTCGTCTCCTTGGCCGAGCCGCCCTTCGCCGACGCCGCGTTGGCATGCGCCTTGGCGGTGGGCTTCAGGGTGCCGGGCTTGGCCTCCGGCATGCCGGAGGCCGCGTCGGTGGCTGTGTAGGCGCTCGCGGTCTTGGGGGCGGCCTTCGGCGCCGTGGCCTTGGTGTGGGCGGCGACCTTGGTCTCCGCCTTCGCCTCGGCCTTGCCGGCGTCGCGCTTGGCCTTGGCGTCGAGCTTGGCCTGCTTGAGCGCCTCGCGCTTGGCCTTGGCCGCTTCGAGCGCCGCCGTCTTGGCGGCTGCCCTCTCGGCCTTCTCGGCCTGCTCCTGCTGGGAGAGGATGGTCTCGCTCTCGGCCTGGTTGTGCCCGACCCAGACGGGAATGGGCTGGAGCGGCGCGCGCGCCGGCAGCGAGCGGCCCTTCACGGAACCGTTGAGGCTCGCGAGCGCCAGCGCCGCTGCAGGGCCGGAGGCGGCTCCGGTCAACTGCATGCCGATGGCGTCAGCTTGGCCGGGCTTGGCCGCCGAGATCGCGCCCTGGCCCTCGTCGATGGGCATCGGCTTCTTGCGCGAGCAGACATAGGGCCGCATGTCCGGCGGCTCGGAGATCGCGGAGGCCGGCAGCGCCTCGATGCTCGCGCTGCTCCAGCCGGTGGACTGCGAGAAGCCGTAATCGAACAGGTCCGCGGCCTTGAGGTCGCGCTCGCGGGCGCTCGCCTGGCCCATCACCACGGCGAGGATGCGCCGGCCGTTGCGGGTGGCGGTGGCGACCACATTGAAGCCGCCGGCGCAGATGAAGCCGGTCTTCATGCCGTCGGCGCCCTCGTAGCGGCCGAGCAGCCCGTTGTGGTTGGCCATCACCGCGCGGCCGAACTGGATGGCGGAGATCGAGAAGAGGTCGTGCTGGCCGGGGAAGTCGCGCAGCAGCGCGCGCCCGAGCACGGCCATGTCGCGGGCCGAGGTCCATTGCCGCGCGTCGGGCAGGCCGTTCGGGTTGAACCAGCGGCTCTCGTGCATGCCGATGCGGGCGGCGGTCTGGTTCATCATCTCGGCGAAGCCCTCGACCGAGCCGCCGAGGCTCTCGCCGATGGCATAGGCCACGTCGTTGGCCGACTTGACCATGATGATCTTGAGCGCGTTGTCGAGGGTGAGCTGGGTCCCCGGCCGGAAGCCCATCTTCGAGGGCGGCTCGGCCGCTGCGTTGGCCGAGATGGTGATCATCGTGTCGAGGGAGGCCCGGCCCTGGCGCACCAGGTCGAGGGCGACATAGGTGGTCATCAGCTTGGTGATGGAGGCGGGATACCACGGGTCGGTGGCGCCCTGCTGGTAGATCACCTTCCCCGAATCGACGTCGACCACGAGGATCGGCACGGTGATGGCCTGCGCCGGCACCGCCGTCAGCAAGCCGAGGGAGGCCATCGCTCCCAAGACCCAGCGCCTCGCGCGTCCGTTCACCATCTGGCCTGTCTCGATCGAGAGATGCGGGGCCTGCCGTCGCCCCCGGCGGCAGGATGGCGGACAAGCCGCGGAGAGTCCGCAGCAAAATCGGCCCGTCCGGCCCCTGATCCTTCGCGTTCAACGGGAATTCCGTGGCGAGACCATGGCGGACGGGGCTCCCATGCGGCGGCCCCGGTGGCGCGCGCGCGCGGCGCCGTCTATGGCCTCCTCGAACACGGCGGACAGTAAGAGGCTTTCCGGGACCAGCCCGGACGACGAGCGATGGCGTACGCGGTCAAGGAACTGTTCCACACCCTTCAGGGCGAGGGCGCGCAGGCGGGCCGCGCGGCGGTGTTCTGCCGGTTTGCCGGCTGCAATCTCTGGTCCGGCCGCGAGGAGGACCGCGCCGCCGCCGTCTGCCGGTTCTGCGACACCGACTTCGTCGGGCTCGACGGGGACGGCGGCGGCCGCTTCACGGATGCCGACGCGCTGGCCGATGCCGTCGCCGCCACATGGGAGGGCGGTCCTTGCGCCCGCTACGTGGTCTTCACCGGCGGCGAGCCGCTGCTCCAGCTCGATCCCGCGCTGATCGCGGCGGTGCAGGCACGCGGCTTCACGGTCGCCGTCGAGACCAACGGCACGCTGCCGGCGCCTCCCGCCATCGACTGGATCTGCGTCAGCCCCAAGGCCGGCGCGCCGCTTGCGCAGACCAGCGGGTCCGAGCTCAAGCTGGTCTTCCCGCAGGCCGGGCTCGACCCGGCCGATCTCGTCGGGCTCGACTTCTCCCACCGCTGGCTCCAGCCCATGGACGGGCCGGAGCGGGACGCCAACACGCGGGCGGCGGTGGCCTATTGCCGGGGGGACGCGCGCTGGCGTCTCTCGCTCCAGACCCACAAGATGATCGGCATCCCGTGACGGTCGACCCTCATGACGATCTTGCGATGAAGACGACGCGATGAAGATCACCCAGGCCTTCACCTTCGAGGCGGCCCACCGGCTGCCCAACGTGCCCGAGGGGCATCGCTGCGCGCGCATGCACGGGCATTCCTACCGGGTCGAGCTGACGCTCGAGGGCGAGGTCGACCCGCATACGGGCTGGATCGTCGACTTCTACGAGGTGGAGCGCGTCTTCGCCCCGATCCTGGAGCGGCTCGACCACCATTGCCTCAACGAGGTCGAGGGGCTCGAGAACCCCACCGCCGAGGTCATCGCGGCCTGGATCTGGCATAGGGCCAAGGCGGATCTGCCGGCGCTCGCCTCGGTCAAGCTGTTCGAGACGCCGATGTCCTGGGCCGAATACGAGGGCGCGTGAGGCGATGGCGGGTGGGAGCGACGATTCCGGCGCGCTGGTGCTGTTCTCCGGCGGCCAGGATTCCACCACCTGCCTCGCCTGGGCGCTGGACCGCTTCCCGCATGTGGAGACCCTCGGCTTCGACTACGGCCAGCGCCACCGGGTCGAGCTCGACTGCCGGGACAGGCTGCGCGAGGGGGTCGGGCAGGTCGACAGGGCATGGCGCCGCCGGCTGGGCAGCGACCACACCCTCGCCCTCGACGCGCTCGGCGCCGTCTCCGAGACCGCGCTGACCCGCGACACCGAGATCGCGCTCGAATCGGGCGGCCTGCCGAACACCTTCGTGCCGGGGCGCAACATCGTCTTCCTCACCTTCGCGGCGGCGCTCGCCTACCGGCGGGGCCTGCGCCACATCGTCGGCGGCATGTGCGAGACGGACTATTCCGGCTATCCCGACTGTCGCGACGACACCATCAAGGCGTTGCAGGTGGCCCTCAACCTCGGGATGGAGCGCCGCTTCGTGCTGCACACCCCGCTCATGTGGATCGACAAGGCGGCGACTTGGCGGATGGCGCAGAGCCTCGGCGGCAAGGCGCTGGTCGACCTCATCGTCGAGGACACCCACACCTGCTATCTCGGCGAGCGCGGGCAACGCCACCTCTGGGGCTATGGCTGCGGCACCTGCCCGGCCTGCGCGCTGCGCGCCAGGGGCTACGAGGGCTTCGTCGCGGAGGCGGTCTGAAGTCCGGCGGCGAGCGCCGCGAGCACGCTTCCGAACCCGCTCGGCCCGTCGAGCAGCCGCTCGGTGATGAGCGCCCCCTCCAGCGTCGCGACGATCATCCGGGCCTGCGGGCCGGGCTCGATGTCCGGCCGGACGCTGCCATCCGCCCGACCCCGGCGCAGGGTCTCCTCGATCCAGGCGATGTGCCGGGCGAAGAACGCCGCCACGTCCGCGCGCAGCCGCTCGGGCAGCGCGTCGCCCTCCGTGGCGAAGGCCGCGCAGAGGCAGCCGAGCCCCTGCTCCACACCGCCGAGATAGAGCCGGCCATAGGCCGTCACCCGCGAGAGCCCGTCGCCGCCGCTCTCCTCGATGGTCGCGAGCGCCGCCGCGTAGCGGGCCTCGTAGGCGGCGAGCAGCGCCACCGCGAGGTCCTCCTTGGTGCGGAAATGGTGGTGGATGCTGGCCTTGCGGATGCCGACGGCCTCGGCGAGGTCCGCGTAGCTGAAGCCGGAATAGCCGCGCCGGCGCACCAGCGTCTCGGCCTCGCCCAGCAGGGTCGCGCGGGTGTCGCTCATGATGGGACGTCGTCTCGCAGAGGAATCGTCTCGGATCGCGAAACCGCCGGGACCGGCGGGCGAACACAGCGCTTATGCCGCCTTGACGCGGAACCTGTCTACCTACTAGATGGTTGAAACATAATTCAGGAGGAAGGCGCAATGCCGGCTTTTGCCGTGCCGAGCCGATCGTCGACCGGGAGGCCGGCCGCATGAGCGTTCCGCTCACCCGGCGCTCGGCCCTGTTCGGCGGTCTGTGCCTGTGCTGCCTGCCGACGCTGGGACGCGCGGCCGAATCCTTCGATATCCAAGAGGTCGCGCCCGGCGTGTTCGTGCGCCACGGACGGATCGAAGACGCCACGGCCGAGAACGCCGACGCGATCGCCAATATCGGCTTCATCGTCGGCAGGGACGGCGTGCTCGTCACCGAGACCGGCGGCAGCCTCGCGGACGGGCAGTGGCTGCGGGCCGAGATCGCCAAGCGGACGGACAAGCCAATCCGCCACGTCGTGCTCACGCATGTCCACCCGGACCACTGCTTCGGCGCGGCCGCCTTCCTCGACGACAAGCCGAACTTCATCGGCCACCACGCCCTGCGCGGTCTGCTCGACGCGCGCGGCGAGTTCTACCGCCAGCGCCTCGCGGACTTGCTCGGGCCCGAGAAGGCCGGCAGCGTGGTCTACCCGACGCAGGCCGTGAAGGACGGCGCCGAGATCGACCTCGGCGACCGGGTGCTGCGCTTCACCGCCCACGGCAACGCACACACGCCCTCCGACCTGTCGATGCTCGACACCGGCAGCGGCCTCCTGTTTCCCGCCGACCTCCTCTTCGTGGACCGCATCCCCTCGCTGGACGGCAGCCTCGTCGGCTGGCTCAAGGAGATCGGGCGGCTGAAGGGCATGGGCGCGGCGAAGGCGGTGCCGGGTCACGGCCCGGCGGTGGTGGAGTTCGCTCCCGCCGTTGCGGAGCTCTCCCGCTATCTCACCACGATCCGCGACGAGACCCGCAAGGCGGTGGCCGCCGGCATCTCCATCGACAAGGCGGTGGCCACGGTGGCGCAGTCGGAGCACGACAAGTGGCAGCTCTTCGACACCTATAACGGCCGCAACGTCACCGTGGCCTACAAGGAACTCGAGTGGGAATGACCCGCCCCGCATAAGAATCGACAGAGGAGAAACGCCGATGAAGACCTTGTCCGCCCTCGCGCTTGCCATGAGCCTCTCGGCCGCCGCGCCCGCCCTCGCCGCCGGAGCCTCGGACACCGACGCCGAGCGCGCCGCCCGCTGGAAGGAGATCTCGCAGTCGATCTTCGGCGACCGCAAGATCGAGCCCACCGACAAGCTGGTGGCGATCGATGCGCCCGTGCGCGCCCTCGACGCCGCGCTGGTGCCGATCACCCTGACCATGCCCGAGAAGGACAACGTCGCCGGGCTCTATTTCATCATCGACGACAACCCGTCGCCCTATGCCGCGCATTTCACGTTCGGCCCGGCGGCCGATCCGGGCGCGATCCAGCTGCGGGTGCGCGTGAACAACTACACCAACGTCCACGCGGTGGTGGAGACCAAGGACGGCAAGCTCTTCGAGGGCGCCAAGTTCGTGAAGGCGTCGGGCGGCTGCTCGGCCCCTATGGGCATGACCGACGAGGAGGCGATGCAGGGCATGGGCGACATGCGCCTCAAGTTCGCCGACGTCCATGCCGGCAAGCCCGTCGAGGCCACGCTAATGGTCCGGCATCCGAACTTCTCCGGCATGCAGATGAACCAGGTGACGCGCGACTACACGCCCGCCCGCTACATCCAGAAGCTGTCCGTGACCTACGGCGGCACCTCGATCTTCACGCTGGACGGCGACATCTCGATCTCGTCGAACCCGGTCATCAACTTCGCCTTCAAGCCCGAGGGCAAGGGCCCGATCAGGGTGGTCGCCTCCGACAACCAGGGTGGGCGCTGGGAGCACAGCTTCGACGCGCCCGCCGTCAGCAACTGAGGGCGGCCCTGTCGATGACGCGCATGGACAGGACCACGGCGCGGGTCGCGCTGGCGCTCGCGGCGGCGCTGACCCTCGCGGCGGCGGCGCCCCCGGATTCGCCCGTCGGCGTTCCCGAGCCTGACGGACTCTGGACCGGCCCGCAGCGGGGCTACACGGCCCCCACCCTGAAGGGCGCGACGGTGCTCGACCTCGCGGGGCTCGACGCGCTCATGGCCGAGAAGCCGGTGCTGCTCGACGTGGCGCTCGCCGACCGCAAGCCCGAGGGCTTCCCGGCGGACCGGCCCTGGCTGCCCTCGCACCGCTCCATCCCCGGCGCGGTCTGGCTGCCGAATGCCGGGGCCGCTCCTCTCGATCCGGGCAAGGAGGCGCTGTTCTTCGCCCGCGTCGAGGCGCTGACGGGGGGCGACCGGACGAGGCCGGTCGTGACCTTCTGCCGCCCGGAATGCTGGGGAAGCTGGAACGCCGGCAAGCGGCTCGTGATGAAGGGCTACAGCCGCGTGTACTGGTTCCCGCAAGGGATCGAGGGCTGGCAGGACACCCACGATACGGCCGTGGTCGAGGTCGATCCCGCCTGGAAGGCCGCCTCGCCGCCGCCGCCCGCCGCCGAGCGCTGAGGGCCGGGCGCGAGGATCGCCGGCCAAGCCTCTGTATGATGCAAGCCTCTGTATGATGATTGACACGAGCCGGGTTGTGGCGGAAACAAGGCGCGACCGGAGGGGGCTCGTGGTCTAGGGAGGAAACGCCCGTCAAAGGGCACGCGCGGCGACGCCTGGAGCGGTCGCCGCGACGTCGGTCTTCGCGAAGCTCCCTCCGGGCTCGGCCGCGCCGGAAATACCGCCGCTCCGACCCGCGCCGCCGATAGGCCGCGACACCATCTGTCATCCCGCTTGTCGCCCGCGTGCAGATTCGCCCGTCCGGGCGGGCTATAAGGCGCGCGGGCAGGCCGCCCGGACATGTCCGGGCGCGTGGCGGGCCGCACGGCCCCTGCCGCCAACGATACGGGTGGAGCGATGTCCCAGGTTGTCCAATCCCGCCGTCTGCGGGCCGTCGATCTCGCGCGGTTCAAGGCGGAAGGCCGCAAGATCATCTCGCTGACGGCCTATCACGCGCATACGGCCAGCATCCTCGACGAGCATTGCGACTTCATCCTCGTCGGCGATTCCCTCGGCATGGTCATGCACGGCATGGAATCGACCCTGCCGGTGACGCTGGAGATGATGATCGTCCAGGCGCAGGCGGTGATGCGCGGGACCACGAAGGCGCTCGTCGTGGTCGACATGCCGTTCGGCTCCTACGAGGCGAGCCGCGAGCAGGCCTTCCTCAACGCGGCGCGCGTCCTCAAGGAGACGGGGGCCGGCGCCATCAAGATGGAGGGCGGCGCGGCCTTCGCCGAGACGGTGGCCTTCCTCACCCAGCGCGGCGTGCCGGTGATGGGCCATATCGGCCTGACGCCGCAATCCGTGAACACCATGGGCGGGTTCAAGGTCCAGGGGCGCGGGGCGGAGGGCGAGCGCAAGCTCCTGGAGGACGCCCGCGCCATCAGCGAGGCCGGCGCCTTCGCCATCGTGCTGGAGGGGATCGTCGAGCCGGTGGCGCGCGCCATCTGCGCCTCGCCAGACGTCACGGCCCTCACCATCGGCATCGGCGCCACGGCGGAATGCGACGGCCAGATCCTGGTGCTCGAGGACATGCTCGGCCTCAACGACCGCGTGCCGAAATTCGTCAAGCGCTTCGGCTCGCTGCGCGGGCAGATCGCCGAGGCCGTGGAGCACTATGCGGAAGAGGTCCGCGCCGGCCGCTTCCCGGCGGACGAGCACACCTATCCGGCCCGCTGACCCGCGCCGGTCGCGGATCGCCACCCGGCGAGACAGGGCGCCGGATCACGGATATGGAATACACGCCCGATCCGACCGCCCCGGTCGGCGAACAGGATTCCGCTCGCCGCGTCGATGACGAATGAACCCTCGAACGCTCCCGGCGGATTGACGGCGGTCGTCGCCGACGACGACGAGTTCTTCCGCATGGCCGTCTCGGCCCTGCTCATGCGCCATCTCGGCTTCGAGCGGGTCGTGGAGACGGGCTCCCTCGACGAAGCGCTGGCGGCGCTGGCCGAGCTGCCCCAGGCCGCGCTGGCGCTGTTCGACCTGCGCATGCCGGGCATGGCCGGCGCCGCCTCGCTCAGCGCGGTGCGCGAGTGCTTCCCGGCCGTGAAGACCGCCATCGTCTCCGCCTCGACCGACCGCGAGGACATCCTCACCGCGCTCGCGGCGGGCAGCCACGGCTACGTGCCGAAGACCTTCGGCGCCGCCGAGCTGATGAAGGCGCTGGGCAGCGTGCTGGCCGGAAGCATCTTCGTGCCGCCGTTCCTGGCCGACGGACCTCTGCCGGGCAACGCGGCGGCGTCCCGGCCGGGAGCGGCCGAGGCGAGCGCCGCCTCGCTGACCCGCCGCCAGCGCGAGGTGCTGCAATTGATCGTCGACGGCCGCTCCAACAAGGAGATCGCCCGCATCCTCGATCTCGGCGAGGGCACCGTGAAGGTGCATGTGGCGGCGCTCCTGCGCACCCTCGGCGTCGCCAACCGGGCGATGGCCGCCGCCGCCGGCTCGCGCCTGCCGCCGCTCGACCTAGACCGTTCGGCCTAGGCGCCCGGCTCGGCTCGGCCGCCGCGCGACGTCCCCCGCGCGGCGAAATCGACGCGCTCCCGAATGCGGCGGCGGCTGGTTTCCGGCTCGCGCGGCGTCTCCCGTCCCGTCCGGCGGGGCCGGGCATCGCCCGTCGTAGGGCTCTCCGACCCATCCCGAAGACCGCCGCCACGCCGTCATCGGCCTCTCGGCCTAGGTCTTCGATCCTTTGGATGCGACCGATTCCGGCAAGCTCCTCTTAACGCTGGGACCCCGATCCTCGCGGTCATCGCAAGTCTCGTGGCGTAACGACATGCACCGCAGTTTCACCTGCTTCGCAGCGGCGATGGCCGCCTGCGTCGGCCCTGCCGCGCGGGCCGCTGACTGGTACACCGGCGCCGTCACGCCCGCCGAGCGCGACGCCTGGATCGTCTCCGTCGACACCTCCGCGACGCTCAGCTCGCAGGGTTCCCAGTTCGCCGGGGCCACCGTCACGGCGGCGCCCCAGGACAACCTCCTCGCCAGCGGCCCGCGCGTGCGCCTCGATGGGCTGGTCGGCTCCTATCGCACCGAGAGCGGGAGCGGCCGCCACGCCCTCGGCGAGCAGGCCGAGATCGCCGCGCTCGCCGGCTATGCCTGGGTCATGCCGGACGCGGTGCTCTCCGGCTTCGTCGGCCTGAACGTGCGCCGCAACGAGCTCTCGCGCTTCGACAGCAGCCTGCCCTCGGACAGCGTCAAGGTCGGCCTGAAGACGGCCCTCGACTATTATGGGCGGCCGACCGCCTTCACGATGATCCACGCCACCGGCAGCTATTCGACCACCTTCAACGCCTATTTCGGCCGCGTGCGCGCCGGCGTCGCGAGCCTCGCCGGCGGCTATCTCGGGCCGGAATTCGCGCTGCTCGGCGACGACTACTACCGGCAGTGGCGGGCGGGCCTCCATCTCAGCGGCATGCAGTTCGGGGCGGTGCAGCTCGGCATCGCGGCGGGCTACCTCCACGACCATGCCCGCAAGGGCGGCGTCTACACCACGCTCGACCTGCGCACGGGGTTCTGAGCATGCGCGCCCCCGCTCTCGCAGGCACTCCCCCGGCCAGGTTCGCCGCCCGTCTGCGCGCGGCCTTCGCGCGCGGCGCGATGGGATTCGTCTGGAGCGCCTGGGGGCTCTCGGCGGCCCTGGCGCTCGGCTACCTCACCCAGCCCGTCGGCGCCTCGGGGCAGCTCGCCCTCTGCGCGGCGGCCGGCGCCGGCATGCTCGGCCTGTGGCTGTGCTTCCCGCAGCGCGGGCTCGCCCGGACGGCCTTCCTGGCGCTCGGCAGCCTCGTGGTGATCCGCTACGTCTACTGGCGCCTGAGCGGCACCCTGCCCGGACTCGACGATCCGGTGGGCTTCGGCCTCGGCCTCGTGCTGGTGGCGGCGGAACTCTATTGCGTGCTGATCCTCGCGGTGAGCCTCGTCATCAACGCCGAGCCGCTGGAGCGCGCCGCCGCACCCGCGCTGCCCGATGCCGAGACCCCCGGCGTGGACGTCTTCATCCCGAGCTACAACGAGTCGGCCGAGATCCTCTCCGTCACCCTCGCGGCGGCGCTCAATCTCGACTATCCGGCGGACAAGCTCACGGTCTGGCTGCTCGACGACGGCGGCACGGACCAGAAATGCGCCGACGCGGACCCCGCCAAGGCGCAGGCCGCCCGCGCGCGCCGCGCCGAGCTCCAGGCGCTCTGCCGGGATCTCGGCGCGCGCTACCTGACCCGCTCGCGGAACGAGCACGCCAAGGCCGGCAACCTCAACAACGGGCTGGCCGCCTCGCGCGCCGGCATCGTGCTCGTGCTCGACGCCGACCACGCGCCGTTCCGCTCCTTCCTGCGTGAGACCGTGGGCCTGTTCTCGGAGGACCCGAAGCTCTTCCTGGTGCAGACGCCGCACGTCTTCCTGAACCCGGACCCGGTGGAGCGGAACCTGCGCACCTTCGCGCGCATGCCCTCCGAGAACGAGATGTTCTACGCCGTGACGCAGCGCGGCCTCGACAAGTGGAACGGTTCGTTCTTCTGCGGCTCGGCGGCGCTCCTGCGCCGGGAGGCACTCGACGAGGTCGGCGGCTTCTCCGGCATCACCATCACCGAGGATTGCGAGACCGCCTTCGAGCTGCACGCGCGCGGCTGGACCAGCGCCTTCGTCGACAAGCCCCTGATCGCCGGCCTGCAACCCGAGACCTTCGCCGACTTCATCGGCCAGCGGGCGCGCTGGTGCCAGGGCATGTTCCAGATCATGCTCCTCAAGAACCCGCTGGCGAAGCGCGGCCTGCGGCCGATCCAGCGGCTCGGCTACCTGTCGAGCATGGCGTACTGGTTCTTCCCGCTGCCGCGGCTGATCTTCATGCTGGCGCCGCTGCTGCACATCTTCCTCGACGTGAAGATCTTCGTTTCCTCCGTCGACGAGGCGCTGGCCTTCACCGCGACCTATGTCGTCGCGAACATGATGATCCAGAACTACCTCTACGGCCGCGTGCGCTGGCCCTGGGTCTCGGAACTCTACGAATACGTTCAGGGCGTCTATCTCGCCCGCTCGATCGTCTCGGTGCTGCTCTCGCCGAGGAAGCCGAGCTTCCAGGTGACGAACAAGGGCGTCGGTCTCGACGCCGACCGGCTCTCGCCGCTGGCCTGGCCGTTCTTCGCCATCTTCGGGGCGCTCGCCGCCGGCTGCGCCACGGCGACATGGCGCTACCTCTACGAGCCCGGCGTCACCAGCCTGATGCTGGTGGTCGGCCTCTGGTGCCTGTTCAACCTCGTGATCGCGGGCGTCGCCCTCGGCGTGGTCGCCGAGCGCCGCCAGCCCGAGCGCTGCCCGAGCCTGCCGGTGTCCCGGCGCGGCAAGGTCGCGATCGGCGCCCTCGCCTTCGATGTGGCCGTGGAACGCGCCGCCTCGGACGGCTGCACCCTGCGCCGCCTCGACGGCGCGGCCTGGCCCAAGGCGGAGGGGGATGCCGGCTCGCTGAGCTTCGCACCGATCTCGCCGCGCGGTTCGGACGCCGCCGCCGTCGAGACGCTCTCGTTCCGGCGGCGCGCCCCGGCCGAGGGGGATGCCTGCGCGGTGGCGTTCGAGGCGATGAGCCCGAGCGCCTACCGGGGGCTCGCCGACCTGATGTACGGTGACGCGACGCCGCTGCGCGATTTCCTCCAGGGGCGCCGCCGCCACAAGAACCTGCTGACGGGATCGCTCCGCTTCCTCGCCTGGGGCGTCTCGGAGCCGGTCCGGGCCTTCGGCTACGCCGCGCGCGCGCTGGGCGGTGCCAAGGGAGCCGCCGAGACGGCCGCGACGACGACGCCCGAGAGCGTCGCGGAGAGCGCCGTCGTGGCCGCCGTCCCGGTCGAGGTGCCGGCGGTGGCGCTCGATGCCGGCCCGGCCGCTCTCCCCGTGCCGGAGGCTGCGCCCATGGCGGAGACGGCCGCCGTCGTCGCCGTCGAGCCCGAGGCGGTGCCGGAGCCGGCGGCCGTGCCGGTATCCCCGCCGATGACGGCGGAGTCCTGGCGCGCCGCCATGAGCGCGCTCCTCGCCGGGGAAGCCCGCGCCCCCCAGACGATCGATGCGGGTCTCGATCCCGAGGCGTGGCGGGCCTGCGTGCGCGCCCTCGCCGGGCAGGCCGAGGTGATGACTGCCGAGGTGATCCAGGCCCCGGAGACGCCCGCGCGCGCGGACGTTCCCCTCGAGGTCGCCGTGGCGGCCGGGATCGAAGCCGGGGCCGGCGCACCGCCGTCCTCCGGCGCCGCGCTCCGCAACGCCGCCTGAGGCCGTCCCATGCGTTCCGCGTCCCGCCTCGTTCCCCTGCCCGCCCTCGCCGCCGGCCTGCTCTGCGCCGCGAGCGCCATGGCGCAGACCTTCTCCGGTTTCGGTCCGGCGGGCCCCCTGGTCCTGCCGAAGACCCCGGATGCCGCGCGCCCCGCCGCCGTCGCCGCCGAACCGGCCGCGCCGACGGAGACCGTCCGCGATCCCGTCCTGCGGCGCCTGCCGTCCGTGGCGACGCCGCTGCGGCTCTGGGGCGAGAACGGCGACATCGTCTGGGCCTTCTACGCCACCGAGGCGGAGGCCCGCACGGGCGGCCGATTCCAGATCGGCTACCGCGCCGCCGTCTCGGTGCTGCCCGAGGTCTCGCGCCTGACCCTGCGCATCAACGGCACCGTCATCGGCGAGGACCCGATCGAGGGGGCCAGGGGCCTGCGGACGGTGAGCTTCGACGTGCCGCCGGGGGCGCTGTCGCGCGGCTTCAACGCCGTGCGGGTCACGATGAGCCAGCGGCACCGCGTCGACTGCTCGGTGGCCGCCACCTACGAGCTCTGGACGCAGATCGATCCCGACGCCACCGGCTTCGCCTCCGCCGCCTCGGGGCTCGGCGAGCCGGGGGACATCGCTGGGGCTCGGGTCTCCGCCGACGGCGCGGTGCCGATCCGGCTGATCCAGGCGGGCGAGCGCCTCTCGGAGCGCGAGGTCGAGCGTCTGCTCGGCGCCTTGCAGGACACCGTCCTGGCCGGCCGCTTCGCGCAGCCCTCGGCCGATTTCGGTCCGTCCGTTCCCGGTGGGGACGGGCTCGCCCTCGCGGTCGGGCCGGCGGACCAGCTCGCCAGGGCGCTCGATCTGGCGCCGCTCGGCCCGGTCTCCGGTCCCCGCCTCGCCCTGCTGCCGCGCGCCGCCGGGCGCCGGCCGGTCCTCGTCGCCACGGGGGCGAGCGAGTCCGACGTGGCGCGCAGCCTCGCCGAGCTCCGCGACCTCCATGCCGGCCCTCCGCCGGGAACGCCCCTCGGCCTTCTCGCCCTGGCCGATGCCGGCGGCCGGCGCATCGAGGGCGGCGAGGTCGTGGCGCTCGGCGATGTCGGCATGGCCGACGCGCATGTCACCGCCGGCACGCACCGGATCGGCGTCGATCTCGCCCTCCCCCACGACGTGCTGGTGGCGGATTACGACCGCCTGACGCTCGAGCTCGACGGGAGCTATGCGGCCGGCCTCGCGGAGGGAGCGCAGATCGCCGTCGCGATCAACGGCGTCAGCGCCGGCAGCACCCCGCTGGCCCGGCCGGGCGGCGAGAGCTTCCGCCGCCGCGCGATGTTCCTGCCGCTGCGCCTGCTGCGCCCCGGCCTCAACCGCGTCACCATCACCGCCGAGCTGCCGAGGGAGGAGGACAAGGACTGCCGGGCCGAGGCGTCGGCCCCGCGCGAGCGCCTGACGCTCCTGGCCACCACCCGCCTGCGCATCCCGCCCCTGGCGCGCATCGCCCGCCAGCCCGATCTCGCCGGGACCCTCGGCGCCGGCTTCCCCTACGCGCAGGGCCAGCGGCGGACGATGCTGAGCGTGCCCGCCCCCGACCGCGACAGCATGGCCGCCGCCGCGACGCTCGCCGCGAGGCTGGGGCTCGCGGCGGGCCGTGCGATCCCGTTTCCGGAGGCGCTCGCCTGGTTCAAGCGGGCGATCGCGCGCGGGGGCGACGCCATGGTCGCCCACGGCCTCGCCCATACGCTGCGCGAGCTCGGGTTCCGGCGCGAGGCGGAGGACGTCGCCTATGCCTGGCGCGAGCCGCTCGTGAACAACACGCTCCTCTTCATCGACCTCCTGGAGAGCGACCTCACCCGCGCGATCCCGCCGGCGATCGAGCCCGAGCGGCTGAAGCGCTACGGGCAGGTCACGGCCGCCACCGCGTCCGGCGAGGGCGCCCAGGCGCTCGCCTGGTACGCCTACAACAACTGCCAGTTCGACGTGGCGCTCGGCTGGTTCAAGCGCGCGATGGCGTGGTTCCCGAAGCAGGACACCGCCTACGGCTACGCCCTCACCCTGCGCCGCCTGCACCAGCAGCGCGCCTTCATCGAGACCGTGAACCGCTACGACGGTCTCTTCCCGAAGGTGGTGGACCTGCTGTTCCAGCCGCCGAGCGACCACCCGATGCCCTGCGAGCAGGTGCCGGCTAAGCCCGTCGCGCAGCCCGTCGCGGCGGTGCGGAGCTCGGGCTATCTCGATCTCTCCTCCTCCGGGGAGCCGGCTCCGGGGCGGCGCTGGCGCGTGCCCGGCCCCGAGGATCTCGGCGCGCCGGCGGCCATCGCGCCTCCGGTCCGCCGCAACGATTTCCCCATCGCCGTGCAGATGGAGAACGACCTGCGCGTCGCCCCGACCGGCACGCCCGACGGGTCCGCCGCCGAACTGCGCTGGCCGGCCCATGCGATGGGGCGGCCCTCGACCGTGGCCCGGCGGGTGCCCGGCGTCGGCGCGATGCCCTACGAGCGCTTCGGCTTCTCCCTCAAGCCCGGCTGGAACGGCGAGGAGGCGGCGAGCGCCCCGACGGCCGCCGAGAAACCGGCGCCCATCGGCACGCTCTGGTCCGACCAGCACGGCGCGGCCAATGCCCGCTCCGACGTCTCCAGCACCGGCTCGATCCAGCCCCACTCCTTCCGCCAGCGAAACCGCGCCCCGTGATGACCCGCCTCCCCCTCCTCCTCGCCGCCGCCCTCGCCCTCGGGGGCTGCAACGCCCGCACGGCGACGGTCTCCGCCCCGGCCGCGCGCTACGCCAGCCTCGACGCGGCCCTCGCCGCGCCGGGCGAGCCGCCCCGCGCAAGGCGGGCGATGCCCGTCGCGCAGATGCCCGCCTGGATCGGCCGCCCGGTCGGCCTGAGCGAACGGGACGAGGCCGGGGCGTTCGAGCAGACGGTCTCCCTGAGCCTGACGCCGAAGGGCGCAAGCCGGCCGAACGCGATCACGGTCGCGATGGCGCCTTCGGACGGATTGGGCGCCGCGATGGGCAAGCCGACCGAAGGCGGCATCCGCGCGGAGCTGGAGGCCGCCTTTCCCGGCATCGCCATGCGGGTGGTCGAGCGCCCCTCCGCCAACGCCTACGGGCCCTACGGCCTCGCCATCGGGCGCGGGGCGGCGGGCGGACGCTGCCTCTACGCCTGGCAGTGGATCGAGCAGGCGCCCGCCCTCCAGGCCGGCGGCACCGGCGGCCCGCTCTCGCTGCGGGTCCGGCTCTGCCGCGCCGACATCACCCTGGAGGCGATGGCGGCGGCGGTGAACCAGTTGCGGCTCGTCCCCTACGCGGAGCAGCGCCCGGTCGTCGCTCGGCCGGAGCCGGCGCCGCGCCGGCGGACCCGCCACGCACGGATCGCGCCCGTCGCGGCGGCGTTGGCCGAGCCCGCCTCCCCTCGCCCGGCCGCCGCCGCGCCGGACGTGCCGGGCCGGCGCTATCTCGGCGCGGAATCGGTCCCGGCGGCCGAGCCGGAGCGCTCCCACGGGGCGCTCGCCGGACCGGGAGCCGGCATCGTCCGCGCGACGCTTGCCGGGCCCTCCGCTTCCGCCCCGGCCTCCCCCGCCGTCGCGGGCTCCGTCGACCTTCCGCCCGAGGCCTATCGCGGGCCGTCCGGCACCCAGGCTCGGTGATCGAGCCTCAACCGGGATGAGTTCAGTGTCGATCACCTCCACCGCGAAGACGGCCGACGCGCCGGGGATCGGGAGCCGCATCCTCCTGGTCGAGGACGACCCCGGAAGCCAGGACCTGATCCGGGCGCTCTGCGAGAGCCGGGGCGATACCGTCGATGTCGCAGCCGACGGGTTCCTCGGTCTTCGCCTGCTGAGCGAGCGCCGCCACGAGGTCGTGCTGGTCGATTATCACCTGCCCGAGATGGACGGCTATGCCCTCGCCCGCCTGATGCGGGAGCTCGGCCGCCCGGAAGGACGGCTCTGCCTCATCGGGATCACCGCCGACCGGCATGGGCTCGCCTCGCGGCGCGGGGCGGACACGCTGTTCGACGCGATCCTCGTCAAGCCGCTGGAGCCGCGCGCCCTGTTCGCCACGCTGGAACGGCTCCGGCGCCCCGAGCCCGCCCCCGCGCCGTCGCCGACCGACGATCCGGCCGACATGCTCTGGCGTAGGAGCGGCCTGCCCGGCCGGCCGCGCGCGATCCTGCGCCCGGAGCCCTCCGCCGCCGAGGCCGAGGCGGTCGGGCAGGCCTTCGCCGTGGTGAGCGCGCCGGAGGAGGCCGACATCGTCCTCGTGAGCGACGAGGCGGGTCTCGCCGGCCTGCGGGATCTGCGCGCCGAGGGGGCCGCCTGGCTGCTGCCCGCCTTCGACCTGACCGGACGCATCGGCGCCGCCTGCGACGGCGGGTTCCGGGTGGGTGATCCGAACGCGTGGGCGGCGCTCGCCCGCACCTGCCTCGCCTTCGGCGAGCGCCGCGCCGCGCTGCCGCCGGCCGCCCTCGCCTCGCCGGAGCCCAAGGACCGGCTCGCCGCGCTGATGTTCGTCGCCGATCGCGGCCTGCGGCTCGGCGCCGGGGACGAGCCCGCCGGATCCTTCTACGAGACCGGCTGCTCCAGGGCGGGGCTGATGGCGGCGCTCCTCCAGCTGATGGAGGCGGGTTCGCTGGCCTGCAAGCCGTTCGAGGGCGGTCTCTCGGCGGTGCTCACCCCGGCCGGGCGCGAGGCCCTCCTCGGCGGCGCGCGTCCCGTGCCCTGCCCGGTCCCGCATCGGCCGCAGCCGGCGGACGGCCCTGCCGCAGCCGCCGCTCACCCCCTTGACCGGGAGGCGGCGATGGCCGACGCGGAACCGCCCCGTCGATCCGCCCCGCCGCCGATGCTGTTCAACACTCAGACCTTCGAGGAACTGCACGCCCTGCTCGGTCCCGAGCGGATCGAGCGGATGCTCACCCATATGAGCAACCTCATCGACGCGTCCTTCGCGCCCGGCAGCGATGCGGCCACCGTCGCGCGCCAGGCCCACAATCTCATCTCGATCGCCGGAAGCCTCGGCTTCGAACGCCTGGTCAAGGCGTGCCAGGCCGTTCAGGAGACCGTCGTGGCGGGGGCGGACGAGGCCGAGAGCGTGGCGCATGTCCGGGAGATCGTATCGGCGTCGCGGACGATCTGCGCCGAGAGGCTGGCCTCGGTCCGCGCGGGATAGGCGTTCCGGGCCGGGAGAAGCAGCGCGGAGGCCGCCCTATCGCGGCGACGGTTCCGCCGCCGCCGCTCCGGGCTCCGGCTCGATGGGGCCCCGCCCCGGCCCGACGAGCCACTCGCCGACGAGGGACAGCGTCGCCCGGTACAGCACCACGCCGCGCTCGTCCCGAACGCTCGCGCTGAGCGTGCGGCGGTCGCCGTTCGGGATCCGGTCGCTCGCCATGTCGGGGAGCGAGGCGAGGGCCAGGCGCCGGGCGGCGGCGGCGTCGTGCAACTCGTGGCCGACATCGTCGACGACCAGCTGCTCGTCGTCGTCGGTGTCGATGAAGTAGTGCGGCAAGCCGGCCTCCTTCAGCCCTTTCCCTCGCCGGGGAAACCGGCGCCCGTGCGGTTTGTTCTGCGCGCCTCGCCGGAAAAAGCGTGCACGGGCCGAGGACTGCGTCCGAGGATTAACCTGGGTTGTGGAGAGACGGCCTCGCGGCTGGCTAGAGACGGCTGACATCAGCGGCTGGGAGGGCGGTGCGCTTCCGCTGCTCCCGCACGTCGAAGCCGCCATGAATCCCGATCCCGAGCATCCGCTACGGCTGTTCATCCGTAAGCTGGACGGCATCGCCGCGCTCGGCGACGATGCGCGGCAGGCCATCGAGCAGTTGCCGATCACGGTCAGGACCCTGACCTCCCGGCACGATATCGTCCAGTTGGGCGACCGGCCCTCGCAATGCTGCCTGATCCTCGCCGGCTGGGCCTGCCGCTACATGCTGCTCGACCAGGGCCGGCGGCAGATCCTGTCGTTCCACATGCCCGGCGACATCCCGGACCTGCTGAGCCTGCATCTCGGCGTCATGGACCACAGTCTCTGCACAGTGGGGCCGGCGACGGTGGCGTTCGTCTCCCACAAGAGCGTCCGCGACCTGACCGCCCGCTTTCCCGCGCTCGCCGCCATGCTGTGGCGCGAGACCCTCGTCGACGCCTCGACCTTCCGGGGATGGATGGTCGGCATCGGCCGGCGCTCGGCGACGGAGCGCGTCGCCCATCTCTTCTGCGAGCTCTACGTCCGGCAGCAGGCTCTCCAGCTCGCCTCGGACTGGCGGTGCAGCGTCCCCTTCACCCAGACCGATCTCGCCGACGCCCTCGGGCTGACGAACGTGCACGTGAACCGGGTGATCCGCGATCTGCGCAAGGACGGGCTGGCCACGCTCCGCACCGGCGAGCTCGTCATCCACAAGTGGCAGGAGCTCGTCGCGCTGGCCGAGTTCGATGCCGTCTACCTTCACCTGAACGCGCACGAGACGCCGGCCGAGGTGTAGGCCCGGACCGCTCGGGAGCCCCTTGACCTTCCATGGTGGGAACCCGCAGCGTATGGCGAAGGTCGCCATGCGCCACGCCGACGACCCATGGAGCCGGCAACGGGCCTGGTCGATCATCGTGGAGCAGCAGCGCAAGATCGCCGAGATGCAGGCCTGGCTCGCCCGCCACGGGGCGAGCATCCCGCCCGGCGGCCAGCCGAGGCACATCATGAACGCCGTTCCTGCCGCTCCCAGCAGCCGGAACCGGGCACGCAGGCCGAGGCGGCGGGCCACTCATGGGCGCCGGGATCGGGCATCCGCTAGGCTAGCGCCGGGCGCCCGAGGGCGGGGTCCGGTCGCTGCGGTCTTTCGGGCCCGGCCGGCGCAGACACGGCGATCGCATCGGTCGGACCCGCGTCGGGATCCCGAGCGCGTGGAGGGCGGCGATTGACAGGCCGCGGCGTCGCGGCCAGATCTTCGCCCGGACGTGTAAAAGTCACGGCCCGGTCGGTAGTCCGGGTGGCATTTACGCTCGTACGAGTGTCCACGCCGATCCGTGGACACCTCCGGCACGTCCTTTCCGATGAACAGGAAAGGTGTGTCCGATGCTCATCTCCAAATGGCTCGTCGCGTTCGTTGCCGTCTATGGCGGCCTCGGAGGCGTTCTCTTCGATGCCGTCATCCCGGCGACTGCCCGGCAGCACCAGGGCAATCCGGCATGGCCGCCCCATGCCAAGTTCCACAACGGCCAGACGATGATGCTGGGCGTGCTCAACATGGTCCTGGCGCTCGTCGTGCTGTTCGCCCTGCCGCCGACGCTGCCCACCCTTCTGGTCGCCGCCGCGCTGGCCGAGATCTATTTCGCCTCCATGCTGCTGGCGCCGCTCTTTCCGGGCACCGCCTGGAGCGATCCGGAATTCGCCGACCTCAATCCGCACCCCCTCGGGATTCCGATCCAGAAGCTCCTGAGCCTGCTGGCGACGGGCGTCGTCCTCGTCGCGGTCGCCCTCGCCGTCGTGCCGCGCTGAGAGCAAGGGGCACGACCGGCATGAGCGGGTCGGGAGGGCATGGACGCCCTCCTCCCCGGCAACCTCCGGGAGGCGGTCGAGCCCTTCCGCTCCGAGGCCGAGACACCGAGAGACGGGCGGCCGCGCGCCTCGGACCGCGCCGCGCCGGGCGCCGGACCTTCGAATCGTCACAAGGCGCGCATCACCGCAGCAGGCGATATCGCGTGCCGAGCAAGAGACTTGAGAGAAATCGAGGATTTAGGCTGGTGCTGCGAGAGAGGATTGAACTCTCGACCTCTTCATTACCAATGAAGTGCTCTACCACTGAGCTACCGCAGCATGGCGCCGCGCCGTTGGGCGTCACGCGACCGGGTGGGGCTCTAGCGGATCGATTCCGTCTTGGCAATCGCGGCGGCTGCGATTGCCTGTCGGAAATCGCGCCCCGGAAGGGAACGCCCGCCGGACTCAGGCGGTGGGATCGCGCTTGAGCGCCGCGCGGATGATCGCGGCCAGCCCCGCCTCCACCACCGCGTCCGCCGCCTCGGAGGGGGTGAACCAGCGGTTCTCGCGCTCCTTCTGCTCGGGCCAGCGCTTGAGCTGCTTGCGGACCTCGAGGGGAAACACCTTGACCTGGCACAGGACCGAATCGCGGTTCTTGAGGCGCTTCTCGTAGAGGTAGAAGCCCAGCGGCCGCTTGCCGATCTGGCCGACGATGCCGGCCTCCTCGTAGGCTTCCTGCGCCGCCGCCTCGAAGGGCTTGCGCCCCCGCATCGGCCAGCCTTTCGGGATCACCCAGCGGCGGCTTTCCCGCGATGTCACGAGAAGCACGGAGCAGCCGCCATCGGGCTCCCGGCGAAACGGGAGCGCGCCGACCTGCCGTCTCGGCTCCCGTTGCAGATCTGTGGGCATCACGGTCATGAGACGAGAATGCCGCAGGCGCGACGACGTTTCATGACGCTTCCGGGGATGGTCCCGCCGGCGAGGCCGAGCGGAAGGGGGAACGGGATTGCCCGAGCCCGGCAATAACCGCGGTGCGATCCGCATCTCAACGGTAATTTAACCGGCAAACCAATTTATCCCGTTCCGTTGCCTCGGCGCACGGGCCGGCTCAGCCGTTGACGCTGAGGTTCTCGATGAGCCGGTTGAGGTCCGCCCGCATGGCGCGGATCTCCGGCTCGGTGAGGTCGAGCTGGCACATCACGGTCTCGCGGACCTGGGCCGCCTCGCCGCGCAGGTCGCGGCCATGGGGGGTGAGGCTGATCTCGACCTCGCGTTCGTCGGACCGGCGGCGGCTGCGCAGGAGAAGCCCGCCGGTCTCGAGCCGTTTCAGCACGGGCGTCAACGTGCCGGAATCGAGCCGAAGCCGGCGCCCGATCTCGGATACGGTGAGGCCCTCGCCCTCCCACAGGACCAGCAGCACGAGATATTGCGGGTAGGTCAGGCCGAGCCGGTCCAGAAGGGGGCGGTACGACTTCGTCATGCGGTGCGCCGCCGCGTAGAGCGCATAGCAGAGCTGATTGTCGAGCAGCAGCGGATCGTTGGCCGCGCCGGGCATCTCGTCGAGAGCGTTCACGATCACATCCACACCGCGGCCGGGCGCCGGAAAGACGCCGCCCGCTCGTTCGCCGCCGCACGATAACCGACCCATCGTGCCTTCGTACATGAAGAATCGGGCGTTCCGCACGCCCTCGCCATCATCGGCGGCCGTGGCGTCGCGTCTTTCCGGCGCGGTGGCGCGTGGCGGCGCCCCCCGGCCGATGCAGGCCCGGCGACGAAAGACGCCGCGCGGGACAGGCCCGATAAAAAGCGGGGCCGCAGGGGGTTGCCAAGGCTGAAACGACCCTCTAGACCGCAGCCCGGCCGGAGCGAGACACCCGCTCCGCCCACCGCGCGCCCGTAGCTCAGCTGGATAGAGCACCAGACTACGAATCTGGGGGTCAGAGGTTCGAATCCTTTCGGGCGCGCCAAACTACGCTTTGATTCCGAACAGAATAGCAGACGTGTCCGGTCGGCATGTGCGTCGTGCCCGGTCTGCTGCCGCGTGATCTGCCGTTCCATCACTGGTCGGATATCGACCTCGACGGCACCTGAATCTTCCTCACGGTCGAATGCGCCATCGCCTCGGACACGCCGGCGGCCAGGCGCATCCGCGCAATCCGCGACCCGGCCCCCTACAGGTCCAGGGTCAAACCGGTTTTCCTCGCCCCTTCGCGTGCTCGACCGGGCAGCGCACGACAGATCAATGCCTCGCCAGGGGCGCAATCGAACGAGGGCTTCGTTTCATAGGCGACCGTGCCCGCCCGGACCGGCACAGGGCAGGATCCGCAACGACCGCTTCGGCAGCCGTAGGCCGGCGCGAGCCCCAGGCCCTCGGCGAGATCGAGGAGCGAGCCGTCGCCGGGATGCCACATGGCCTGCTTGCCCGACCTGGCGAACGTCACGAGAACCGGTTCCGTGGAGACGGGGTCTTGGGGGAGCCGTGGGGGACGTTCTCCGTCACGCCGGAAAGAGGACGGCCCGAAGGTCTCCGCGTGAATGCGCTCGTCCGCGATGTTCAGGCTTCGCAACCCGTCATACATGGACTGCATGAACGCGGCCGGGCCGCACAGGTAGAAATCGTAGTCGTCGAACGGCAGCGTCGCGCTGAGCATCGGCATGTCGATGTGCCCGCTGCGGTCGTAGTCGGTGTCTTCGACGGCATCGGTCGGGTCGCTCAACAGCCGGATCAGCCTGACCGTGCCCTGGGACGCGGAGGCGAGCGTTCTCAATTCGTCCGAAAAGGCGCGCTCTCCCACTGTGCGCGCCGCGTAGAAAAGCCAGGTCGGCCTGGTTCGCCGGGTCCGCGCCCCCTCCGACACGATGTGATGGAGCATGGCGACCATCGGGGTGATCCCGATGCCGGCGGCGAGCAGGACCGCCGGTCGCGGACGCGACGTGTCCATCGTGAAGGCGCCGGTGGGCGACCGCACCTCCAGATGGTCTCCGACCTCGACGCTCTCATGCAGATGGCGTGAGACGAGACCGTCACGTTTGACGCTGATCCGGTAGTGATCGGACGCGGGGGCACTCGAGAGCGTATACGTCCGCACCAGCGGCCCGGATCGGCCGGGGATGGTCACCCTGATGGGCAGATGCTGTCCGGCGGCGGCAGGGATCGACCCGGCGCCGTCCACGGGCGACAGGTGGAAGGAGCGAACGGAATCGCTCTCGTCCGCGATGTTCGTCACGCGGAACGGGCGCCAGCTGTCCCGCAGCGGCATGGCCTCGATGCGCCTGCGCGCGTCGTCCCAGGAGCCGGTCAGCAAGGCGTTGGGCGATATCGAATCGTCGCCCGCCTGCCAGCGGATCGGCAGCGCGCGCGTCCGGCGGACCATGCGCGTGGGCTTGAACGTCCACAGGCGCTCGGCGCCCTGGAAGGCGGCGATGTCCGGCCCCTCGAGGACGACCCGTGCCTCGCCGGTCAAGTGCAGCATGTCGCCGGTTTCGAAATCGATGAACAGCAGTCCCGCGCGCGGGTTGATCAGGATATTGCCGAGCGTGTTGAAGAAGAGATTTCCGGCGAAGTCGGGAATGGTGAGGACGTCGTCTTCGTCCAAGCGGACGAAGCCGGGTTTCCCGCCGCGATGCGAGACATCGACCTGACGGCGGCCATCCTCCGGATCCGCATAGGATGCGACGAAGAACGTATCGGCTTCGCGCACCAATGCGCGGGCGGCATCGTCCAGCCCATCGCCGGCATGGACGGGACCGGCCGCCGTTTCCCCCTCCTCGGCCAGGCGGTCGGATCGGATGCGGATATATTGCGGGCAGTTGCCGAAACTCTGCTCCACACGGATGTCGAACCCCGAGGAGCTTCGGCGACCGATCGTTCCGTTCATGCGGTTCCGCCGCCGCGTACTGAACTCGATGCCGAGCAGCCCGACCGCCTTGTCGCGATCGAGCCCCGCTTCGGCCGGGTCGTTCCCGTCTGGCGGCACGGCGAGATGGAGCGTCTTCTCGTCGAGGGCATGCGCGAAGCCCGGCTTTCCGAACCGAAGCGTCGCCCACGCGTCTCCCGCGGGATCGACCGTGCCCAGCACCACGAAGGAAAGCCGCGGGAAGAACGCGCGATGCTGCGCGATCAGATGGTCGCGAATGACCGCCGGGCCACGCTTCTCCATCCGATCCGCCACGCCGAAGCGCTCCTGGAGCGTTCGCTCCCCGGCGTGCCAGGGACCGGAGGCCGTCGCGACAGCCATCGTAATCGTGTCCCGCGCAGGTGGTATCCCGGTCGCCCCGTCAGGCCGTCGCCGACAGGCCGGCGGCGGTTTTGGCGAGGGGAACGAAGCCCGGCACGCTCTCCACCCTCGGCAGCCAGGACGCGATGTTGCCGTAGGAGGAGATGTCCACGTTCCCCTCGGGGGCGCGGGCGATGTAGCTGTAGAGCGCCAGATCGGCGATCGTCAGGTGATCGCTCGCGATCCACTGGCGTCCCGCCAAGGCATCGTCGATCAGCGCGAGAACCTTGTGAGCCTTGGCGATCGCCTGCTCGGCATCGAAAGGCAGCTTGAACACCGTCACCAGCCGCGCGGTGCAGGGGCCGTTGGCGATCTCGTTGGCCGCGACCGACAGCCATTTCTGGACCGCGGCGGCGCCGGCGGCGTCCTCGGGAAGCAGGTCCGTGCGACCGTATTTCTTGGCCACGTAGACGAGGATCGCGTTCGAGTCGGCGATGACGAGGCCGTCATCCTCCAGCACGGGCACCTGGCCGAACCGGTTGAGCGCGAGAAACGAAGGCTCGCGATTGCCCCCCGGCGCGAGCTCGATCAATTCCGGCGTGGCTCCCACGATCGACAGGATCAGGCGGGCTCTGTGCGAGTGACCTGACAGGGGGAGGTGATGCAGCTTCATCGTTCGATATCCGTGCCCGAATGGAGTGGCGCGAGCGGCGCTGCGCTCTCGGCCCCCCGATCCTATTCACGTAACCCGCGAAGAGAACGCTCGGCCTGCGGAACTGTCTGTTCCATGAGATGGAATGGTCGCGGATAATTTGCGCGGTCGCATCTGCGTGTGGAACAATTGTCGCGACGCCGGAGGTGGGCCCTTGGATCGTTTTTCGGCAATGACGGTGTTCGCCAAGGTTGCCGAGTTGAACGGGTTCGCCGAAGCCGCGCGCCAGTTGAACATGAGCCCGCCCGCCGTGACCCGCGCCGTCTCGTCCCTCGAAAGGCAGATCGGCGCTCGGCTGCTGATCCGGACCACGCGCCTCGTCAAATTGACGGAAGCCGGGCACCGATACCTGGAGGACGTGAAACGCATCCTGGCCGATGTCGAGGAGGCCGAGGCGGCGGCGAACGGATCCTATTCCACGCCGACGGGAACCCTCACGGTGACGGCTCCGATACTGTTCGGCCAGATCTTCATCCTGCCGATTCTTCTGAGCTTTCTCGACCAATATCCGGCGGTGACGGGCAGAACCCTGTTCGTCGACCGGATCACCCATCTCGTCGACGAGGATATCGACGTCGCCGTCAGGATCGGCGCTCTGCCCGATTCGGGGTTCTCGGCCGTCAGGATCGGTTCGGTGCGGCGGGTCGTCTGCGGAGCGCCGGATTATTTTCGCGCGCGTGGCATCCCCCGGCATCCGGACGAGCTCCGGCAGCATCGCATCATCGCCTCCTCGAACACTTGGCCGAAAACCGAGTGGACGTTCGGCAGGGCCGAGGAAATCGCCATCGCCACGCAGCCGGCCCTCTTCTGCAACACGAACGAGGCGGCGATCTTCGCGGCGCTGGGCGGACACGGGGTAACGCGGGTGCTGTCCTATCAGATTCAAAGCGCGCTCCAGGCCGGCACCCTCGTGCGGGTTCTGGACGCGTTCGAGCCGGACCCTCTTCCCATTCACCTGCTTCACGCGGAAGGCCGCCGCGCGGCGGCCAAGGTGCGTGCGTTCATCGACTTCGCCAGGGATGCGCTGAGCCGATCCGAGTTGTAGCGATGGCCGGTGGATCGGCGATGAGCCCTGCGTGCCGATGGACCCGCCGCATATCCGGGCCTCCCGCATCGGATGGGCGAGCCCAGCCGAATCTCGCCGGCTGTCGGCCGCAGCCGGTTCCTCGCGCGGACGGGCACGATACGTGCTGCTCCCGTTTTTAGTTTTCGACCTTGGGTTGTCGGCCGTCGGGCGGGCGTCGTCGGCCTGGACGGCAGGCCCGGCCCGGAATCGGCGGGCTCCGACGGCATGGAGCTCGTCGTCGCCACCCACGACATCGCCATCACCGGCAAGGATTTCGTCGGGCATACCGTCGGCGCGATCGTCGCCGCGAACACCGATCTGCGCCACGGCATCTACGTGCTCGCCGTCACGCGGGGCGGGGTGAAGCTCGACCTGAAGGACGACACGGCCATGTCCGGGCCGGCCCCCGTCCCGAGCGACAAGACGGATTTCGCCTTCCACGGGCTCGGCCTCGTCCTCGGCCCGCTGGTCGTCGCGTTCGTCGAACGAAATGGGAGGCACTGCCATGACCGACTACAGCCAGTTCGCGAAGCTCAGCCTCTTCGAGCTCAAGGACGAGCTCATCAAGCTCGCCTCCGGCAAGGCCGACAAAGGCCGGACATGGCGATGCTGAATGCCGGGCGCGGCAATCCGAGCTTCCTCGCGCCGCTGCCGCGCCGCGCCTTCTTCCGCCTGGGCCTGTTCGCGACGGCGGAATGGGAGCAGTCCTTCTTCCCCAACGAGCTCCTGTTCCGGATCGCCGACGAGACCGGCATCGTGCTGTTGCCGGGGCGCGGCTTCGGCACGCAGCATCCGTCAGGGCGCGCCTCGCTCGCGAGCCTGGCGGGACATGCCCCGGATCCCGCCCCGATGGAGATGGCCGGTGCGCCGGGGCTCGCCCTTCCTGGGGATGCGCGGTGAGCGCGCGGGCAAGGCCGCCCGAGGGTTCGAGCAGCCTGCCGGCGTCGTTGTGGAAGAACTCTCTGCCGGAGCAGAGGCTTCCAGTGTTCAGTGGCGAGTTCGCGCTGTCAACGAAAGCGTATTCTCAATATCGTCCCTCGCAGGAGAGAGATTTATCGGGCGCTCTACCTGCGCAAGAATGTTTATTCGTCTCGATGGCGGAGGTACGAAAGAGACCGTTGGAAGATGATGGGCCGCATCGGGCCGGTCGTTGGCCGTTCGAGCGGCGTATCCATGCGTGAAAATCCGACCCCCCTGAAAATGACCGATCGCGCGCTATCGATCCATGATGGTGCCGTTCTCCCGGATCGTCATGGATAAACGCAAAGAATATTCTACGGCGCGCGCAATCTTCGAAAATCCCCTTCGTTGACGACGTGCCGATCCGGCTCGATCCTTGGGGGACGGTTGCCGGTCGACGTCGCGGCGCCCTCTCCCCTCGAGTGCCGATGACCACCGCCGTTCCGCCCCCCGACCCCGCCCGCATCCTCGCCGAGGGTTTCGCCGCCCGCGCGGCCGAGCACGACCGCAGCGGCGCCTTCCCGCATGCCAACGTCGCCGCCCTGCACCGGGCCGGGCTGCTGGCGCTCACGGTGCCGCGCCGGCTCGGCGGCGGCGGCGCGGGTCTCGCGCGCGCCGCGGAGGTGGTCGGGGCCATCGGCGCGGGCGATCCGGCCACCGCCCTCGTCCTGGCGATGACGCTGTTGCAGCACGGGCTGATCCACCGGGACGGCTCGCCCTGGCCGCGCCCCGTCTCGGACGCGCTCGGCCGGGAGGCGGCGTCGCATGGCGCCCTCGTCAACGCCCTGCGGGTGGAGCCGGAGCTCGGCACTCCGGCTCGCGGCGGCCTGCCCGCGACGCTCGCCCGGCGGGACGGCGAGGGTTGGCGCGTCAGCGGCCGCAAGATCTACTCCACGGGCGCGCCGGCCCTGTCCCACGGCATCGTCTTCGTGCGCACCGACGAGGCCGAGCCCCGGATCGGCAACCTGCTCGTGCCCCTCGGCGCGCCGGGCGTGCGGATCGAGGAGACCTGGGACCATCTCGGCCTGCGCGCCTCGGGCAGCCACGACGTGATCTTCGAGGACGTGCCCGTCCCCGGCGGCCACGCCGTCGACCTGCGCCCGCCCGCCGGCTGGCAGGCGCCGGACGCGCTGCAACAGGCCTGGAGCTGCGCCCTGCTCGCCGCCCTCTACGACGGCGTGGCGCGCGCGGCGCAGGGCTGGTTCCTCCGCTTCCTGCGCGAGCGGACGCCCGGCAGCCTCGGCGCGCCGCTGGCGAGCCTGCCGCGCTTTCAGGAGGCGGCCGGCGAGACGGCTCGCCTGCTCGCGGTGAACGCCCGCCTCGTCGCGAGCCTCGCCGCGCAGACCGACGCGGACGGGCCCCCGGATCCGCGCGAGTCGGGCTTCGTGAAGATCACCGTCACCGAGAACGCGATCCAGGCGGTGCAGCGCATCGCCGAACTCTGCGGGAATGCCGCGCTCTCGCGCAAGAACCCGCTGGAGCGGCATCTGCGGGACGTCCTCTGCGCCCGCATCCACTGGCCGCAGGGCGACGCCGTGCGGGCCGCCGCCGGCCGGGCCGCCCTCGGCGCCTGACCCTTCACAAGGAGATCCCATGAGCCTGCTGCCTCCCGAGCGGACCGAGTTCATCGGCTTCGTCGCCCCCCGCGAGGTCTCGGAGACGCGCGACCCGCAAGGGCCCGCCATCGACCGCGACTACCTGCGGCTCCTCGCCCAGGCCCATGAATGGGGCGGCTTCGACCGCGTGCTCGTCGCGTTCTACGCGACGGCGCCCGACCCGCTGCTCCTCGCCGCCGAGATCGGGGCGGTGACGGAACGGATCGGGCTGATGATCGCCCACCGCACCGGCTTCACCGCGCCGACGGTCGCCGCGCGCCAGTTCGCGACCCTGGACCGGCTCACCGGCGGGCGCGTGGCGATCCACGCGATCAGCGGCGGCGACGACCGCGATCTCGCCAGGGACGGCGACCACCTCACCAAGGACGAGCGCTATGCGCGCACGGGGGAATTTCTCGACATCCTCCGCCTGTCCTGGACCTCGGCGGCGCCCTTCGACTACGCGGGCGCGCATTACCGGGTGGCGGGCGGCTTCTCGGAGGTGACGCCGGTCTCGGGGATCCCGGTCTATTTCGGGGGCGCCTCCCCCGCCGCGCTCGCGGTCGCCGGGCGGCACGCCGACACCTACGCCCTCTGGGGCGAGACCCACGATCAGGTCCGCGAGCTGATCGGCCGGGTGCGGGCGGAGGCGGCCCGCCACGGGCGCGCGCCGCGCTTCAGCCTCTCCGTCCGTCCGATCCTGGCGGAGACGGAGGAGCGGGCCTGGGCGCGGGCGGAGGAGATCCTGGCCCAAACGCGGGCGCTGCGCGCGGCGAAGGGGCTCGGGCCGGCGGCCGCGCCGCAGAACGAGGGCTCCCGCCGGCTGCTCGCGGCGGCGGCGGCGGGCAAGCGGCTCGACAAGCGGCTCTACACGGCCATCGCCGCCGAGACCGGCGCGTCCGGCAACTCCACCGCCCTCGTCGGCACGCCCGAGCAGGTGGCGGAGGCGCTGCTCGACTACCACGACCTCGGGGTCCGCACGTTCCTCATCCGGGGCTTCGACCCGCTGGAGGATGCGCTCCTCTACGGGCGGGCGCTGCTGCCGGCCTTCAAGGATCTGCTCGCCCGCCGCGCCGGCACGGCGGAGGCCGCCTGATGCGCCGCCTCGCCGCCCTCGCCGTCCTTCTCCTCGCTCTCGTGCCCGCCCGCGCCGAGGAGGTTCTTCGGGTCGGCGACCAGCGCGGCAACGCCCGCGCCCTGATGGAGGCCGCCGGCGTCCTCGACCACCTGCCCTACAAGCTCGAATGGAGCGAGTTCCCGGCCGCCGCGCCTCTGCTGGAGGCGCTCAACGCCGGCGCGATCGACGCGGGCGGGGTGGGCGACGCGCCCTTCACCTTCGCCGCCGCGGCCGGGGTGCCGGTGAAGGCGTTCCTGGCCTTCCGCAACCGGCAGGACGGGCTCGCGATCCTGGTCGCGCCCGCGTCGCCGATCCGCAGCGTGCGGGACTTGCAGGGCAAGCGCATCGCCACCAATCGCGGCTCCATCGGCCATCAGGTGGTGCTGGCCGCCCTCGAGGAGGCGGGGCTTCCCGCCGACAGCGTGCGCTTCCAGTTCCTCCCCCCGGCCGATGCCAAGCTCGCCCTCGCCTCGGGCGCCGTCGATGCCTGGTCGACCTGGGAGCCCTACACCTCGGCGGCGGAGCTTTCCGGCCTGGTGCGCGTGCTGCGCGACGGCAACGGCATCACGCCGGGCCTCAGCTTCGCGGTGGCGAGCGACGGCGCGCTGACGACGAAGCGCGCGCTGCTCGCCGATTACGCGGCGCGCCTCACCCGTGCCCGCGCCTGGGCGCTCGACGATCCGGCCCCTTACGCCGCCGTCTGGTCGAAGCTGATCGGCCTGCCCGAGACGGTGCCGCTGCGCTGGTTCGGACGGGCCCGCTACCGCACGGTGCCGATCGACGCGGCGGTGATCGCCGACGAGCAGCGCATCATCGACCTCTATGTCCGCGCGGGGCTGATCCCACAGGCCCGCGCCCCCCGCGCCGAGGCGATCCTCGATCCCGGATTTTCCGAAGCGCTCGCGGCCGTGCGATGATGCGGCCGGAGGAGGCGACATGCACGATAGCGGCGACGGCCATACGCACCATCACGACGGGCACGAGCACGCGCACGGTCATGCGCAAGATCACACGCATGACGGCGGCGAGCGCTGGAAGCACGACGGCGTGCGCGTCATCCCCGGCGACCGGCTCGACTCCAACACCGCCCAGACGCCCGGCATGTTCCGGCAGGCCGCGGTCAACGCCGCCCGCGTCGGCGCCCAGAAGATCTGGGCCGGCACGGTGGCGATCGAGCCCGACGCCAAGACCGGCGTCCACCATCACGGTGCCCTGGAGAGCGTGATCTACGTCGTCTCGGGACGGGCTCGGATGCGCTGGGGCGAACGGCTCGAATACGTGGCGGAAGCCGGGCCCGGAGACTTCATCTTCGTGCCGCCCTTCGTGCCGCATCAGGAGATCAACGCCTCCACCGACGAGCCCCTGCATTGCGTGCTGGTGCGCTCCGACAACGAGGCCGTGGTCGTCAACCTACCCGACGTCGCGGCGGCCGAGCGCCCGGAGAGCGTCTACTGGGTCGATCCCATCCACAGGCGCCCGTGAGGGAATCACCTTTCAACGAGTGGGCGGGGCATCGCTCCGCCCGCTTGCCGCCGTCGATGGTTGTTCGGCTATAGAGCTCGTATAGCCGGGACAGGCGGCAAAATTATTCCGTCCATGGCGCGTGCGCCGAAGAGTACGTTCGAGCCACCCCTCTTCATCCCGAGAGATTCAAAAATAAAGGCCGCCCCTGTCTGCGGCCAAGTCACGGGACTGTCTTCGTGTCGAACCTAATCCGGTGCCCGTCGATCGCGGGGCAGTGATCGGATACCGGCGGCCGAGATCGGCGATGCCGGGCCGGATCGACCCGAAGCCGAGGGCCGCCATGCCGTACACGCTCCAGATCCTGCACGCCTCCGACTGGGAGGGCGGCCTGCTCGCGACCCAGCGCGCCGCGAATTTCGCGGCCATCGTCGACCGGCTGGAGGACACCACGCCGAACTCGATCACCCTGTCGACGGGCGACGGCTGGATCCCGAGCCCGTTCTTCATCGCCGGCGCCGATCCGCAGATGGTCGCCACCTATAACGGCGTCTACAACCAGCTCTACGGGCTCTCGGGCGCCGGCGCCTATACGCGCCTGACCGCCTCGCCGGGCCGGGCCGACATCACCATCCAGAACATCGTCGGCGTCCAGGCCGCCGTCTTCGGCAACCACGAGTTCGATTCCGGCCCGACCGAGGTCGCCAACATCATCGGCGCCAATCTCGGCTCGGCGGCGGGCGCCGCCGACGACACCTGGGTCGGCGCGCAGTTCCCCTATCTCTCGGTGAACCTGAACTTCTCGCGGGAATCGGCGCTCTCCGGCCTCGTGCACCGCGACGGCGACGCGGCGACCTTCGCCCAGACCGGCCCGACCTCGACCCAGACCGGCACCGGCGCCGACAAGATCGCCCGCTCGACCATCATCGAGGAGAACGGCGAGCGCATCGCCTTCATCGGCGCGACCACCCAGCTCGAGCCGCTGCTGACGACGCTGGGCAACGTCACCCTCGACGGCTTCAGCGGCCAGGACAACATCCGGCTGCTGGCCGACCAGATCAACGCCGAGGTCGACCGCGTGCTCGCGGCGAATCCCGGCATCAACAAGGTCATCGTCGGCACCCACCTCCAGCAGCTCGCCAACGAGCAGGCCCTGGCGCCGCTGCTGCGCAACGTCGACGTGCTGATCGGCGGCGGGTCGCACACCCTGCTCTCCGATGCCGACGACCGGCTCTTGCCCGGCGACAGCTCGGGGGGCGCCTACCCGCAGTTCTACACCAATGCCAGCGGCCAGACCCTGGTCCTGGTGAACACCGCCTCCGAATACTCCTATGTCGGCCGGCTGAACCTCACCTTCGACGATGCCGGCAACGTCATCCGCGATTCCATCTCGACGGCGACCTCCGGGGCGGTGGCCGTCGACGACACCACGGTGGCGCAGCTCTACGGCTCGACCGCCGCCGCCTTCACGCCGGGCAGCCGCGGCTACCTCGTACGCGAGGTGATCGAGGGGCTCGACGTCAACAACGACGGCGTCCAGGAGACGCCCGGCATCGCCGACATCATCCGCCAGCAGGACGGCAACATCCTCGGACGCACGAGCGTCTATCTCGAAGGCCGGCGCGGCGAGGTCCGCACCGAGGAGACCAATCTCGGCGATCTCACCGCCGACGCCAACCTCTGGTACGCGCAGCAGTTCGACCGCTCCGTCACCATCTCCATCAAGAACGGCGGCGGCATCCGCGACTCCATCGGCTCGTTCTCGACCGCCGGCGGCGGCACCGCCGAGCTGCCCCCCGCCGCCAACGCCTCCGCCGGCAAGGCGAGCGGCGACATCTCGCAGCTCGACGTCACCAACTCGCTGCGCTTCAACAACAACCTCTCCCTCGTCACCCTGAGCGCGTCCGAGCTGGAGCGCGTGCTCGAGCACGCCGTCGCGGCCGCCGCGCCCGGCGCGACGCCGGGCCAGTTCGCGCAGATCGGCGGGGTCAGCTTCTCCTACGACGCCACGCGCCAGGCCCAGACCCTCGATGCCAACGGCAACGTCACCCGCGAGGGCCAGCGCATCCTCTCGGCGGCGATCATCGACGACCAGGGCTACCTGATCGACACCCTGGTCCAGAACGGCCAGCTCGTCGGCGATCCGAACCGCTCGTTCCGGGCCGTCACCCTGGACTTCCTGGCCACCGGCACGGCGGCGGCGCCGGGGCTCGGCGGCGACAACTATCCGCTCCCCGCCTATGGCGAGAACCGGGTCGACCTGCGCGGCGCCACGCCGCTCTCGCTGCCCAACGCCGAGAGCTTCGCGGCGCAGGGCACCGAGCAGGACGCCTTCGCCGAGTATCTCACAGCCTTCCACGCGACGACCCCCTACGGCACGGCCGACACCACCCCCGCCGGCGACACCCGCATCCAGAACGTCGCGGCGCGTGCCGACACGGTGCTCCAGCGCGGCGTCAACATCACCGGCACGGACGGCAACGACACCCTGCGCGGCACGCCCTACGCGGACATCCTGCGCGGGGGCGCGGGCGACGACACGATCTACAATAGCGCCGGCAACGACGTTCTGATGGGTGGGCGCGGCACCGACACCCTGGTCTTCACCTCGGCGCTGGCGGATGTGCGCGTCGAGACGGCCGGCGGCTTCACCGTCGTGACGGGGCCGGAGGGCAGCGACCGGATCTCCGGTTTCGAGCGGATCCAGTTCGCGGACACGACCGTCGTCCTCGACGACGGCAACCCGCTGGTCGACGACCTCTTCTACCTCGCCCGCAACCCGGACGTGCGCGCCTCCGGCATGGACGCCGACGCCCATTACGAGAAATACGGGGCCGCCGAGGGCCGCGACCCCGACGCCTTCTTCTCGACGCGCGGCTATCTCGCCGCCAACTTCGACGTCGCCAAGGCGGGCCTCGACCCGCTCGCGCATTACGACCAGCACGGCTGGCGCGAGGGCCGCGATCCGGGTGCCGCCTTCGACAACGAGTTCTACCTCGCCCGCAACGCGGACGTGCGCGCCGCCGGCATCGATCCGCTCCGGCACTATCTCGAGTACGGACAGTCGGAAGGCCGCGCCATCCACGAGGCGGTCGGCCGGCCCGGCGACATCGCCGGCGGCTTCGATGCGGAGTTCTACCTCCTGTCGAACCCGGACGTGGCCCGCGCCGCGTCGGCGATAGCGGGCGCCGGCGGAGACGCCTTCGCCTTCGCCCACTCGCATTACGACCAGTACGGCTGGCACGAGGGCCGCGACCCGAACGCGGTGTTCGAGACCAGCGCCTACCTCGCGGCCTACACGGACGTGGCCCGCGCCGGCATGAACCCGCTCGCCCATTACGACCAGTACGGCTGGCGCGAGGGCCGCGATCCGGCGACCGGGTTCGACAGCTCGGCCTATCTCGCCGCCTATCGCGACGTGGCCGCCGCCGGCATCGACCCGATGCAGCATTACCTCCAGTACGGCCTCTCCGAGGGACGCTCCGCCTTCGGCGACACCACCTTCGGACACGGCCTCATCGGCTGACGGGACGGGCGGCGGCTTCCCGGCGGGAGCTTGCCGCCTTCGTCAGAGGGTCAGGGCACGCGTCCGGCGAGGGCGAGGACGGTGTGGAGCAGGACGTTGGCGCCGGCGGTGCAGTCGTGCTCCTCGGCCCATTCCGCCTCGTTGTGGCTGACGCCGTCGCGGCAGGGCACGAAGATCATTCCGGCCGGGGCGCGCAGGGCGACGTTGCAGGCGTCGTGCCCGGCACCCGAGACCATGCGGCGATGGCTGAAGCCGAGCATCCCGGCCGAAGCCTCGACGGCGGACACGATGGCGGGATCGAACGGCACCGGCTCCTTGCGCCAGATCCGGGTCAGCTCGACCGTCAGCGACCGGCGCGCGGCGATGGCGGCGAGCGCCTCGCGGAACTCAGCCTCGAAGGCGTCCAGCGTCGCCGAGTGGGGATCGCGCATGTCGAGGGTGAAGCGCAGCGCCCCCGGCACCACGTTGCGCGAGGGCGCCTCGATCACCGCCTCGCCGACGGTCGCGACGGCGCTCGGCCCATGCGCGAGGGCGATGCGCTCCGCTTCCAGCGCGATCTCGGCGAATCCCAGCAGCGCGTCCCTGCGGCGCGTCATCGGCGTCGTCCCGGCATGGCTCTCGAACCCGGTGACGGTGCCGTCGAACCAGGCGATGCCCTGCCCGCCCTCGACCACGCCGATGGTCTTGCCTTCCGCCTCCAGGATCGGGCCCTGCTCGATATGCAATTCGACGAAGGCGCCGATCTCGCGCGCGCCGACCGGCTCCCCGCCCGCGCAGCCGATGGCGGCGAGCGCCTCCGCCACGCTGACGCCGTTCGCGTCCCGCCGGGACAGGATGTTCTCGACGGTGTAGGCGCCGGCATAGGCGGCCGAGGCCATCATCGCGGGGGCGAAGCGCGAGCCCTCCTCGTTGGTCCAGTTGACGAGGAGCAGGGGCGCCTCGGTCTCGATGCCGGCATCGTTCAGGCTGCGCATCACCTCGAGCCCCGCGAGGGTGCCCAGGATGCCGTCGAAGCGCCCGCCGGTCGGCTGGGTGTCGAGATGCGATCCGAAGGCGACGGGCTTGGCCGCCGCGTTCCGGCCCGGACGCAGCGCGAACTGGGTGCCGAGCGCGTCGGTGCCGACGGACAGGCCGGCCCCCTCGCAGGCTGCGCGGAACCAGTCGCGGACCTCGCCGTCAGCCGGGGACAGGGTCAGGCGGTTGACGCCCCCGGCCCGGCCGGGCCCGAAGGCGGCCGTGTCGTGGATGCTCGCCCAGAGGCGTCCTCCGTCGATGCGCAGGTTGTCGGTTCGGCCGGCCATCATCATCCTCACACGCGATACGATACGGAGTGCGCGACCCCGTCGCGCTCGCGCCGCCGGCCGCAAGTCGCGGGCCGTGGCGCATGCCGCTCCCAGGAGCTTGGCATGCGCCGGGCTCGGCCGTCGCGCTTCGTTTTTTTTCCGTCCGCCATCGGATGCCGGCCGGGCCGAGGCACGCCCTTTGCGTCGTCCTCGGCACTTCCATGGCGGAAGTCCCAACGACTTGAGCCCCGCGCCCTCCAACGGTCGCGGGGCTTTTTTCACTGCGCCGGTTCGACCGCCTGGCAGCGGCGCGATATCGGCTGTGGATATGGACGAGATTCCAGCTTGCTTCGTGCCGTGTAGGCTGGTGCGACACGCATGTGCTCGACGCCCGCGAAATGAGGTGTCGAGCCGGAGGAAACCGCCAGATGAAAACCGTCCTTCTCGCGAGCGTCGCCCTGTCCGTCGCGGCCTTGACCCCGGCGATGGCTCTCGACGTCACCAAGACCGCCACCATCGCCGCGCCGCCCGCGACGGTCTGGAAGACCATCGGCGGCTTCTGCGGCATCGGCGACTGGCACCCCGTCGTCGAGAAATGCACCCTGTCCGACAAGGGCGGCAAGAAGCACCGCACCCTGAGCCTCAAGGGCGGCGGCACCATCCTCGAGGAGGAGCAGGCCCGCGACGACAAGGCGATGAGCTACACCTACACGATCGTCGAAAGCCCCCTGCCCGTGTCCGACTACAGCTCGACCATCGCCGTGGCGAAGGACGGTGCCGGCTCCAAGGTGACGTGGACCGGCCATTTCAAGGCCAAGGGCGCTCCCGACGCCAAGGCCCAGGAGGTCATCGGCGGCGTCTACGACGCCGGCCTGAAGGGCATTTCCGAGAAGGCGAAGTAACCGCCTCCCTCGCCCTCAGCGGTCGCCCCGGCCGCCGAGGATATGGGAGCCGCCCGAGAAAGATATCGATGACCGCCACCGCCTGGATCGCCGACGCGGGCCACGCCGGCATGGTCACGCTGCCGGACGGCGCGAGCGCCGTCTAGCGGCCGCGGTCGTCCAACCTTCCCAAGGGCACCCGGATCAGCCTCGTCGCGTGCGATCCCGCCAAGCCGGGGCCCTCCACGTCAGGTTCCCGGCCGATACCGTGATCGCGCCCCATACGCACGCCCAGCCCGAGACGCTCACGATCCTCTCCGGTTCGATCTTCCACGAGCACGGGGAGAAGCTCGACAAGGCGGCCGGCAAGGAGCTCGAGGCCGGCGGCTTCGTCTCCCTGCCCCAGGACATGCCGCATTCGCTCTGGACCACGGGCGAGCCGGTGGAGCTTCAGGTCAACGGCACCGGCCCCTTCGGCCTGAACGACATCGTCCCCGCCTTCGCCCGCTCCCGGCGGAACGCGTCATCGCCCGAGCTTCGACACCAGGGCGCGGGCTCCGGCGGTGACGTCGGCCCAGGTGCGGTCGAAGCCCTCGTCTCCGCCGTAATACGGGTCCGCCACCGGCTCCCCCGCCCTCCCCGGCACATGGTCGAGGAGGAGCGAGAGTTCGGCACTCCCTTCGGGCCGTATCCGCTCCAGCGCCGCGAGGTTGTCCCGGTCGAGCGCGACGACATGGCTGAATCGGTCGAAATCGGCCCGCTCGACCTGCCGGGCGCGCAAGCCCGAGATGTCGACTCCGTTGCGGCGGGCGACGGCCTGGGCGCGCCGGTCGGGCGGCTCGCCGGCATGCCAATGGCCGGTGCCGGCGGAATCGGCCTCCGCGTCGAGCCCGGCGCGTGCCGCCTCGGCGCGGAAGGCGGCCTCGGCCAGGGGAGAACGGCAGATGTTGCCGAGGCACACGAACAGGATTGCGGGCTTGCGGGCGGACATGAGCGACCTCGGCGGAAGACGACGGCGAACTTACTTCGGTCTCGCGCCGGTGAGCATCTCCCCGACCCAGACCCCGCGCCGGACATGGTCGGCCAGGATGTCGGTGAGCAGCGTGCCGGCGAGCCTCGCCGCCCGCGAGACCGGCCGGTCGGAGGGGTATGAGAGAACGAGCCGGCGCGTCGGGGCCGGGTCCACGATCGGTGCCGCCGTCAGCCGGCCGGCGGCCACGTCGTCATGGATCGCGGCGAGCGACAGGATCGTGCGGCCGTAGCCCTGCCGCACCAGATCCTTCAGGGCGGTGTAGCTGTCGGTCTCCACGGGCACATCGAGCACGCAGCCCGCTTCCTGCGCGAAGCGGTCGAGGATGCTGCGCAGCCCGTGCCGGGCGCTCGGCAGCAGCAGCGGCTCGCGCGCGGCGTCGGCGAACCTGACCGGCCGCTCGCTCGACAGCCCCGCCTCGGGCGCGCCGATCAGGAAGAGGCTCTCCTGCATCAGCGGCTCCGAGCGCAGGGCGCGGGTGGCGCGCGGATCGTAGAGCACGGCGACGTCGATCTCGCCGCGATGGAGCCAGTCGAGCAGATAGCCGGTGTAGCCGCTGACGAGCTGCACCTTCAGGCCGGGATGGTCCTTGCGGAAGGCGGCCACCAGCGGCACCGACACCACATGCGCCACCGTGGGCGGCACGCCGACCGCCACATGGCCGCGCAGGGCCGAGTCGGGACCGGCGGCGCTGGCCTTCAGCTCGTCGAGCTCGGCGAGGACGCGCTGCGCGTGCAGAAGCACGTCCCGCCCCGGCTCCGTGATGACCATGCCGCGCCCGTGCCTGTCGAACAGGCGCAGGCCCAACTCCTCCTCCAGCAGCCTGACCTGCCGGCTCAGCGCTGGCTGCGCGATCCGCAGGCGCCCGGCCGCCTTGCTGAGGCTGCCCAGCTCGGCGACGTGGACGAAGGTTCTGAGCTGGGCGATGTCCATGCAAGCTATATCATTGCGCTATAGCTGATCGATGTAAATTGCTGACGTGCGATAGCGTGCGGCGCGGTAGAAGCGGCCCTCCCTCAGGAAGGATCAGCCGTGACCACCGCCAGCCCCGCCGCCGATGCCGCCCTGCGGCCGGCCCTCCCCTCCGATCGGACGCCCGCCGCGAAGGCACGGCCGATCGCCTCGGCTCCCGTCTGGGTCGAGCGCGGGACGCCGGCTTACGGGCGCATCAGCGTGGCGCTGTTCCTCGCCGGGTTCTCGACCTTCTCGCTGATCTACGCGGTGCAGCCGCTGCTGCCGGGCCTCGTCGGCGAGTTCGGCATCGGCCCCTCGGAAAGCTCGCTGGCGCTCTCGCTCACCACGGGCTTCCTGGCCCTCGCCATCCTCTGCGCCGGGGCGCTCTCGGAGACGGTGAGCCGGCGGGGGCTGATGTTCGCCTCGATGACGGGGGCGGCGCTCCTGCATATCGGCAGCGCCGTCTCGCCGAGCTGGCATGCGGTGCTGGCCCTGCGCGCGCTGGAAGGCTTCGTCCTCGGCGGCGTGCCGGCGGTCGCCATGGCCTATCTCGCCGAGGAGATCGATCCGAAGGCGCTCGGCGCGGCCATGGGGCTCTATATCGGCGGCACCGCCTTCGGCGGAATGATGGGCCGCGTCGGCATGGGCCTGCTCACCGAGTTCGCGTCCTGGCGCGTGGCGCTCGGCACGCTCGGCGTGATCGACCTGATCGCCGCGCTCGGCTTCGTCGCCCTGCTGCCGCCCTCGCGCAACTTCGTCCGCCGCTCGGGCGTGCCCCTCGTCCATCACCGGGATGCCTGGCTGAAGCATCTGCGCAATCCGGGGCTGCCGCCGCTCTTCGCCGTCGGCTTCCTCGTGCTCGGCGCCTATGTCTGCATCTTCAACTACCTGACCTTCCGGCTCTCGGCCGCGCCCTACGGGCTGGGACAGGGCCAGATCAGCGCGATCTTCACGGTTTTCCTGTTCGGCATCGTCGGCTCGACGGCGGCGGGTTCGCTGGCCGACCGGCTCGGGCGGGGGCCGGTGCTGATCGTCGGGGTGCTGACCATGGCGGCGGGAACCGCGCTGACGCTGCTCGATTCGCTGCCCGGCATCCTCGCGGGCGTCGTCGGGGTGACGGTGGGGTTCTTCATCGCGCATTCCGTCGCGAGCGGCTGGGTCGGGCGGGTCGCGGCGGGCTCCAAGGGGCACGCCTCCTCGCTCTACCTCCTCGCCTATTATCTCGGCTCCAGCCTGGTGGGATCGGCGGGCGGATGGTTCTGGTCGGCCGGCGGCTGGAGCGCGGTCGCCGCCTTCGACGCCGTCCTGCTCGCGCTGGCGGCGGGGATCGCGGTGCGGCTCTGGGCCATGGAGCGGGCCGCCGGTTGAGCCTGCCTCGGGATCGCGCAGAACCCGCCGCGTCGATCCGCGTTGGTCCCTCAAAGCTCGGGAGCCGGCCCCGCCGGTTTCCGTGAGGACAGCGGGGGACACGCATGAAGGCCCTGACGGAAGCACAGGTCGAACGCGAGCCCGACGCCGTGGCAGGCCGGGCGCTGCTCGAGGAGCGGCTGTCCCGCTACGGCGAGGCGGAGGTCGCCGCCTTCTGGGCGGCGGTGCGCCGCTGCTATGCGGGCGCCGCCGGCACGGACGCGGCCGGCTCCCGCTGAGCCCCGCCTTAGACCGGCAGCGGCGCCCGGCCGCCCGCGTAGCGCGTCAGCGCGGCGATGCGGTCGTCCACGGAGGGATGCGTCGCGAGGAGGTCGGAGAACCCCGAGCGCGGGTTGTCGACGCACAGCTCCATGACGCCGGACGGCGCGCGCGCCAGCTCCCCCCGGCCGGAGATCTTGAGGAGCGCCGTGATCATCGCGTCGGGGTTCTTGGTGAGCTCCACGGCGCCCGCGTCGGCGATGTACTCCCGCGAGCGCGACAGGGCGAAGCGGATGAGCTGCGACAGCAGCCAGACCAGCGCGATCAGCACGAAGCCGATGATGATCGCCGGCAGCGCCCCGCCCTTCCTGTCGCCGCCGCCCCCGGCCCTGAACGGCCCCCGGAACGCCATCTCGCCGACGAAGGCGAAGATGCCGGCGATGACCACGGCGATCATCATGGTGCGCACGTCGTCGTTGCGGATATGCGTCAGCTCGTGGGCGAGCACGGCTTCCAGCTCGCGGTCGTCGAGGGCCGCCATCAGCCCGCTCGTCACCGTCACCGCGTATTGTTGCGGGTTGAGGCCGGTGGCGAAGGCGTTGAGCGCCGGATCCTCGACGATCCGCAGGGCCGGCATCGGCAGCCCGCGCGAGATGCAGAGGTTTTCGAGAAGCCGGTAGAGCCGGGGCGCCTCCTCGCGCGTCACCGACGCCGAGCCCACCGTCCGGTCGATGATGGCCTGATGGATGTGGTAGGCCACGAACAGCCAAAGGAAGGCGCCGGCGAAGCTCAGCGGCGCCAGCCAGATCAGGTCGTGCGCGGCCGCCGTCAGGTAGCTCGACAGACCGGGCCGCATCCCCGCCGGCAGATGTCCCGAGAGACCGCGCATCACGAGCGCGATCCCGTAGGCCAGCACCAGCACGAGGCCGAACAGGCTCGCCACCAGGACCCGAGAGCGGACCTCGTTCGCCCTCACATGGGTGTAGAGGCCGAAAGCCGGCAGCATGGCCGTTCTTTCAGAACGCGACCGGGGGCGGCGCGTCGAGCGCCTGCCGCTGCGTCTCGCCGACATCGAAGAAGGCGTGCGGCGTGAACCCCATGCGCCCGGCGAAGAGGACGGCCGGGATCGCGGCGATGGCCGCGTTGTACTCGGCCACCGTGTTGTTGAAGAAGCGCCGGGCGGCGGCGAGCTTGTTCTCGATGTCGGAGAGATCGCCCTGGAGCGCCTGGAAATTGGCGCTGGCCTTCAGGTCCGGGTAGGCCTCGCCCAGCGCCACCAGCCGGCCGATGGCGCCCTGAAGGGCCGCCTCGCTCTGCGCCTGCTGGTTCGGTCCCTGCGCGCCCAGCGCCGCGTTGCGGGCCTGGATCACCGCGTCGAGGGTGCCGCGCTCATGCGCCGCGTAGCCCTTCACGGTCTCCACCAGGCTCGGCACGAGGTCGTGCCGCTGCTTCAACTGGACGTCGATGTCGCCGAAGGCCTGGGCCACGCGCTGCCGGAGCGCCACCAGCCCGTTATAGGTCACGACGAGCCAGATCAGAGCCGCGACCAGCGCGACGACGACGAGCCACTTCATCCCGATCGCTCCCCTGCGCGGCATCGAGCGGCCGCGCGGCAAGCTCTAGCATGCCGGGACGGGCGCGCCGTGCGGGCCGGCACGCTGAGCGGTCAGGCGGTGCGGACGCTCCGGCGCTTGTCCGCGGCGCCGACTCGCATCAGCACCAGCATCACGGCGATGGTGGCCAGATAGACGAGGCCCTGGAAGGCGCTCGGCCGGTCGGTGTAGCCCACGAGCGCGTGGAGGACGCGGCCCGGCAGGCTGTTCTCGGGGAGCCAGGCGGAGCTGTTCCAGAGCGTCTGGTCGAGCACCGTGACGACGCCCGCGTTCGACAGGAACTGCGCCGCCTGCGCCGCCAGCCCCGCCGCCAGGAACACGATGAGCGCGCTCGTCACGGAGAAGACGTAGCGGCTCGGGATCGCGGCGAGCCCGAAATAGCTCACCGCCGAGAGCAGTGCCCCCGCGCCGACGCCGGCCAGCGCCCCGATCTGCAACTCGGTGCTCGACGCGCCGGAGGCCACGAGGCCGTAGAGGAAGAGGACGAGTTCCGCGCCTTCGCGCAGGATCGCCGCGCCGACGACGATGGCAAGCGCGGCGGCCGAGCTCCGGCCGCTGCGCACCGCCTCGCCGGCCGCGCGCAACTCGCCTGCGAGCTCGCGGCCGTGCTTGGCCATCCAGGTGTTGTGCCAGATCAGCATCGCGACGGCGAAGATCAGCACCCCGGCATTGAGCAGGTCCTGGCCGGTGCCCTCGAAGGCATCGGAGATCTTTTCCGCGAACAGCGCGACCAGGGCGGCCCCCGCCAATCCGCCGACGAGGCCGAGCCCGATCCAGCGGCCGCGTCCGGGGATGCCACGGGTCGCGGCCATGACGATGCCGACGATGAGCCCGGCCTCGATGACCTCGCGGAAGGCGATGATGAAGGCGCCGATCATGCGCGGGTTCCTTTGGGTTGGGCGGGCGCGCGCATCACCAGATCCAGAACAGCAGCACCCAGTTCGCCACGCTCACCCCCGCCGCCGCGACGATGGCGAGCGTCGCCGCGATCCGGCGCAGGCCGCCGGAGGTGAGCCCGGCCACCTGCCAGGCCAGCACGCCGCTCCACAGGGTGGCGCCGGCGAGCAGCGCGGCGCGCATCTCGGGGACGTAGGGCACCGGGAGGCGCTCGCCCTTCAGGAAGGTGACGGTGAGCGCCGAGAGCCCGAGGAAGACGCCGCAGCCGGCGATGGGGATCAGCGTCTGCACGAGGTGGTGGAAGCGCGCCTCCGACCACGGCCCGAGCGCCCGCGTCGCGAGACCGGCGAGGACCGACAGCGCCAGCCCGATCGCCACCGTCGCGGCGGCGATGTAGGCGAGCAGCAGGACGCCGTCGAGCAGCGTCATCACGTCGTTGTGCTCGGGATAGTTGGTCAGCACGAACCAGGGCAGGCTGGTCTCCAGCGGCCAGGAGACGCCGCGCTCGATCAGCCAGGTGGCGAGCGCCTGCTTGGCCGCGATGAACCAGGGGCTCGACGACCACTGGAAGGCGCCGACCGCCAGGCCGCTCATGCCGAACAGGATCAGCACCGTCTGCTCGCGGCTCGGCTCGTGGCCGGCCACATGCACGATCTCGTGGTTGGGCGAGCGTCGCGCCAGCCGCACGGCGCCGCGATAGCCGCTGCACCGCCCGCACATATGGCAGGCGCCCGAGCCCTTCATCTGCTTCACCGCCACGAGCGGCGCGCAGTTGAACGCTTTTTCGCGCGGGGGTTTAGGAGAGGAGGCCCAGGCGGCGCCGTCGACCTGGAAGCTGACCGGGGCGAGCTTGGAAAGAACCGCGAAGACGCCGTTCACCGGGCAGAGATAGCGGCACCAGACCCGCTTGTTGCGGCCGTAGAGCAGCCCCACGACCACCGCCGCCAGGGTGGAGCCGCCGAGCACGGCGAGCACCGGCTTCGGATAGCCGTAGACGCTGACCATCTGGCCGTAGACCGTGGTGCCGGCGAAGGCCAGGAAGGGCCAGCCGTTCCAGGTGAGCCAGCGCGGCACGGCGCGCCCGAGGCTCCAGCGGCTTGCGACCTCCGTGAGCGTGCCCTCTGGGCACATGACCCCGCACCAGACGCGCCCGACGAGCACCATGCTCACCAGCACGAAGGGCCACCAGATGCCCCAGAAGGCGAATTGCGCGGCGAGCGTCAGGTTGTCCCAGATATGCGCCGTGCGCTCGGGCAGCGGCAGGAAGGCCGGCACCGCCACGAGCACGAGGTAGACCGCGACGATGACCCACTGCACGGCGCGGACGGCGGCGCCGTGCCGGCGCAGCCAATCCCCGGCCCGCGCGAGCCGGACGTCGATCCAGGCGTCGCCGCGGACGCCGAGGGCGGCGATGCCGGCCATGCCCTACTTCGCCACCAGGGTCGCCTTGGCCTCGGGATGGAAGTCGTCGAACACCGCGTAGCTGCCCGGATCGACGGTGCGGAAGACGATGGACGAGGTGGCGCCGGCGGCGAGCGCCTTCTCGCGCTTGAGTTCTGTGCTCTCGAACTCCACCGGCGTGGTGCCGGTATTGGTGATCTCCAGCTTGAAGCGGGTGTTGGCCGGGACCTCGATGACCGAGGGGACGATCACCCCGTCGCGCATCTCGACCTTGATCACCGGCATGTCGTCGGCGCGCGCGGGGGCGTGCCCCGCGAGCAGCACCAGGGCGGCAGCGATCGCGAAAAGGATGCGGCGCAGGCCCACGTCAGTAGGCGCCCTTCTTGCCGGTGCCGGCGAAGGTGAAGTCCTGCACGAGGTCGAAGGGCTTGAACCATTCGGCGACGCCGGTCTCCTTGTCGACGTGGCGGCCGAAATGCGAATGCGGGCCGGGGGGCGCCACGGTGAGCTTCAGGCGGTAGCGGCCGGGGCCGGCGAGCTTGACGTTGTCGCCGTAATGCGGCCCGTCATTGGCGACCATCTGCATCAGGCTGCCGGAGATCTTCGTGCCCGTGGGCGCGTCGCCCTCGAGCTTGGTCAGCTCGAAGCTCACCTCCAGCGCGGGCACCCAGTCGCCCTCGGCGAAGCCGTTGGCGTTGTCCTTGGCGGCGTGGATGTCGGCCTCGAGATGGATGTCCGATTCGGCCGCCGCGCGCATCATGCCCGGCGGGTCCATCTCGATGGGCTGGAGATAGACGGCGCCGACCTCGACGCCGTTCTTCACGACATGCGGCCCGATGGGCGTCTCCTTCGCGAGCGCCGCGACGGACGACAGGGCGAGGGCGGCGGCGAGGCCGAGGCGGAAAGCGGCGTTGCGCATGATGGAGGTCGATTAGACCCCGGCGCACCGCGTTGAAAGAGGCAAAGACGTCACATTCCTAGATCGGAATCATTCTAATTCCAGTATCGCCCATGCATCGCTCCTGTAGAACGGCGGCCAAGGCATGAAATGCCGCCGCTTTCGACTGGGAGGGTGGCCGAACATCCCGGTGCGGGGCTCACTCTTCGCGCGTCCGGGCCGCGGCCTCAGCGCGGCAGGCCCGGTATGCGCGGGGCGCGGTCCGAGCCGTCGATGAACTCGAAATTCTCCGAGCGGTTCAGGGTGTGGAGGCGCGAGCCGCGCCAGGACGGGCCGGCGCGCAGCACGGTCTCGACGGTCTGCGCGTAGCCTTCCCGGTCGAGCCGGTCGATGCGCGCCAGCGCCAGGGCATTGCCGTAGCCGAGCGTGCAGTCCTGGACCGGGCGGATCAGCTTGCCGTCCCGCGCCACGATCCGCCCCGCCGGCCGGGCGGAGGCGATGTCGACGAGGACCGGGTTGGCGGGATGCGGCGTCCAGGGCCCCCGGAAATCCGGCGCCGACCAGAGATGCAGCGCGTCCGAGAAGGAGCCGCCGCCATAGGGCGCCTGCGCGCGGGCGTCGCAGACGGTGGCGAACATCCACCACAGGCCGCCATGCTCGAGCAGGGTCGCGTCGCTCGCGACGAGGCCGGAGACGAGGGTCGCCTCCTTGACCCAGCCGCCGGGAAAGGCAGTGGCGCGGTAGAGGTCGATGCTCTCCCCGGCCCCGCTCTCGGGCACCATCCAGAGCGCGCCTTCGCGCGCGAACACGAAGGGATAGGAGAGGTGGTGCGCCTCCTCCAGCACCGGCTCGGGGCGCCCGCGCGGCCCCTCGGGCCCGAAGCGCAGCGCCGAGATGACGCCCTTGCCCGTGCCGTGGGGATATTCCTCCACGAACACGAAGCGCTCGCCGTCCCGCTCGATCGGGAAGGGATCGGCGTAGAAGCGCAGGCCGTCGTCGGGCAGGTCCGTCCAGCCGGAGGCCGGATGGCGGCGCAGGTCGATCAGGTCCGGCCCGTCGAGCCGGCGCCAGCCCACCCGCCAGTGGGGGGCGTGGTAGCAGAGGTGATAGAGGCGCTGCATCACGAAGCGGGCGGCGAGCTTCGCCCCGTAGCGTCCGACCCCGTGGGACGACAGGACGGGAACCGCTGCCGCCGCCGGCAACACGGCGCCGGCTCCGGTGCCGGGGGTGCCCGCGAGGACGGCCGGCAGGAACGCGAGGGCCCGGATCAGCGCATCGCAGAAGGAGGGCAGCACCAGCCCGCGCCGCTCGGTGCCGACCCGGCCGGAGGCGAGGACGCGCCCTCCCTCCACGAAGGCGACGACGGGCGTCTTGCCGGCGAGAAGGCTGGCCAGAAGGGCGGGCTCGCCCGCGCCGCCGTCGAAGGTCAGCCGCGCGACCCTGTCGGCGGCGTCCTCCGGGACGTCTCCGCAGAGGTCGAGGATCAGGTCGGGCCGTCCCTGCGCGTGTCCGGCATGGGCGGCGAGCGCCCCGTCCTCGGCGGGGGCGGCGGCGTTGACGCGCGGCACCCGCGCCAGCAGGGCCTCCAGCGAGAAGAGCAGGTCCGCGTTGTCGGGCCAGCCGGCGGGGCCGGGGCGCGCATCGACCTCGACGGTGGTGCCGTCCCGCCGCGCGATCCGGTCGAGAAGCAGGACGTGCCAGCGCCGTGGCCTGCTCCCGTCGAGACGAACCCTGACCCGCATCCTGCCCCACCCCCCGGCGGCGTTTCCCGGCGCGTCCGACCCGCCGTTCACCGTCACGCTTCTATAGAATCGACAAAGGATAACGAGCGTTTATTCGCGGGGGCTCTCCGCCGCGTAACCGGAACTTGCCCATTGTCGTGTTACGCACAGTGTCGAGAAGGCTGCGTTGGAGTTGGTGACACACTAGTCGCGGGTCCGCTACTGCGCGGGACAGGCTGTCGCCGGCATCGCGTGCGTCTCTTGCAGTGTACGGGGAGAGGGTCGTCCCGATGACCCACCCTGAAACAACGATGGTCAGGCGTGACACAGATCGACAGACCCATCGCCGTCGCCAACTGGATGGAGCCGCCCGGAGCGGAGCCGTTCCATTCCGGCTCGACCGATACCACCGCCGACGTCGCCGATCTCGGCCGCATCCTCCTGCGCCGGCGCGCCCTGATCCTCGGGACGGCGGCGCTGCTCGGTCTGCTCGCCACCCTCTACGCCGTCCTGACGCCCTCGCTCTACACGGCCGTCTCGCAGATCCTCGTCGACCCGCGCGACCGCCAGGTCGTGACCAACGACGTCAATCCCGGTGCGCTCTCGCCGGACGGCGGCGTCACGCAGGTGGAGAGCCAGGTCCGCGTCATCGAGTCGGAGGCCGTGCTCGGGCGTGCCGTGGCCGAGACCGGGCTGGCGACCGATCCGGAATTCGGGGCGCCGGCCGACGGGCTCGTGGCGAGCACGGTCCGCTCCCTCCGCGCCAGGCTGTTCGGCGACGCGGGCGCCCCCGGCGTCGACCCGCAGCAGCGCGCCCTCGATGCGCTCCGCCGCAAGCTCGCGGTGAAGCGCGCCGACAAGGTCTTCGTGATCGACGTGATCGTCACCACCAAGAACCCGGACAAGTCGGCCCGCATCGTCAACGCCATCGCCAAGGCCTATCTCGCCGACCAGACGAGCGCGCGCGCCCAGGCCGCCGACCGCGCCTCGGGCGACCTGCGCGCCCGGCTCGACGACCTGCGCACCGCCGTCAACAAGGCCGACGACAAGCTCGAGGCCTTCAAGGCCGAGAACGGCCTGATCTCGTCGAGCGGCCGGCTCGTGGGCGAGCAGCAGCTCACCGAATCGAACGCCCGGCTGGTGGCGGCGCGCGGCCGCACCGCCGAGGCCAAGGCGCGCCTCCAGGGCATCCGCGACGCGCGCGGCCGGGCAATGTCGGGCGCCACGCCGGAGGCGATCCAGTCGACGGTGATCGAGCGCCTGCGCTCGCAATACGCCGAGCTCGCCAGCAAGGAAGCGGACCTGCGCACCAATCTGGGCGAGCGCCATCCCTTCATCGCGGCGACGCGCACCCAGATGGCCGACGTCAAGCGCCTGATCGACGCCGAGCTCAACCGCATCGCGGAGGCCGCGCAGACCGAGTACCAGCGCGCCCAGGCGAACGAGGCCACCGCGGCAGCCGAACTGGAGCGCCTCCAGAAGGTCTCCGCCGTCACCGCGAAATCGACCGTGCGCCTGCGTGAGCTGGAGCGCGAGGTCGAGGCGAGCCGGGCCGTCTACAACAGCTTCCTGCTGCGCTCCCGCGAGATCAAGGAGCAGGCCGGCGTCGACACCACCAACGCCCGCGTCATCTCCTGGGCCCAGCCGCCGCAGGATCGGAGCTGGCCGCCGCGGTTCTTCATCATCATGGCGGCGCTTGCCAGCGGCGCCGGCCTCGGCGTCGGCCTTGCGCTGATGAAGGAATATGTCGAGCCCACCGTGCTCTCGCGCAACCAGCTCGAACGGCTCTCGCACGCCCCCGTGGTGGCGATGCTGCCGCGTCTGCGCCGCCCGGCGGACGGCAGCAGCGCGACGGCGGCGAGCTTCGCCCTCGACCATCTCTCCGGCGGCCGGCGCGGGGCGCATGAGAGCCGCTCGCTGAGCGTCGTCGTCACCTCCGGCTCGGCCGACGCCGCCGACCGCCGCAGCGCCATCGACCTGCTCGCCGCCGTCGCCGTGGCGCGGGGCGACCGGGTGCTCGTCATCGACGCCGATATGCGCGGCGCCGACCCGCGCGACGGCGGCCTGCTCGACATCCTGCGCGGCGAGGAGAGCCTGCACGCCGTCTCGACCCAGGACCCCGTGACCGGCGCCCGCCGGCTCGGGCTCGGCCGGACCGGCAAGCCCCTGCGCGACGCGCTCCAGCACGAGAACGTCGAGCGCTTCCTGCTCGCCGTGAAGAGCCGCTTCGACCTGATCCTCGTCAACGGCGGCACGCTGTCCGAGAACCTGCGCATCGGCCCGATCGCGGCGGCCGCCGACCGGCTGGTGGTGGTGGTCCGCAACGGCCAGACCCGCCAGCGGGACCTCCTCAGCATCGTCGACGCCGCCGTCGCCCTGGCCCGGCCGGTCTCGGCCTCGCTGCTCGTCGACGGACGGGCCGCCGCGTGAGCCTGGGCGCCGGCCTGCGGGGGGAGGTGCCCTTCTCCCGCGCCGCGCCCCGGCGCTCGGGCCTCGCCTCCCGGATCGAGACGCTCGGGCTCTACCTGCTCGCGGTGCTGGTGCTCGGCGTCTCGGGCGGCATGCTCTGGACGATCGGCCTGAACTACGAGGGCCTGACCGGCTCCGCGCCGCAGAAGATCCACCCCTCGACCTATCTCGCGGTCCTGCTGCTCGGCTGGGTCATGCTGCGCGCCGGCAACCCCGTCGCCTACGCGGCCCGAGCGGTGAGGACGCATCCGGCGAGCGTGCTGATCGCGGCCTGCGGCGTCGTCCTGCTGCTGCTGATCGCGGCGCGCGGGGGCGCCGGGCTCGCGGGCTCCATCGACACCTTCGTGCTGCCCGGCCTCGTGATCGTCCTGATGGCGGACCGCGACGCGCCCACCATGCGGCGGCTCGAATGGCTGGTCCATGCGGTGATGCTCGCCAACGCCGTGCTCGGCCTGGTGGAACTCGCCTCCGGGCAGCGCTTCTTCCCCTTCCGCCTCGACGGCCAGGTCTTCGAGACCGACACCCGCTCGGCCGCGCTCCAGGGCCATCCGCTCGCCAACGCCACCATGACGGCCTGCTACGTGCTGATGCTCGTCACCGGCGGCGGCACGCTCTCCCCCGTGAAGCGCATCGCCATGATCGGGGTGCAGCTCGTGGCGCTCGTGACCTTCGGCGGACGCTCGGCGACGGTGATCGCGCTCGTCTTCGGGGCAGCCTACGCCTTCATCCCGCTCCACCGGACCCTGATCTCGGGCCGCATCCCGATCCTCGGGGCGGCGGCGCTGGTCTTCCTCGTCACGCTGGTGCCCATCGGCATCGGGGCGCTCGCCGCGACGGGGTTCTTCGACGCGCTGATGGCCCGGTTCGTGTCGGACGGCGGCAGCGCCGCCGCCCGCGTCGGCATGTTCTCGATCTTCGACCGGCTGACGCTGGGGGACATCGTCGTCGGGCCGGACCTGCAACTGGTCGAGTCCCTGCGCCGGATCGAGGGGCTCGAATGGGGCATCGAGAACCCGATCATCCACAACGTGCTCTACCACGGCGCCTTCATGACCGGCGTCGAGATCGTCGCGATCACGCTGTTCCTGCGCGAGGTGGCGAAGGCGTGCCGGCCGGGGCTGGCGCTGCCGATCATCGCCTTCGTGATCCTGGTGAACGGCTTCGAGAGCTTAGGGGGCAAGACCACCATGCTGGCGAAGTTCGCGCTGATGCTGCTGGTGCTCTACCGGCCCGCCGTGGAGAGCCGGATCAGGGCGGCAGCGTCAAGCCGAGCGCGGCGATGATCGCGGGGTCGAGGCGCCGGCTCGCCTCGTCCATGATCCCTAAGCCGTCGAACAGGTTGTGGAGCGCCCACGGGAAGCCGGCGGCCTCGGCGGCTTCCCGCATGTCCTTGAGGTAGCGGGCCCGGTCGGGGGCGTCGGAGGCGGTGTAGCGCGCGTCGGTCTTGAGCGCCCCGAACTCGCCCAGCAGGATGTGCTTGGGCGCGATCGCGTAGATGTCGGCCCAGGCCAGGACCGGCGCGAAGACGCGGTCGATGAAGCCCCGGTCGGGGGCGGCCGCGAAATACTCGGCGAGCTTGGCCTGCGTCGTCGCGTAGGCCGCTTTCTTCTCGGCCTCGGTCCGCTCCGTGTCCGCCCGCATCCGGGCCCGGACCCGCGACAGCGTCTCCTCCAGCGTGCCCTTCGCGCCCGGCCAGGGCACCCCGGTCAGCGAGCGGTAGACGGGCTCGTTCACCCAGGGCGCGCCCTGATGCGTGAACAGGTAGGGCTCGTAGCAGTGGAAGGTGAAGAGCAGCGGCGCCAGCGTCTTCAGCGGCGTCGGGTCGAGGGCGGCGAGCCCCGAGACCATGCTGCCGCAGGCCCCCGTGGCGATCAGCGTCAGCCCCGGCGCCTCCTTGCGGGCCGCGTCGAGGAGGCCGTGCTGGATGCGCTCCCAGCTTCCCGCGCCGCAGGATTGGGGCGGCTCGTTCACCGGCTCGAGGGCGATGCGGCCGGGCGCGCGGGTCCCGAAGCGTTTCGCGAAGGTGGCGACGAGGGCGCGGAAGGGCGCGAGCAGCGGCGCCCGCTCGGAGCCGTAGAGATTCTGCGGCGTGTAGTAGTGGGTCGCGGCGTTGCCCTGGAGGTTGAGGACGACGCTCATCCCCGTGGCCAGCACCGTGTCGACGGCGGTGCCGACCTCGCCCAGCAGGATCTCCCGCTGCGCGCCGGAGAAGGCCAGGAACGGGCCGGGGTCGAGGGGCAGGCGCACGAAGTCGAACCCGGCCGCCGCGAGCTGCCGGATGTCGGCGGCGGTGGGCACCGGCCTGTCGGTCTGGAAGGGCGGCCAGTCGTAGTCCCGGCGCGGCGCCGGCAGCTCGCGGGTCAGGGAGAACCAGGGCCAGACGTTGATGCCGCGCTTCAGCGCCATCGGCGCCGGAGCCTCCGCCGCTCTTGCCGGGGCGGCGAGCGAGGCGGCGAGGCCGCCGAGGATCAGGGCGCGGCGGTGGGGCTCGGTCACGGCCTTCGCGGTCAGCCGATGCGGGTCGGCACGCCGCCGGACAGGCGGCCCATCTCGGGATCGGCGGCGATCGCGGGGCTGTGGCCTCCGAGCGCCCGGATCTCGCTCTCGTAGCGCCCGAGGATGGAGGGCCAGTCGAAGCGCAGCGCCTGCGCGCGCGCCGCCTCGCGGGCTCCGGCGACGACCGCCTCGCCGTCGATCACGGACGCGATATGCGCCTCGCAGGTCGCGACGTCGGAGAAGTAGAGCTGCCCCTCCCCCGCCGTGCCGCGGTTGAAGGCGTTGTCGTGGGCGATGACGGCGTTGCCGGCCCAGAGCGATTCCACCAGCGACGGGTTGGTGCCGCCCACCGTATGCCCGTGGCAATAGGCGCGGGCATGGTAGCGCAGCGCCTTCACCAGCGCCGAATCGTAGATCGCGCCGGGGAAGATCACCTCGTCGCTCGCGGCGTCCTTGACCTTGCGGTGATAGGGACGGTTCAGGGCCAGCTCGCCGAGCACCACGAGCGTCATGCCGCGCGGTTTGCGCGAGAATGCTTCCACGAAGCTGAGGATGTTGTTGTCGGGCTCGATGCGGGCGATCGAGATGAGGTAGCGGTCCGGCGTCAGGCCCATGGCCTCGACCAGCGCCGGATCGGGGGTGCCGACCGGATCGCCGCCATAGGGGATCGTGACGATGGCCCTGCGCGGGCGCCGCGTGGCGAGGTGGTCGGCGATGGCCGGATGGTCGGCCACGAGCCGGTGCGACGACCAGGCCGCGATCCACTCGTTCAGCCAGAACCAGGCGCGCACCGGCATCGACCATTTCGGCCGCTTCCACTCGATCCCGTCCATGTTGGTCAGGATCGGCCGGCCGGCGAGGCGCAGCCAGGGCAGGAAGATCGCGCCGTTATAGCCGAGCACGAGGCAGACCCCGTCCCGCTTGGCGGCGTCGGCGGTGCAGAGCCAGTCGAACTCGAGGGTCGAGACCGGGCCCCTGTCGACGACCTCGATGGTGATGAGCTCGATGCCGTTCCAGCGCGACGAGGAGATGCGCTGGCCGACCGCCTCCACGTCCTTCTGGCAGTAGACGCCGACGTTCCAGCCGCGCCCGGCGAGATGCAGGGCGAGCTTCTCCGCGAAGGTCTCGAACCCGCCATGCGAGGCCGGGATTCCGCGCGTCCCGAGGATCAGGACCGTGGGTTTCGCTTCCGACACCGTGTCATCCTTCATGCGCGCGCAGGGCGGTTGTCATACGCCGTCCGGGTTACGGGAGCTTCAACGCAGCCTACGACATCCGCGCGGATCGGCGCGCGCTGCGCTCTACCGACCCCCGGCCGCCGGCTTAGCGGCGCCTTCACGTTTGCCCGGTAGGACGGGCGGGACGGCGGACGCGCGGAAGGAGCGCAGCGATGAGGCGCATCACCTGCGTCCACCAGGGCTACGAGCTCTACGGCTCCGACCGCAGCTTCTGCGAATCGGTCCGCGTGATCCGGGCGGCCTTCCCCGAGGCCGAGATCGACGTGGTGCTGCCGCGCGACGGGCCGATCGTGGCCGAGCTCGGGAGCGCCCCCTCGCGGATCGTGTTCGAGCCGCTCTGGATCCTGCGCCGGCGCGAGCTGCCGAGGCTCGCCACCCTCGGCATGCTGCGCCTGCCCTTCGCGATGGGGCGCGCCCTGCGCCGCATCCGGGCGAGCGACCTCACCTATGTCAACACCACCGTGGTGGCCGACTACCTGCTCGCGGCGCGGCTCTGCCCCGGCCGCGTGCTGCTGCATGTGCACGAGATCCCGGAAGGCGCCACCCGTGCGGTGCTGCGCACGCTGATCCGCTGGAGCGGGGCGGCGATCATCTTCAACTCCAACGCGACGAAGCGCGCCTACGGCCTGCCGGAGACGATCCGCTCGCGGGTCGTCTATAACGGCATCGCCGGACCGGAGCGCCCGAACGCCGCGCGCTATGACGGCTCGCGCCCGCTGCGCCTGCTGATGCTCGGCCGGATCAGCCGCATCAAGGGTCAGGACGTGCTGGTGGAGGCGATCCGCCTCCTGCCGCCGGAGGTGAAGGCCCGCCTGGAGGTGCGCATCGTCGGCAGCGCCTTCGAGGACGAGGCGCGCGAGCGGGCGCTGGCCGAGCAGGTCGCCTCGGCCGGGCTCGGGTCGGTGGTGAGCCTGTCGCCCTTCGTGGACGACCCTTCCCCGCTCTACCGCTGGGCCGATGTCGTGACGGTGCCCTCGCAACTGCCCGAATCCCTCGGCCGCGTCGCCATCGAGGCGCTGGCCCACGGCATCCCGGCGCTGGTCTCGAATATCGGCGGCCTCACCGAGATCGTCGAGGACGGGCGTTCCGGCTGGATCGTGCCGCCGGGACGCGCCGACGCCTTGAGCGAGGCGCTGGCGCGCATCGTCACGGAGCCGGCGGCCTGGGCCGCCTACCCCGCCGCCGCCCGCGCCCGCTACGAGACGGTCTTCGCCGAATCCGCCGCCGCCGAGGGCATCGTCGCGATGCTGACGGCGGTGCGCGACGGGGCCGCTCCGGCGGCGGCCCGGCCGCTCCCGGCCGCCGCGCCCTGAGGCGGGACGGACGGGCTCAGCCACGGGTGCCGGCCGGCAGCGGGTCGACGTCGACGCGCGCGGCCTCCATCGGCGAGGCGGCGGGCAGCCCGGCGCCGAGGGAGCGGATGGCGAAGGCGCGCGCGCACCACACCGCCGTCACCATCTCCGAGACGAGCAGGCCGATCAGCGCATAGGCCGGCAGGGTCGTCATCAGGATCGGGATCATCACCGCGAAGCCGAGCCCGGCGCTGACGATCGCGCCGTAGGCGATCGCCCGGAAGGCCGCCGCCGCCTCCAGGAAGGCGCGCGGGATGGCGTAGAGCAGGGAGGCCGTCACCACGCTCCAGACGCCGAGCCCGATGAGGTTCATCGGCTCGTGCAGGAAGCGGCCCTTGAACAGGTAGTGCTCGATCGCCGGCAGGCAGAGCCACATGCCGGCCCCGTATACGATGCAGCCGAGCCCGATGATGACGGTGCTGCGGATCACGAGATGGCGGGCTCGGTCGAGCTTGCGCTCGGCGAGCAGCGTGGTGATCTCGGGAAGCACCATGTTGGTGAGCGCGTTCGTCGGGATGCGCAGGGGCGCGAACAGCACCAGCGTCGCCGCGATCGGCGCGTAGGCCGCCGGGCCGGCGATGAGCGCGAAGAGCAGCGTCAGCCCCTGGCCCTGGATGTTCGTCGAGGTGATGCCGACCAGCGACCAGACCAGGGTCGGCCAGATGCTGGCGTAGCGCCGGCGCAGGCTCGGGCGGAAGCGTAGGCGCACCGGCTGGCGCAGCGCGCCGTAGGCGACCACGATGCCCACCGCATGGGCCGAGGCCAGCGCCAGGAAGGCGTGGTCGAGCAGCGTCACCCCGCCCCCCGGCCCGAGCAGCATGATCCCGCCGAACACCGCCCCCGACAGCGCGTAGGCGATGTCGCTCAGGCCGGCGATGCGGGAGGAGGCGCGGGCGAGCAGCACGATCCGCAGATAGCTGCGGAAGGCGTAGAGGGCGATGAACAGGCCGCCCATGGCCGCGCCCGTGCCGAGCTCCGGCACCAGGAAGGCGGCGACCAGCGCCCCCATCCCCGTGGCGACGAGGGTCGCGGCGGCGCCGAAGGTGGCGTCGTGCCCGAGTTCCGCCGCGCGGCCGAGGCTGCGCGAGAGAAAGAGCGTCGCCGGCACCGCGACCATGGAGCGGATATAGGTGATGCCGATGCCGCCCACCGTGAACACGATGGCGAACAGCCCGTAATCGTGCGCGCTGAGCTCGCGCACGAGCGCGACGTTCACCGCGAAATGGAACAGGCTCTGGATCAGCTCGCCGGACAGGATCACGGCGAAGCGGGCCGACAGGCCGCCGGGCTTGAGCCGCATCACGCGTCCTCCCCCGTGCGGGGCGGGACGGGCGGCGGGGGCGAGGCGGTCCGGTCTGAGCGGGTCATGGAACAGAACTGTCCTGCGATGCGACACTTGAGCTTGTGCTGGGGTGAGGATTGCAACCTGCGGGCCGTGGCTTCGCCGTTGCGTGGTCGGGCTTCGAGACGCGCCGACGCGCGGTCATCCGTCTCGGAAAGGGACTGACGTGGATACTGTGGGACATTTCTCGCCCGGTCGTGACGACCCGTCCGCCGGCGGTGTGCCCGTGCAGGACAGTCCCGTCCCGCTGCCCGCCGCCCCGAAGCGGCCCGGCGTGCGCTGCCGTCGCATGACCGATGCCGATGCCGGCCCCCTCTCCGCGCTTCTCGCCCGCGGCTTCCCGCAGCGCGACGCCGCCTCCTGGGCGGCGGTCCTCGCCCTCCTCTCGGCCTATGCCGCCGGCAACGGCCTTCCGGCGCCGGGCCTCGTGCTCGAATCCGCCGGTGAGCTGGTGGGCGTGCTTCTCGCCATCCTCCGGCCGCAGGCGCTCGGGCCGGCCCGCTGCAACCTGTCGAGCTGGTATGTCGAGCCGGATTTCCGCAGCTACGCGCCGCTGCTCGTCGCCGCCGCCACGCGCGACAAGAGCGTGACCTATGTCAATATCTCCTCGCAGCGCCATACCCGCCCGACCATCGAGGCGCAGGGGTTCCGGCGCTACGCGGACGGCGTCTTCTTCTGCGCGCCCCTCGCCGCCCTCCATGCGCCCCGGCGCGTCCGCGTGGTGGAGGGCGAGCCGCCGGCGGGCGTGGCCGTCGATCCCGCCGATCTCGCGGTGATGCGCGACCACGCCCCCTTCGACTGCCTGCCCGTCTGGTGCGTCGCGGACGGCCGCGCCCATCCCTTCCTGTTCCTGCGCCGGAGCGTGGCCGGCGGGCGCGTGCCCGTCGCGCATGTGGTCTATTGCCGGGACACGGCCGATCTCGCCCGCTTCGCCCGCCCCCTCGGCCGCTTCCTGGCGCGGCGCGGCATGCTCGCGATGATGGTCGACGCCAACGCTCCGCTGCCCGGACTGCCCGGCCGCTTCCTCGCCGGGCGCATGCCGAAATACGCCAAGGGGCTCGACACGCCCCGCCTCGGCGACCTCTCCTATACCGAGGCGCCGTTGTTCGGCTCCTGAGCCCGAGTACAGGCAAGACGAGCCGCGCCGGTCTCGGCTTGTGGAAACGGCGTAACACTGCACACGCGCCGGCGGCTCCCTCGGCTTGACGGAGTCGGGTCCGCATCGTCTAACCGGACGCATGCGGCCGGGGGGCCGGCAGACGCGGCCGCCGCAGGACGCCATGACGACGATGACTCGGGCCCTGCGCGTATCATGAGACTCCGCGCGACCCTCGTGGCCGGTGCCCTCGTCGCCGGCCTCGCCGTCGCGGGGGCTGTGGCCTGGCCGCTCCTGTCGCAGCGCATCGTCGCGGAGGTGGAGAGCCGCCTCTCGCGCGAGACCGGGCGGACCTGGCGGGTCGCGGGCGGCATCGGCGCCGGCCTGTCGCCGATGCCCTACGTGACCCTGCGCGACATCGCGACGAAGGACGAGCCCGGCGGCTATTCCGCCGCGATCCGGGAGTTGCGTCTCTCTGGCGCCTTCGCCCTGCTGCTCGACGCCTCCGCCGGCTCCGTCCACGCCGTCATCGACGATCTGCGCCTGCGCCTGCCCGTGAACGGGGCGCTTCGCCTGTCGGGCACGAAGCCCGGCCGGGCGCTCGACGGGATCAAGGCCGTCAAGATCGCCCTCGAGGGCGCCGATGCGGCGCTGGCCGACGCCGATACGGTGCTCGTCCTCACCCTGGCCAGGGCCGACGCCGCCATCGATCTCGGCGCCAATGCCGGCCGCACGGCGATCCGCGCCGGGTTCGACGGGCGCGACTACGCCGCCGCCATGGAGCTCGACCTCGCGGCCTCCGGCTCCAGCCCGTTGCGCCTGTCGGTGACGCCGAGGGCGGGCGGCCATACCCTCGCGGCCGGCGCCACCGCCGTGCAGCTTCCCGGCGGCCTGAAGCTCGACGGGGTGACGGGCACCTTCGACGGCGAGCCCTTCTCCGGCTTCGTCTCGGTGGAGGACGGCGGCGCGCGCCCGCGCCTCGGCCTCGACCTGCGGCTCAAGGCGCTGGCCCTCACCGACGCGGATGCCGCAGCCGGCAGCCGGCCGCGCTCGGGCGGGGCGGGGCTCGTCGTGCCGGTGCGGACGGACATCGTGCCGGACCCCAAATGGTTCGCGACCTTCGATGCCGCCGCCGCGCTCTCGGTCGGGCGCCTCGCCGTCGGGCCGATGAGCGTCGAGGGCGTCGCCGCCAAGATCGCCGTGAAGGACGGCAGCCTCGACGCGGCCTTCACCGCCGAGAGCGTCTACGAGGGCGGGGCCCGTGCCCGCTACGTCCTGGCGCCGGCCGGCAAAGGGGACGCGCTGCATCAGGTCAGCCTGTCGCTCACCAATATCCGGGCCGCCCCGCTGCTCTCCGACCTCGCGGGCGTGCGCGCCATCGACGGGACGGGGACGGCGCGGATCGACGTGCAGGCGCAGGGGCTCAGCCTCGACGCCATCCTCAAGGGGGCCAAGGGCGCCGCCGACATCCGTCTGGCGAACGGGCGCATCGACGGGCTCGACGTGGCGAGCCTCGCCGGGCTGATCCCCCTGGACAACGCCTCCGGCGAGCGCGCCAGCGGGCTCGTGACCGCGTTCAGCAGCCTCGGCGGCTCCTTCCGCGTCGCGGACGGGAAGGCCGTCACCGACGATCTCGCGCTGAAGACCAACCTGCTCGAAGCCAAGGGCGCCGGCAGCATCGACCTCGTCGGCAGGAGCCTCGACATGCAGCTCAAGCCGACCCTCGCCGTGCCGGGGCGCAGCCGCCCCAACGGCCGCGGGGGCTTGAGCGTCCCGGTCCATGTCAGCGGCCCCTGGACCGGACCGGCGGTGTCGGCGGATTTCTCGGGCGTCATGAACGACCCGCAGGGCGCCCTCGGCGCGCTCCAGGAGCTCGGCGGCAGCATCCTCGGCGGCCAGGGGCTCGGCGGCAGGGGCTCGCCGGGCCAGGGCCAAGGACAGGGTAATGCGGGGCCGGACGGCGACCCGCTCGGCGAGGGCGGCCTCGGGGGCCTGCTCGATGCGCTGATGGGGCAGAAGCCAGCCCCGCGGCAGGGGCGTCCGGGCGCCGGACGGCCGTGAGAATACGCAGCATCTTGGAGCGAGAGGACCGCGATGGGCGAAGGGGTTCGGGCATGAGGCGGCCGCTGCTTCGTCTCGCCTCGGCGCTCGCCGCGCTCGCGCTTTCCTGTCCGTCCGGGGCCCGCGCGGCCGGGGACGAGGGGCGCGCCGACGTCCTGTCTGTGAGCGTCACCAGGGCGCGCAGCATGTGCTTCGAGGACCGAGTCGAGGTCACGGGCACGCTGGTGCCGCGCCAGCAGGCCGATGTCGGGCCCGAGCGCGAGGGCTTCAAGGTCACGCAGGTTCTGGCGAGCCCGCTGGACGAGGTCACGGCCGGACAGGTCCTCGCCCGGCTCCAGCCCCTCGACGGCGGCTCCGGCGCCGCGACCTCGGTGGCGGTGCGCTCGCCGGTCTCCGGCATCCTCCTGCGCAGCGGCGCCGTCGTCGGGATGCCGGCCTCCTCGCGGCTCGGGCCGCTGTTCCAGATCGTCGTCGGCGGCGATTTCGACCTTCAGGCCGAGGTGCCCCTGCCCGATCTCAAGAAGCTCGCCACCGGCCAGGACGTGACCGTGCGCCCCCTCGGCCTGCCGGAGATGGCGGCCAAGGTGCTGCGCGTGGAATCGGGGGCCGACGCCGCCTCGCAGCTCGGCCGGGTCCGCATCGGCCTCTTCGCCGGGGGCGAGGTCCGCGTCGGGACCTTCGCGCGCGGCGTGGTGGTGGTGGCCAAGCGCTGCGGCGTCGGCGTGCCCTACTCCGCCGTGATGTACGAATCCGACGCCACCATCGTGCAGGTGGTCAGCGACGGCCGCATCGAATCGCGCCAGGTCGCCGTCGGCCTCCTGTCGGGCGACAACGCCGAGATCCGCTCCGGCGTCGGCGAGGCCGACCGCGTCGTGGTCCGCGCCGGCCCGTTCGTCCGGGAGGGCGATCCGGTCAAGCCGATCGAGATCAAGGCCGAGATCAAGGCGAAGTGAGGGATCGGGGCGGCCCGAGCCTCAGACCACGCCGAGGCGCTTCCAGACCGGCAGCTTCTCCGCCTTGAACACCGCCGCCTCGGCGGTGATGGCGGCGAGGCGCGCGGCGGCGTCGGTGATCGGCTTGCCGTCCTTCATCCAGTTGATGCCGAGCCGTTGCATCGTCTGAGCGACGGACTGGGCAATGCCCTCCGGCGTGTCCTGCTTGGCCGCGGTGACGGCCGCGAGCATCAGGAGGTCCGAGTGCTGCACCTGCACGCCAGAGCCGCAGGCGGGTGCCGCCAGGAAGGAATAGACCCGTCCCTGGAGCATGCGCTCGACGATCACCCGGTTGAGGCGCTGGGCCGGCTTCACCTCCGGCGCGGGACCGGCCGGGACGGCCTGCACCTGCCCGCTATGGACGAGGAGGGTGACGGCCTGGAGGGCGGCGTTGATGCCGCCCTGCTTGAACGCCGGCAGCGCCACGATCTCGCCGAAGCTCGCGGCCTTCGTCGCCAGGAGGTCGCAGACCGCGCCGTAGATCTCGGGGTTGCCGTCGAGGTCGCCGATGGGGCTCGGGAACTTGAAGTTCATCCGCGTGCGCGCCACCGTCGGGGCGAAGCGCAGGCCGAAGAGGTATTCGGTGTGCTCCGGCGGCGTCAGCGGGATCGCGCCCCGGCTGAAGAGATCGCGCCGGAACTGCTTGTTGGAGGCGATGTCGCGCAGGGTCTCCTTGAAGACCGGGTCCTGCTCGGCGCCGATGCGCGCGCGCGCCCCCTCCGGCAGGGACAGCGCGTCGATGTTCTCGATCAGCGTCGCCGAGCCGGCGAAGCCGAGCTTGGCGTGGCCGAACATCTCGGCCACGTCGGCGAAGTGGAAGATGAACCAGTTGGCGTTCAGGTATTCGTGCGCGAGATAGGAGCGGTCGAGACCGGCCATCTTCTCGACCCGCTGCTCCAGGGAGGGGTTCGCCCGGAAATACCCGGCGCCCTCGCCGATCAGGGCCTTCAGCAGGTCGAGCCCGGAGGTGGTCTGGAGGTCCGAGCGGGCGGCGGCGCGCTTGGCGTTCTCGTGCATCAGCCGCTGCATCGGCAGCACGGGGGCCCAGCCGGGCATGGCGTTGTAGGACACGTAGAGGAAGCCGCCGGGCTTCAGCCGCTTGCGGGCGATCTCGACGATCGCCTCCTGCGCCTCCACCGAGACCCAGGTGAGGATGCCGTGCAGCACGATGAGGTCGACGTCGTGCTGGCCCTCGCGCGCCTCGCGGGCGACCTCCTGGAAGCTCGCCTCGCGCAGGGCGATGTTGCCGAGATCGGCCGCCTCCACCAGCCCTCGGGCATGGGCGACGTGCAGCGGGTTGAAGTCGACCCCCTCGAACTGGATGCCGGGATTGGCCGCCGCCGCGATGACGAAGCCGAGCCCCATGCCGAAGCCAAGCTCCAGCACGCGCTTCCCCCCGCGATCGGCGGCGAACCTCCGGCCGACGCAGGCCGCCGCGAAGGCGATGTGGGAGGGCACCGTCTCGCGATAAAATCCCAGCGCGTACGGGATGTCGGCGACGTAACCCTCGGACCAGCCGCTCATGATCGCCAGACTTCGCTCCGTGGGCCGGCCTCGGGCGCGGGCGCCCGGACGGGCCGTAGCGTTACCGTCTCGCCGGCCGCCCGGCAATCGACGGCCAAGGTTCCTTCAAGCATTTCCGCGCGGGTCGAGACTTTCGAGGATCGCGAGATGCGACATTCCCGCTCGTCCCGCGCCGCGACTTGAATTTCGGCGCGGGAAAGCTGAATGCATGACGGTTGGCGCGTGTCCTGTCATGGTCGCGCGGTCGGGGCGGAGCGGTCGGGAGGGCTGCTTCCGCGTCCTCACGCCTTTCAATTGCGGCCGGAGCGGAAGAATGAGCGAAAGCCCGGAAACCGGGACTGTGAAACCCGCGGAAGGGTTCGAGTATTATGGCAATACCATTTACTGGAACAACTACGACCGCGTCTGCCAGATTCACAACACGCTCATCACCGGGCGCGAGGATCTCGACTGGTTCAGGTATCTGAAGCAGTCCTACGGCACCTTCGATCACGCCTTCTTCGTGAACTGCGGCAACGGCTGGGTGGAGCGCGACCTCTTCCGGATCGGCGCCATCCGCCGCGCCTCGGGCTCCGACATCAGCCCGGAGCTGCTGGAACAGGCCGCGAAGGAAGCCGCCGCCATCGGCCTGCCGGCCTCCTACGCGCTCGCCGACGTCAACGCCTTCGACGCGCAGGGCGCCACCTACGACCTCGCCGTGAATGTCGGCGCCATGCACCACGTCGCCTATATCGACCGCATGACCCGCGTCCTGGCGCAGATGCTCGGACGCGACGGCATCTACGCGACGTTCGACTATGTGGGCGCGCACCGCAACCAGTACTCCTGGGAGATGTGGTCGAAGATCGTCGAGATGAACAACACGCTGCCGCCGCGTTTCCGCATCGAGCTCCGCTATCCGAGCCTGCACGTCATGCTGCACACCGATCCGAGCGAGGCGGTCCATTCCGAGTTGCAGGAGGAGTGCCTGCGCCGTTATTTCGATCTCGAGCAGTATACGCCGCTCGGCGGCTCCATCGCCTACACCCTGCTCTATCAGAACCACGCCCTCCACGCGGCGCAGCACGAGCCCGAGGGCGCGGCGGTCATCGAGCGGATCATGGCCGCCGACGCCGCGCATCTGGAGCGGCATCCGCGGGACAACCTGTTCTCCTACTGGACGGCCCGCCCGAAGCGCGAGATGCCGAACCGGGCCGTGCTCGGGCGCTGGGAGAACGAGGAGCGCGCCCGCGAGGAGGCCGCGCAGCGCGACGCCGGCCGCTACTACCCCGCCGGGGCCCTGGAGATCCTCTACGGGGAGATGGAGGCCCTGCGCGCCCGCGCGGCCTCTTGACGGCCCTCGCCGGGCCTATCTGGTGCGGGTAGAGGGAATCGAACCCCCACGCCTTGCGGCTGGCGATTTTGAGTCGCCCGCGTCTACCAATTCCGCCATACCCGCGTCCGTTTGCCTCTTGGCACAGGTCGGCGGCGCGGGCCAGAGGGCGTGACGAACCCGCCGCCTGCGGCCAATGGTGTTGCGGGCGGGCCTCGCCTCCGCGCCGCGCCTGTGCTCAAAGGCGGGCGCCCTCCTCATCCCGGAACCGTCGGATCGATGCTGCGCCGCCTCTACGAGTGGATCCTCGCGCTCGCGGGCAAGCCGTCCGCGCCCTGGGCGCTCGCCGCCGTGGCCTTCGCCGAGAGCTCCTTCTTCCCGGTCCCGCCCGACGCGATGCTGGTGCCGATGACCGTCAGCCGGCCCGAGCGGGCCTGGCACTACGCCGCCATCGCGACGCTGGCCTCGGTGGCGGGGGGGCTCCTCGGCTATGCCATCGGCGCGCTGCTGTTCGACTCCCTCGGGCAGTGGCTGTTCAAGCTCTACGGGCTCGACGGGGCCGCCTCGACCTTCCGGGAATCCTACGCCCAGTACGGGCATTGGGTGATCCTGCTCAAGGGGCTGACGCCGATCCCCTACAAGCTCGTGACCATCACCTCGGGCTTCGCCCATTACAGCCTGTTCTGGTTCATGCTGCTCTCGGTGGTGACGCGCGGGGCGCGGTTCTTCCTGCTGGCGGCGCTGCTCAAGCGCTACGGCGTCTCGATCCGAGGCGTGCTCGACCGGCATCTCAACGTCGTCGCCGCGATCTCCGTCGCCGTGGTCGTCCTCGGCTTCGTGCTGTTCAAGCTGGTGCTCTGACGATGGCCGCTCTCCCGATCCCCGGCCGCAAGGGCGCCGCCCTCGTCGTGCTCGCAGGTGCCGCGCTGACGGTGGGGGGCGCCCTCGTGTTCCAGCACGGGCTCGGCTACGTGCCGTGCAAGCTCTGCCTGACCGAGCGGGTGCCCTATTATCTCTCGATCCCCCTGGCCGCGCTGGCATTCCTCCTGCCCGGACGCGCCGCGCGGCTCGTCCTCGGCCTGATCGCGCTGGTGATGCTCTACGGGGCCGGGCTCGGCGTCTATCACGCCGGCGCCGAATGGGGCTTCTGGCCGGGCCCGAGCGATTGCGGCGGCGGCAGCGGTCCGAACCCCGCCGATGTCGGCGATTTCCTCGACGCGCTGAAGACCACCCGCCCGGTGGACTGCACCGCCGCCGCCTGGCGCTTCGCGGGCATCTCGCTCGCCGGCTGGAACGCGCTGATCGCGGCGGCGCTGGCCGGGGTGGCGGGCGTCGCGGCGCTGCGCCGCTAGTTCCTGTCGTCGGGCATCGGCGGCAGGGCGGCCACCGCGATCCCCTCGTCGATGAGGGCGCGGGCTTCGTCCGGGCTCGCCTCGCCGTAGATCGCCCGGCTGTCCGTCTCCCCGTAATGGATCTTGCGGGCTTCTTCCGGAAAGCGCGGGCCGACATGCTCGGCCGTCGCCTCGACATGCTCGCGGACGGCCCGCAGCATCGCCCGCATCCGGCGCTCCGGTTCCGTGAGGACGGGAGCGGGCGTCGGTGCCGGTGCTTCCTCCGCCACCGCGACGGAGCGTCCGAGGCTCGGCGCCATCACCTGCTTCTCGATCAGCGTCGAGCCGCAATGCGGGCAGGAGACCAGCCCGCGTGCCGCCTGCTCGTCATACGAGCCGCTCGACGGGAACCAGCTCTCGAAGGCGTGGCCGTTCCCGCAGGCGAGGGCGTAGCGGATCATGGGAGAGGGTATCGGCGGGTCAGGCCGCCGACCCGATGCGCTCGACGCGGAAGGGCCGCGCGTTCTGGAGGGTGGGGATGCGCGCCCGCGCGTCCGCGACCAGCGACAGGTCGATCTCGGCCAGGATCACGCTCGGCTCGGCTCCGCCGGCATCGGCGAGCACGCGGCCCCATGGGTCGACGATGAGCGAGTGCCCGTAGGTGTCGCGCCCGTCCTCGTGATGCCCGCCTTGCGCGGCGGAGATCATGAAGGAGCCGGTCTCGATGGCACGCGCCCGGTGCAGCACGTGCCAATGCGCCTCGCCGGTCTGCTTGGTGAAGCAGGCGGGCGCCGTCAGAACCGTAGCGCCGGCCTCGGCGAGCGCCCGGAACAGCGCCGGGAAGCGCACGTCGTAGCAGATGGCGACGCCGATGGGCGCCACCGCCGTCTCGGCGACGATGGCGCAGGAACCGCCCTCGTAGGTCGCCGACTCGCGCCAGCGCTCGCCGTTCGGCAGGTCGACGTCGTAGAGATGCAGCTTGTCGTAGGACGCGGTGATGGCGCCCTCGGCATCGATCAGGAAGGCGCGGTTGGCGACCTTGTCGCCGTTCCTCACGGCGAGCGAGCCGATCTGGACGATCGCCCCCGTCTCGCGGGCGACCTCCCGGATCGCGGCGAGCGTCGCGTCCTCGCCCTCGGGCGTGATCTTCTCGAACAGGCTGTCGCGGCTGCGCTCCACCAGGGAGGTCATCTCCGGTGTCTGCACGTATCGCGCGCCGCGCGCGGCCGCCTCGCGGATGCCGGCCACCGCCGCGTCGCGGTTGGCGGACGGGTCGCGGCCGGAGCGCATCTGCACGCAGGCGGCGACGAACTTTGCGGGAGCGACGTCAGGCATGCGCGGCGGGCTTGGTGCCGGCGAGGAGCGGCGCGAGTCCGCCGGACGAATCCAGCGCGTAGAGATCGTCGCAGCCGCCGACATGGGTGTCGCCGACGAAGATCTGCGGCACGCTGGTGCGGCCGCCCGCGCGCTGCGTCATCGCGAGACGGGCGCCCGCGACGCGCTCCACGTCGATCTCGGTGAAGGCGGCGCCCTTCTCCTTCAGCAGGCTCTTGGCCGCCGAGCAGTAGGGGCACCACGCGGTGGTGTAGATCGTGACCGGCTGCATGGAACGGACGCACTCTCGCGGGAGACGTCTTCCCTATAAGCCGCCGGCTTTCGGGTGCCTACCGGCAATCCCGCGCGGGCGTCAGGCCGCGAGCAGCTTCTCGACCTCGTTGACGAGATCGCGCAGGTGGAAGGGCTTGGAGAGCACCTTCGCGTCCTTGGGGGCCTTCGAATCCGGGTTGAGCGCCACGGCGGCGAAGCCCGTGATGAACATGACCTTGATGTCCGGGTCGAGCTCGGTGGCCCGGCGGGCCAGCTCGATGCCGTCCATCTCCGGCATCACGATGTCGGTCAGCAGCAGCTCGAAGGGCTCTTCGCGCAGGCGGTTATAGGCCGAGAGGCCGTTGTCGAACGAGAGCACGTCGTAGCCGGCGTTCTGGAGCGCCTTGGCCAGGAAGCGGCGCATGTCGTTGTCGTCTTCCGCGAGGAGGATCTTCATCGGACGCGTCCCGAGCCCCTTGAGTCGTCAGTTCATTCCATAAAGGGAGGGGATGGTAAACAAGGCGTTAGGATTTGGGCCTCGGGCCGAACGCCCCACAGGCCGTTGCGCAAGCACCGCACGCGAGCCGGACGTGCCCGGAGAAGCGTCACGAAACCGTCGTTCCCGCAGTGGACAGGCGCCCGCCGCCGCCCCAATGTGCCCCCATGCCGCCGCGCAAGCCCGAGCTGTCGCCAGACACGCGATGACGTCGCCGATCCCGGACCTACCCGACGCCTACGGATTCGCCCCGGCCTTCGCCGTCGACGAGCCGGCCGCCCATACCCTGCCGCTCGTGTTCAACACGGGACATTCCGGCGCGGTCTATCCGAAGGCGTTCCTCGAGGCCGCCCGGCTCGACGCGCTCTCCCTGCGCCGCTCCGAGGACGCCCATGTGGAGCGGCTGTTCGCCTCCGTGGTGGAACTCGGCGCGCCGCTGATGCGCGCGAACTTCCCGCGTGCCTTCCTCGACGTGAACCGCGAGCCCTTCGAGCTCGACCCGCGCATGTTCGACGGGCGGCTTCCGCCCTTCGCCAACACCCGCTCCATGCGGGTGGCCGGCGGGCTCGGCACGGTGCCGCGGGTGGTGGCGGATGGGCAGGAGATCTATCCCGGCCGCATCGCCGTCGAGGAGGCGGTGGCGCGCATCGAGGGGCTCTACAAGCCCTATCACCGGGTGCTGCGCGGGCTGATCCAGCGCACCGCCCGCCAGTTCGGCCATGCCGTGCTCATCGACTGCCACTCGATGCCCTCGGCGAGCCTCGGGCGCGACCAGGAGATGAAGGCCGACATCGTGCTGGGCGATCGCTTCGGCACTGCCTGCGCCCCGGCGCTGGTCGACCGCTTCGAGGTCGAGCTTCAGGGGCGCGGCCTGCGGGTGGTGCGCAACAAGCCCTATGCGGGCGGCTTCATCACCGAGCATTACGGCGAGCCGAATATCGGCCGCCACGCGCTCCAGATCGAGATCAACCGCGCCCTCTACATGAACGAGCTGAGCCTCGCGGTGACGCCGGGCTTCTTCACGCTCATCGACCTGCTGCGGGAGGTGATCGCGGCGGTGGCGGGCGATCTCGGCGAACTCGCCCCGCGCCGCATGGCGGCCGAGTAGCCGCCCCTTTCCGGTTTTCCTCGCCGCTCTTCTTGCCGGTTTCCCTTGCCGTCTCCCCGCCGCACGAGGCCGTTCGGCCAAGAAAAAAGGCCACTCCCGAAGGAGCGGCCCGAAGTCTAGGGAGGAAACGCCCAAGAAGGGCTGCGCGACCGCGACGCCATCGCGACCGTGCAATGCACAAAATAAAGTGCGCCGCACAAAAGGCAAGAGGCTTTGCAGAAAAATGCCCGCGTCCCGCGCATGCCCTCCCGGCGTCCGGCGCATCCTGGTATTTTTTATACCTCGACGCTCGCCACCCGTCAGCCCCGGCCGAGCAGCGCGGCGATCTCGGCCTTGAGCGGGCCGGCCAGCTCCTCGCGCTCCAGGGCATAGGCGAGGTTGGCGGTGAGGAAGCCGAGCTTCGAGCCGGTGTCGTAGGTGCGCCCGTTGTAGCGCATGCCGTAGAAGGACTGCTCGGCCATGAGCTTGATCATGGCGTCGGTGAGCTGGATCTCGCCGCCGGCGCCGGTCTCGCCGCGCTCCAGGATCGAGAAGATCTCGGGCTGGAGGATGTAGCGGCCGGAGATGATGAAGTTCGAGGGCGCGGTGCCCTGCTTGGGCTTCTCGACCATGCCGGTGATCTCGAAGGTCTGCCCGAAGGTCTCGCCGACCGAGACGATGCCGTACTGGTGCGTCTCCTCGGGCTTCACCTCCTCGACGGCGATGACGTTGCCGCCGTGCTGGGCATAGGCCTCGAGCATCTGGCCCATGCAGCCCCGGCTCAGCATGTCGGGCAGCAGCACCGCGAAGGGCTCGTCGCCGACGATCTCGCGGGCGCACCAGACCGCGTGGCCGAGGCCGAGGGGCGCCTGCTGGCGGGTGAAGCTGGTCTGCCCGGCCTTGGGCAGGTCCTTCTTCAACTCCTCGAAGGCGGCGGTCTTGCCGCGCTCCTGAAGGGTGCGGTCGAGCTCGTAGGCGATGTCGAAATGGTCCTCGATCACGGCCTTGCCGCGCCCGGTGACGAAGATGAAATGCTCGATCCCCGCCTCGCGCGCCTCGTCCACCACATGCTGGACCACCGGACGGTCGACCACCGTCAGCATCTCCTTCGGCACCGCCTTGGTGGCGGGCAGGAAGCGGGTGCCGAGGCCGGCGACGGGAAGGACGGCCTTGCGAATCGGTTTCATCGAACGAATTTCCGGTTGCGAGCGAGGGGATCTCAACGAATGGCGACCCAAAGATAACGCATGCCTGCCGAGCGCAAGACCGGCGCGGGTCAAGGACGGCACGATTGTTCTCAAATCCGCGCCCCTCTTTGGTAGGGTCGCGCACGCAGCCGGGGGAATGGTTTCAGCGATGGCGGTTCTGGTCACGGGGGGCGCCGGCTATATCGGCAGCCACATGGTTCTGGCGCTGCTCGATGCCGGCCACGAGGAGGTGGTCGTCCTCGACGATCTCTCGACCGGCTTCGATTGGGCGCTGCCGCCCGAGGTGAGGCTCGTGGTGGGCGACGTGGCCGACCAGGCCCTCGTCGCGGCGACGATCCGCGAGCACAAGGTGGATGCGCTGGCGCATTTCGCCGCCCGCATCGTGGTGCCGGACTCGGTCTCCGACCCGCTCGGGTACTATCTTGCCAACACCGTGAAGACCCGCGCCCTCATCGAGACCGCCGTGCGCGAGGGGGTGAGGCACGTCATCTTCTCCTCCACCGCCGCCGTCTACGGCGAGCCGGAGATCGTGCCGGTGCCGGAGGACCTGACGCTGGCGCCGATCAACCCCTACGGCCGCTCGAAGCTGATGAGCGAGTGGATGATCGCGGACGCGGCCGCCGCGCACGGGTTCAGCTACGTGATCCTGCGCTACTTCAACGTCGCCGGCGCCGACCCGCGCGGGCGCAGCGGGCAGTCGAGCCCGACCGCGACGCATCTCATCAAGGTCGCGACGCAGGCCGCGCTCGGCCGGCGCTCGCATCTCGACGTCTACGGCACCGACTACCCGACCCCGGACGGCTCGTGCCTGCGCGACTATATCCAGGTCTCCGACCTCGCCGAGGCCCACCGCGTCGCCCTCGACCATCTGCGCGGCGGCGGCGCCAGCATGACGCTGAACTGCGGCTACGGGCGCGGCTACTCGGTCCTCGAGGTGATCGACGTGGTCAAGCGCGTCTCGGGCAGGGATTTCGAGGTCCGGCTCTCGCCGCGCCGCCCCGGCGACCCGGCCCGGATCGTGGCCAAGGCCGACCGCATCCGCGACGAGCTCGGCTGGCGCCCGCAATACGACGACCTCGAAGGGATCGTCGGGCAGGCGCTCGCCTGGGAGGATGCACTCGCCAAGCGCAACCGGCGCTGAGCCGATGCGCGCGCTCCGCGCCGGCCTTGCCGCGCTCCTGATCGCCGCCCTTCCCTGCGGGGCGCAGGCGGCGCCCAAGCCGGCGCTCAAGCCCGCCGCCGCCCGCTCGGAAGGGTTCTCGGCTTTCGTCGAGGCGCTGCGTCCCGACGCGGCGGCGCGCGGCGTCTCCCGAGACACCTTCGATGCGGCGTTCCGGGGGATCCCCGGTCCCGACCCGGACGTGCTGGCGCGGATCGGGCGGCAGGGCGAGTTCGCGCGCCCGGTCTGGGACTATCTCGTCGGCGCGGTCTCGGCCTCCCGGATCGCGCGCGGGCGGGCGCGCGGCGCCCCCCTCGCCCGCGTCCTCGATGCCATCGAGGCGAAGACCGGCGTTCCGCGCTCGGTGATCCTGGCGCTGTGGGGCGTCGAGTCGGATTTCGGCGCGAGCGGCGGCTCGCTCTCCACCATCCGTTCCCTCGCAACCCTGGCCCAGGCCGGGCATCGGGGCCCCCTGTTTCGCGACGAGCTGCTCGCCGCCCTCGTCATCCTGGAGCGCGGCGACATCGCGCCGGACAAAATGAAGGGCTCCTGGGCCGGGGCCATGGGGCAGGTGCAGTTCCTGCCCTCGGTCTATCTCGCCCATGCGGTCGATCAGGACGGTGACGGCCGGCGCGACATCTGGACCTCGGACGCCGACGCGCTCGGCTCCATCGCCGCCTACATGCAGGCGCTCGGCTGGAACCCGGCCTATTCCTGGGGCTACGAGGTCCGGCTCCCCGAAGGCTTCGACCTCACGCGCTACAAGGGCCAGCTCGGCGATTTTTCCGCGCGCGGCGTGCGGCGCGCCGATGGGGGCGCCCTGCCGGCGGCGGGCGAGGCGAGCCTGTTCCTGCCCGGCGGCATCGGCGGCCCGGTGTTTCTCGTCACCGGGAATTTCGAGGTGATCCGGGGCTACAACACCTCGGATTCCTACGCGCTCGCCATCGGCCACCTGTCCGACCGGCTGGCGGGCGGTCCTGCCCTGTCCGCGCCCTGGCCGAGCGCCGCCGCCCGGCTCGACAAGGCCGGGCTCCAGGCCCTCCAGGCGGGGCTCGCCCGCGAAAACCTCTATGCCGGCGAGGCGGACGGCAGGGCCGGCCCGAAGCTCCGCGAGGCGGTGCGGCGCTACCAGATCCGCGAGGGGCTCGTCGCGGACGGCTATGCGACCCCGGCGCTGCTCGCCCGCCTCTCGGGCCGGCCTTAGACGGCCGCCGCGCCCTCCTGTATGGTCGCTGCGAGCGGTTATCCACGAGACGGGTCGAGCGGCATGAAGCTGAGCCTGGCACGAGCGCGCGAGGGGATTGCAGCCCGGCTCGCGTCCGGCCTCGTCCTGCTCGCCGCCGTGATCGTGGCCGGCTGGCTCGCGGCTCCGGCCCCGGCCGCCGCGCAATGGGGGGACAGCTACGACCGGCCCTCCGGCGGCGGCTACGACAACCCGCGCCGCCGCGCCCGCGACAGCTATTACCGCGATGATGGAAGCGGTGGTCGCCGCTATGCGCCGCAGCAGGAGGCGCCTCGCCAGTTCTACTGGCCCTGGGAGGAGCGGCCCCAGCAGGCCGAGCCCCGGCCGCGCCCGCAGCCGACCTACCGCCCCGCGCAGCCCCCCCGGCCCCGGCCGTCGATCTCGGCGGATTCGCAGCGGTCTCGGGTGCGCCGCGAGAAACCGGCCGCCGCGCCGGAGCCGCCCAAGCCCGTCGCCGCCAAGACCGAGCCGACCACGCAGATCGCGGTCTTCGGCGATTCGCTGGCCGACCATCTCAGCCGCGGTCTCGACGACGTCTTCGAGGACAACCAGGACGTCGTCGTGATCGACCGCGCCAAGGGCGACAGCGGCCTCGTGCGCCTCGACGTGGTCGACTGGCCGAAGGCGGCCGAGGAGTATCTCAAGGCCAACCCGAAGGTGAGCTACGCGCTGGTGATGCTCGGCGTGAACGACCGCCAGCCCATCCGCGAGGGCGACCAGAGCTACGAGCCCCTCGGCGCGAAATGGAAGGAGATCTACGCCGCCCGCATCGACGCGATGGCGAAGGTCTTCGCCGAGCGCAAGATCCCGCTGATCTGGGTCGGCACGCCGCCCGTGCGCGGCGAGACGCTGACGGCGGCGCTCGCCAGCATCAACGACATCGCGCGTGAGCGCGTGACGAAGGCCGGCGCGACCTATGTCGATGTCTGGCCGGGCTTCACCGACGATCGCAACCGCTACGCGCCTTCCGGCCCCGACCTCGAAGGCCAGATCGCCAAGCTGCGCACCTCGGACGGGGTGCATTTCACCCATGCCGGCGCGCGCAAGCTCGCCCATTTCGCCGATGTCGAGCTGAAGCGGCTGATGGGCACGGCGGCGCCGAACCCCGTGGAGCAGCAGCCCGCCGCCGCCGTCTCGGCGGCACCGTCAGGGCCGAGCCTCGGCGGGGCGCCGAAGCTCGACGACACCGCCGCCATCGACCGCCAGATCACGGCGATGCTGCCGAGCCTGCCCGAGCCCGCCGGCATTCCGGCGCTGCCGGTGAAGCCCGCCGCCGGGCCGGTGGTGCCGCTGGGGCGCCCGGAGATCTCGCCGGGCGGCATCCTCACCAGCGGACGCCCCTTCGAGGCAGACCCGTCCGGCACCGTCGAGCGCAGCCTTCAGCGCGGGGCGGCGCCCCTGCCCCAGCCGGGCCGGGCCGACGATTTCCGCTGGCCGCCCGGCTGAGATCCCGCTTCAGCGCGGGAGGACCGTGGCGCCCATGAGCGCCTCGTCGATGGCGCGGGCGGCCTGCCGGCCCTCGCGGATCGCCCAGACCACGAGCGACTGGCCCCGGCGCATGTCGCCGGCCGCGTAGATCTTCTCGTTCGAGGTCCGGTAGTCGGTCTCGTTGGCGATGACGTTGGCGCGCTTGTCCAGGGCGACGCCGGACTGCTCCAGCATGCCCTTGCGCAGCGATCCGGCGAAGCCGATGGCGAGGAAGACGAGATCGGCCGGCAGCACGAACTCGGTGCCTTCCAGAGGCTGGCGCTTGGCGTCGACGCGGGCGCAGACGACGCCGGTGAGCTTGCCCTTCTTGCCCTCGAGGCGCAGCGTCGCGGCCTGGAACTCGCGCTCGGCGCCCTCCGCCTGGCTCGACGAGGTGCGCATCTTGGTGGGCCAGTAGGGCCAGACCGCGAGCTTGTCCTCCCGCTCGGGCGGGCGCGGCCGGATGTCGAGCTGCGTCACCGAGAGGGCGCCCTGCCGGAAGGCGGTGCCGACGCAGTCGGAGGCGGTGTCGCCGCCGCCGATCACGACGACGTTCTTGCCCGAGGCTAGGATCGGCAGCTCGCCGTTGCCCTTCATGGGCTCGGCGCCGACGCGCCGGTTCGACTGGACGAGATAGGGCATGGCGTAATGCACGCCCTCGAGGTCGTCCTGGCCGGGAAGGGCGGGGTTGCGCGGGTCCTCGGCGCCGCCGGCGAAGAGCACGGCGTCGAACTCCGCGGTGAGCTCGTCCACGGGTTTCGTGATGCCGATGTTCTGGTTGTAGTGGAAGACGACGCCTTCCGCCTCCATCTGCTTCACGCGCCGGTCGATATGGCGCTTCTCCATCTTGAAGTCGGGGATGCCGTAGCGCAGCAGGCCGCCGGCCTTCGGCTCGCGCTCGAAGACGTGCACGTCATGGCCGACGCGGGCGAGCTGCTGGGCGGCGGCCATTCCGGCCGGGCCGGACCCCACCACCGCCACGCGCTTGCCGGTGCGGGTCTCGGCGGGCTCGGGCTTCACCCAGCCCATGTTCCAGGCGCGGTCGGCGATCGCCTGCTCGATGGTCTTGATGGCCACCGGCTGGTTCTCGAGGTTGAGCGTGCAGGCTTCCTCGCAAGGGGCGGGGCAGACGCGGCCGGTGAACTCGGGGAAGTTGTTGGTGGAGTGGAGGTTGCGCGCCGCCTCCTGCCAGTCGGACTGGTAGACGAGCTCGTTCCAGTCCGGGATCTGGTTGTGCACCGGGCAGCCGGTGGGGCCGTGGCAGAAGGGGATGCCGCAATCCATGCAGCGCGCCGCCTGCTTCTTCAGGTCGTGCTCGTCCAGCGGCAGCGTGAACTCGCGGAAGTGCCGTACGCGGTCCGCGGCGAGCTGATACTTCTGCTCCTGCCGGTCGAACTCGAGGAAACCCGTGATCTTGCCCATCGATCAGTCCCTGGGGCGAGCGGACCTCACGATCCTGCTGCCGGCCGCAACGGTTTGACGTTCTGCGGCGGCCGGGCTGAACTCCGACCGCCTGTTCGGCGCGCCCTACTCGGCCGCCACCGGCATGCGCGCCATCTCCATCTCGCGCAGCGCCCGGCGGTACTCGACGGGCATCACCTTGACGAACTTGGTGCGGTAGGTCGACCACTGGTCCAGGATCGTCTGGGCGCGCGGGCTGCCGGTGTATTTCAGGTGGTTGGTGATGAGCTGCGTCAGCCGCTCCTCGTCGTGGCCGGACATGTCGGCCAGGATGTCGACGCGGCCCTTGGTCTCGAGGTCGCCGTCCTGGTGGAAGCGGCGCATCAGGTCGTCCTCCTCCTCGACGGGCTCGAGATCGACCATGGAGAGGTTGCAGCGCGAGGAAAACGAGCCGTCCTCGTCGAGCACATAGGCGATGCCGCCCGACATGCCCGCCGCGAAGTTGCGGCCCGTCTCGCCGATGGACACCACCACGCCGCCGGTCATGTATTCGCAGCCATGGTCGCCCATGCCCTCGACCACGGTGATCGCGCCGGAGTTGCGCACGGCGAAGCGCTCGCCCGCCGCGCCGCGCACGTAGCACTCGCCCGCGATGGCCCCGTAGAGCACGGTGTTGCCGACCATGATGGTCTTGTCGGGCGGGGCCTTCAGCGCGTCGCTCGGACGGATGATCAGCTTGCCGCCGGACAGGCCCTTGCCGACATAATCGTTGCCGTGGCCGGTGAGCTCGATGGTCACGCCCGCCGCGACCCAGGCGCCGAAGCTCTGGCCGGCGGTGCCGGTGAGCTTCACCACGATGGTGTCGTCGGGCAGGCCCTCGTGCCCGTGGGCCTTGGCGACCATCCCCGAGAGCATGGCGCCGGCGGCGCGGTCCGAGTTCCTGATGACGTCGTGCACCACCACCGGCTCGCCGCCCTCGATGGCGCCCTTCGCCTTCTCGATGAGGCGCCGGTCGAGCACGGTGTCGATGGGGTGGTGCTGGCTCTCGACATGGCGGATCGCCACCTCCGGCCCGACATCGGGACGGTGGAAGAGCTTCGAGAAGTCGAGCCCGCGCGCCTTCCAGTGGGCGATGGCCTCGACCTTGTCGAGGAAGTCGGACCGGCCGACCAACTCGTCGAGCCGGGTGAAGCCCATGGCGGCCATGAGCTCGCGGACCTCCTCGGCCACGTAGAAGAAGTAGTTCACGACATGCTCGGGCGTGCCCTTGAAGCGCTTGCGCAGCACCGGGTCCTGCGTGGCGACGCCCACGGGACAGGTGTTGAGGTGGCACTTGCGCATCATGATGCAGCCGGCCGCGATGAGCGGCGCGGTGGAGAAGCCGAACTGGTCGGCCCCGAGCAGCGCCGCGATAAGCACGTCGCGCCCGGTGCGGATGCCGCCATCGGCCTGCAAGGCGACGCGGCCGCGCAGGTGGTTGAGGACGAGGGTCTGCTGGGTCTCGGCAAGCCCGGTCTCCCAGGGGCCGCCCGCGTGCTTGAGCGAGGTCAGCGGCGCCGCGCCGGTGCCGCCGTCGAAGCCTGAGATGGTGATGTGGTCGGCCCGCGCCTTGGCCACGCCCGTGGCCACCGTGCCGACGCCGACCTCCGAGACGAGCTTCACCGACACGTCGGCCGCCGGGTTGACGTTCTTCAAATCGAAGATGAGCTGCGCCAGATCCTCGATGGAATAGATGTCGTGATGGGGCGGCGGCGAGATCAGGCCGACGCCCGGAGTGGCGTAGCGGACCTTGGCGATCTTGGCGTCGACCTTGTGGCCGGGGAGCTGGCCGCCCTCGCCGGGCTTGGCCCCCTGCGCCACCTTGATCTGCATCATGTCCGAGTTGACGAGATACTCGGTGGTGACGCCGAAGCGGCCGGAGGCGACCTGCTTGATCGAGGAGCGGCGGGAGCGCCCGTCCGGCAGCGGCTTGAAGCGCTCGACCTCCTCGCCGCCCTCGCCCGAGTTCGAGCGGCCGCCGAACGAGTTCAGCGCGATGGCGAGGGTCTCGTGCGCCTCCTTCGAGATGGAGCCGTATGACATCGCCCCGGTGGCGAAGCGCCTGACGATCTCGGCGGCCGGCTCGACCTCGGAGATGTCGACGGGCGCGCGCCCGATCTCGGCCGCCTGCTTGATGCGGAACAGGCCGCGCAGGGTCTTGAGCTGGTTCTCCTGCTCGTTCACGAGGCGCGCGTATTCCCGGTAGCGCTCGGGCAGGCCGAGGCGCACCGCGTGCTGGAGCGTCGCGACGGTGTCGGGGGTCCAGGTATGGACCTCGCCGCGCAGGCGGTAGGCGTACTCGCCGCCGACATCGAGGGCGTGCCGGTAGATCGGCGCGTCGCCGAAGGCGTCGCGGTGGCGGCGCACGGTCTCCTCGGCGATCTCGGCCATGCCGACGCCCTCGACGGTGGTCGCGGTGCCGAAGAAGTCGCGCGCGACGAAGGCCGAGTTCAGGCCGATGGCATCGAAGATCTGCGCGCCGCAATAGGACTGGTAGGTCGAGATGCCCATCTTGGACATGACCTTCAGCAGGCCCTTATCGATGGACTTGATGTAGCGGTAGACGATCTCGTCCTCGACGAGGTCCGGCGGGAACTCGTCCTTCATGGCGACGAGCGTCTCGAAGGCGAGATACGGGTTCACGGCTTCCGCGCCGTAGCCGGCGAGGCAGGCGAAGTGATGCACCTCGCGCGGCTCGCCCGATTCGACCACGAGGCCGACCGAGGTCCGCAGGCCCTTGCGGATCAGGTAGTTGTGCACGGCCGCCGTGGCGAGCAGCGCCGGGATCGGGATGCGGTCCGGCCCGACCGCCCGGTCGGACAGGATGATGATGTTGTAGCCGCCGCGCACCGCCACCTCGGCCCGGTCGCAGAGCCGGTCGAGCGCGCCTTCCATGGCCGCAGCCCCCGTCTCTGCCGGGTAGGTCATGTCGAGGGTCTTGGTGTCGAAGCGGTCCTCGAAATGGCCGATGGAGCGGATCTTCTCGAGATCCGAGTTGGTCAGGATCGGCTGGCGGACCTCCAGGCGCTTCTTGCGGGAGGCGCCCTCCATGTCGAGCAGGTTCGGCCGCGGCCCGATGAACGAGACGAGGCTCATCACGGCCTCCTCGCGGATCGGGTCGATGGGCGGGTTCGTGACCTGGGCGAAGTTCTGCTTGAAGTAGGTGTAGAGCGACTTCGGCTTGTCCGAGAGCGCCGAGAGCGGCGTGTCGGTGCCCATGGAGCCCACCGCCTCCTGGCCGGTGACGGCCATCGGCTGCATCAGGAGCTTGAGGTCCTCCTGGGTGTAGCCGAAGGCCTGCTGGCGATCGAGCAGGCTAACGTCCGAGCGGGTCTCGCGGGCGGTGACGGGCTTGAGGTCCTCCAGCACGATCTGGGTGTTCTTGACCCAGTCGGCATAGGGGTGCGCGGCGGCGAGCTCCTCCTTGATCTCCTCGTCGGAGACGATCCGGCCCTTCACCAGATCGATGAGCAGCATCCGGCCCGGCTGGAGGCGCCAGGATTGGACGATGCGCGAGTCCTCGATGGGCAGGGTGCCCATTTCGGAGGCGAGCACCACGAGCCCGTCCTCGGTGACGATGTAGCGGGCGGGGCGCAGGCCGTTGCGGTCGAGGGTCGCGCCGATCTGGCGGCCGTCGGTGAAGCAGACGGCGGCGGGGCCGTCCCAGGGCTCCATCAGCGCGGCGTGGTACTCGTAGAAGGCGCGCCGCTCCTCGCTCATCAGCGGGTTGCCGGCCCAGGCCTCCGGGATGAGCATCATCATCGCGTGAGCGAGCGGGTAGCCGCCCTGCACGAGGAACTCGAGGGCATTGTCGAAGCAGGCGGTGTCGGACTGGCCCTCGTAGGAGATCGGCCAGATCTTCGAGATGTCGTTGCCGAACAGCTCCGAATCGACGCTTGCCTGCCGGGCCGCCATCCAGTTGACGTTGCCGCGCAGCGTGTTGATCTCGCCGTTATGGGCGACGTAGCGGTAGGGGTGCGAGAGCCGCCAGGTCGGAAAGGTGTTGGTGGCGAAGCGCTGGTGCACGAGCGCGAGCGCCGAGACGTAGCGCTGATCCTTGAGGTCGAGGAAGTAGGAGCCGAGCTGGCTCACCAGCACCATGCCCTTGTAGACGATGGTCCGGCTCGACACCGAGACGGGGTAGAACTCCATCAGGCGCTGGTCGCCGTAGCCGTAGATGCGGCTGGAGATGACCTTGCGGGCGACGTAGACCCGGCGCTCGAAGGCGTCCTCGTCGGCCACGCTCGCCGGGCGGCCGATGAAGATCTGGCGGTGATGCGGCTCGGTCTCCTTCACCGCCTTGCCGAGATCCTCGGGGTCGACCGGTACGTCACGCCAGCCGAGCAGCGGCAGGCCCTCCTCGGCCAGCGCGCGCTCGAAGATGCCCTCGATGATGGCGCGCGCCTCCGGGTCCTTCGGCAGGAAGAGCTGGCCGATGGCGTAATGCCCCACGGGAGGCAGCTCGAAGCCGAGCCGCGAACACTCCTCCGCGAAAAAAGCGTGCGGGATCTGGGTGAGGATGCCGCAGCCGTCGCCCATCTTCGGATCCGCGCCGACGGCGCCGCGATGGTCGAGATTCTCGAGGATGTTGAGCCCCTGCTGCACGATGGCGTGGGTGCGCCGGTCGTGCATGTCGGCGATGAAGCCGACGCCGCAGGCATCGCGCTCATGGGCCGGGTCGTAGGCGCCTTGAGCCATCGGCAGGGCCGGGTCCCGCACGATCATGGGCGTGCCGCCGTCGCGCGTGGCGGGCAGCTGCGCCGGGGCGGTCACGGTGATTGGGTTGGCCACGCTCGTCGTCCCCATCGTGTGTCCGGCACCAGACCGGATCGACCTGCCCGCCATGCGAGCATGTTTCATGCCCGGCCATCAACCGATGCCGGACCCATGGCCGTTCTCGTCGGGTCCGAGGGGCTGCCCGCTGGAGGACGCGCCCGCTCGACCCGCGGGCTCGGCACCGGCCTGTCGGTCAGGCGGCGCTGGCCCGTGCCGCCTCGGCGGCGGCCGGCTTCGACTCTCGTTTCGACGTCAGGCGGATCATGTCGTCGAACACTCGCTCGCCGCTCCGGCCGGAGCCATGCGGAAAAGAGACAGCATTACTGTCCTAATGCCTGACGTTGCCAGATTCCAACCGTTCCAGCAAGAGCCCTCGTACCGCACCGTCCGGGAAAACCGTGCCGGAAAAATCCCGCCCGGAACCCATGCGCGAAAACCTCGCCGTGAATCGGTGCCAGCCCCGGACACGGCCCCGAAACCAAGGGCCTCGGGGGCGCCCCGAGCGGCCCGCAATCTCGCCCCAATCCGGCGGTTAACACGATCTTGCCGAGCACAAGCGGCATGCGGGGCAACGTCCTCGCCAGGACCGCCGAAGGATACGCGAGCGACGCGGTCCTTCGGCACGGCCCATCCGCGGCACCGACGGGCGGCCGTCCCGCCCCGCCCCGGCCGCCGCCCCCCGCGAACCGGAACCCTCAGCATGGACGCGAGCCGCCGGACCACCTTCCGCAACCGCCTCAAGGCCGCTGCCGCCGCCGGGCTGCTGATCGCCGCGAGCGCCGGGGCCGCGCGGGCGCAATACGTCTTCGACGACGAGATCCTGCCGCCGCGCGTCGTCGCATGGCGCCTCGCCGAGCGCGGGTTCAGCGGCCTGAGCCGTCCCCGTTTCGACGGTCGCGCCTACGTGGTCGAGGCCTTCGCGCCGAACGGCGGCCGCGTGCGCCTGTTCGTCGACGCCCACGAGGGCGACATCGTCGGGCGCCAGCGCCTCGACGCGCCGCTCTACCCGCCGCCGATCCGCGTCGGCCGGCCGGTCTCGCCCGGCTATGGCTGGACCGAGGAGGACGCGGATTCCGCGCGTCCCCTGCGCCAGGCGGAGCGGCTGATTCCCCCCGCCGACATTCCCAATCCCGGCCCCCGGCCCGTCGCGCCTGGACCCGCCGCGCGCATCGCGCCTGCCTACCCGGAGGGCGCCGCGCGCCGGGCCGACCTGCCGGGCCGCCCGGAGACGGGGGAGGCGAATCCCCTCGGCGTGAACCCCGACGCCCGGCGCAAGCCCGAGGCGCCGCGCAAATCCGCGAAGCTCGTCCCGCCGGCAAAGCCCGTGGCGCCGCGCGTGAGCCCGGAGGCGCCCGCGCCGGCCGAGGCCGCCCACCGGGAGCCGAAGGCGCCGGACGCCGCTCCGGCGCTCGACGCCGCCAAGCCCGGCACTGCAAAACCGGATGCGGCCAAATCCGAGGTGACGAAGACGGATTCGCCGCCGACGCCGGCCTCCGTCCAGCCGCCCCCGGCCGAGGTGAAGGCGAGCGAGGTCAAGCCGGGCGAGACCCGCACCGCCGAGGCGAAAAAAGACGCGGAGTCCTGGAAGGATCCCGCCACGGAGAAGCGTCCGGTGCGCGTCATCGGCGGCGCCACCATCGTGCCGGGCACCGAGCCGAAGGGCGACGCCGCGCATACGGAATAGGCGCCTGCCGGGCGGAGCGGCTCAGCCGCCCCCGCCGGCGAGGATCAGCCTGTCCCCGCCCGTGAAGACGGTGAGGTTGTCGTCCCGCGCGATGGCGCAGAGCGTGAGGCCGTGCGTCCGCGCGCGCTCCAGCGCCAGCGAGGTCGGGGCGGAGATCGCCACCACCACCGCCGCGCCGAAGCGGGCGGCCTTCTCCACCATCTCGAACGAGCAGCGGCTGGTGATGACGAGGAAGCCCGTCGCCGGGTCGGTGCCGGCGCGCATCAGGGCGCCGATCAGCTTGTCGAGGGCGTTGTGGCGGCCGACATCCTCGCGCAGCGCCACCAGGGTGCCGTCGCGGTCGGCCCAGGCGGCGCCGTGCACCGCGCGCGTCTCCCGGTTGAGCGCCTGACCCTGCGAGAGCGCCGCCAGCGCAGCCGCGATCGCGCCCATCCCCACCGTCAGCGTCGCGCTCTCGCGGGGCGGCGCGATCGGCAGCGCGGCGAGATCGTCGATTCCGCAGACCCCGCAGCCCGTCCGCCCGCTGATGGCGCGCTTGCGGGCGAGATGCTCGCGCAGGCGCCCCGGCGCCAGCTCGACGAGGAGGCGCAAGCCCCCCTCCCCCGCCTCGACGCGGGCCGAGCGAATCTCCCCGGCGCCCTCCACGATGCCTTCGGTGAGGCTGAAGCCGTAGGCGAAATCCTCGAGATCGGCGGGGGTCGTCATCATCACCGCGTAGGGCACGCTGCCGTAGACGACGTTGACCGGCGTCTCGACGGCGAGCGCCCGCTCGCCGGGGCGGGGCGCCGCCGCATCGTAGGCGACGACCTGCGTCGGCACCCGCGCGGAAGGTGCCGGCAGGCCGAAGGCGGCCTCCGTCGCCTGCGTGATTCCGGTCTCGCTCATGTCCCGGCGTTCCGTATCCATGAGGACGTCATATAGCATTCACCCCGGCCGTATCCTCACCCCGCCGCCGCGATGCCGCGAAGACCGCTCCCGCGGGCCGAGAACCCTGGAAACTGTCCAAGAAAGCGCGGTCTGCGACCCTGTTGCGGTTGCGCCGTTCCCTTCCATGTGGTCTGAGGGCCCGATCGGAACCTGCCGTCCGCGGCGGATGTCCAGGGCAATCGGCAACACATCGCGCCGTCCGTCACGGGCGGGAACGCGGGATCAGACAAGAATGCTGAAGGGGAGCCTCGAGAGGCAGATGGGCGAAAGGCACGCGGAAGCTGCGCGCATGCGCGATCGGACGCTGGGAGGGCTCGGTGCCCTGGCCGGCCTCTTGGTATCGTCCTCGGCGGCGCTCGCCGCCGGCATCGGCCAGCCCGAGCCGTGGCAGATGGACCGTCAGGTGCCCGTCACCGAGAACGCGCGGGACATCCACCTGTTCGAGCAGGGCATCCACTGGCTGTCCTTCGGCATCTCGCTCTTCGTCCTCGGCCTGATCCTGTGGTGCATCTACCGCTTCGGCGAGAAGCGGAACCCGGTCCCCTCCAAGACCACCCACAACACCCTCATCGAGGTGGCCTGGACCATCGTCCCGGTGCTGATCCTCGTGGCGGTGGCGATCCCCTCGTTCCGCCTGCTGCGCACGCAGCTCTCCGACCCGAAGGCCGACGTGCTGGTGAAGGTCATCGGCCACGCCTGGTACTGGTCCTACGAGTACCCGGCCGACCAGGGCGGCGGCTTCGCCTTCGACGCCAATATCGACGAGGACAAGCTGCCCAAGCTCCTCGGCGCCGACAACGAGATGGTCGTCCCGGTCAACAAGATCGTGAAGGTCCAGGTCACGTCGACGGACGTGCTGCATTCCTGGGCGGTGCCGTCCTTCGGCTTCAAGATCGATGCCGTGCCCGGCCGCCTCAACCAGTTCTGGTTCAAGGCCGACCGCGCCGGCACCTATCACGGCCAGTGCTCCGAGCTCTGCGGCGCCCGCCACGCCTACATGCCCATCGTCGTCCGCGTCGTCTCCGACGAGGACTACGCCAAGTGGCTCAGCGAGGCGAAGACCAAGTACGCCCGCATCGACGACGGCGCCGCCCGCTTCGCCTCCGCCCGCTGAGGGCCGCGGGCACCCCGGACCGGCGCCGGCCAGACGGCGTCGTTCCGGTTCGAGAATCACGAGAAACGCCAAGAAGCTGTAGGGTTTCAATCCATGGCCACCGCCACAGCACATGCAGGGCACGACGCCCACGACGACCACAAGCCGTCCTTCTTCGCCCGCTGGTTCCTGTCCACGAACCACAAGGACATCGGCACGCTCTACCTGCTCTTCGCCTTCTCGGCGGGCATCATCGGCGCGTTCCTGTCCTTCGGCATCCGCATGGAGATGGAGGCTCCCGGCCTCCAGTACTTCTCCAACCCGCAGACCTATAACGTCTTCGTCACCGGCCACGGCCTCATCATGGTGTTCTTCATGGTGATGCCCGCCCTGATCGGCGGCTTCGGCAACTGGTTCGTGCCCCTCATGATCGGCGCGCCGGACATGGCGTTCCCGCGCATGAACAACATCTCCTTCTGGCTGACCGTGGCGGGCTTCGCGAGCCTGCTCTGCTCGCTCTTCGTCGAGGGCGCGCCGGGTGCCTCGGGCGCCGGCACGGGCTGGACGGTCTATCCCCCGCTCTCGACCGCGGGCCATCCGGGCCCGGCCGTCGACTTCGCGATCTTCGCCCTGCACCTGTCCGGCGCGGGCTCGATCCTCGGGGCGATCAACTTCATCACCACGATCCTCAACATGCGCGCCCCCGGCATGACGCTGCACAAGATGCCGCTTTTCGCCTGGGCCGAGCTCGTCACCGCCTTCCTGCTGCTGCTCTCGCTCCCGGTTCTCGCCGGCGCGATCACCATGCTGCTCACCGACCGCAACTTCGGCACGACCTTCTTCGATCCGGCCGGCGGCGGCGACCCGATCCTCTACCAGCACCTGTTCTGGTTCTTCGGCCACCCCGAAGTGTACATCATGATCCTGCCGGCCTTCGGCATCGTCTCGCACATCATCGCCACGTTCTCGAGGAAGCCCGTCTTCGGCTACCTCGCGATGGCCTATGCGATGGTCGCGATCGGCGTCGTCGGCTTCGTCGTGTGGGCGCACCACATGTACACGGTCGGCCTGTCGCTCCAGACGCAGTCCTACTTCGTCTTCGCGACCATGGTCATCGCCGTTCCGACGGGCGTGAAGATCTTCTCCTGGATCGCGACCATGTGGGGCGGATCGATCCGCTTCACCGCCGCGATGCACTGGGCGGTGGGCTTCATCTTCCTGTTCACCGTCGGCGGTGTGACCGGCGTCGTGCTGGCCAACTCGGCCGTCGACAAGTACCTGCACGACACCTACTACGTCGTCGCGCACTTCCACTACGTCCTCTCTCTGGGCGCGGTGTTCATCATCTTCGCCGGTGTCTACTACTGGTTCCCGAAGATGACCGGCCACATCATCCCCGAATGGGCCGGCAAGCTGCACTTCTGGCTGGCCTTCATCGGCGCGAACGTCCTGTTCTTCCCGATGCACTTCCTCGGTCTCGCCGGCATGCCGCGCCGCTATGCCGACTACCCGGAGGCCTTCGCCGGCTGGCACAAGGTGTCGACCTATGGCGGCCACATCTTCGCGCTGGGGATGTTCGTGTTCGTCATCGGCGTGATCCTGGCTTTCCGCTCCAAGGAGCGCGCCGCGGACAATCCGTGGGGCGAGGGCGCCACGACGCTGGAATGGACGCTGTCCTCTCCCCCGCCCTTCCACCAGTTCGAGACGCTGCCCCGCATCGTCGACGAGCCGGGCGCTCACTGAACGTAGCGGGGACGGTCTCGGCCGTCCCCTCTCGGAGACCGCGAGGGTCGCTGCCGCGGCCCTCGCTCTTCCCCGGACCTCCGGTGCCTATCGGGAGGTCCCGGCAAGAGCGGCGCGGACGCCGTTTCGAGCGGTGACGAGAGCCCTTCCGGGCCCTCGCCGCCCGGATGGTTGGAACTATTCCGGTTCGCTCGAGGCATGGCGGGACCGGCGCCTCGAACCCTGAGCAACGCGGTAGCGGTTTAGCGATGAGCAGCCTGTCGAACAGCCTTCCCGCCGGCGGCGAGACCTTCGCGCAGACCTCCGTCGTCGGCGGCGACGTGCCGGACTATTTCGCCCTGCTGAAGCCGCGCGTGATGGTGCTGGTGATCTTCACCGCGCTCGTCGGCATGGTGGTCTCGCACGGCCATGTCTCGCCCGTGATCGCCACGATCTCGCTCCTGATGATCGCCGTCGGTGCCGGCGCGTCCGGCTGCCTCAACATGTGGTGGGATGCCGATATCGACGCGGTGATGACCCGCACCGCCAAGCGCCCGATCCCCGACGGTCGCATCCAGCCGAACGAGGCGCTCGCCTTCGGGCTGGTGCTGTCGGTGGGCTCCGTGCTGGTGCTGGGGCTCGCCGCGAACTGGCTGGCTGCCGGCCTCCTGGCCTTCACCATCGTCTTCTACGCCGTGATCTATTCGATGTGGCTGAAGCGGGCGACGGCGCAGAACATCGTCATCGGCGGCGCCGCCGGCGCCCTCCCCCCGGTGATCGGCCAGGCCGTGGTCTCGGGCTCGGTCGGCATCGAATCGCTGGTGCTGTTCGCGATCATCTTCATCTGGACGCCCCCGCATTTCTGGGCGCTGGCGCTGGTCAAGGCCGGCGAATACGCCCGTGCCGGCATCCCGATGATGCCCAACACCGCCGGCCCCGCCTCGACCCGCCGGCAGATCGTCGCCTACACGCTGCTCCTCGCCCCGCTCGGCCTGCTGCCGGTGGCGCTCAGCTTCGGCGGCCTGCTCTACGCCGTGGTCGGCGTGCTGGGCGGCCTCGGCATGATCGCCTTCAGCATCCAGGTGCTGCGCAACCGCGAGGGCGAGGCCGAGAAGCGCGCCGCCATGGGCATGTTCGGCTTCTCGATCCTCTACCTGTTCGTGCTGTTCTCGGCCCTGCTGGCGGAGCATGCGCTCGGCCTGTTCCGCGCCGTGGTCTGACCCCCGATGCAGCAGCAGTTCCCAGACCCCTATCGCCCGCTGACGCCGGAAGAAGAGCGCCGCCGCCGCAAGCGCTCCGTGGCCATCGCGCTGGCGCTCGGCGCCATGGTGATCCTGTTCTTCACGCTGACCATCGCCAAGCTCGGGCCGCAGGTGCTCAACCGGCCCCTCTGACGACATCACGAAGGTAACGATGACCCGACCCGTCCCCCCCGCCGACAGAAAGGCCCTGCGCACGGCTCTCGCCTGCGCCGGCCTCGTCGCGGGCATGACGGGTCTCGCCTTCGCCTCGGTGCCGCTCTACGACGCCTTCTGCAAGGCGACGGGCTATGACGGCACGCCCCGCCAGGGCTCCGCCCTCTCCGCATCCTCGGAACAGGGCAAGCCCGGCGACAGCCTGCTGGTCCGCTTCGACACCAACGTGTCCTCCTCCCTGCCCTGGAGCTTCCGCGCGGAAACGCCGAAGGTCGCCGCCACCCTCGGCGCCACCACGACGGTGTTCTTCCGGGTGCGCAACAACGGCGCGGTGCCCTCGACGGGGGTCGCGACCTTCAACGTCCAGCCGGGCCTGATGGGCGGCTACTTCGTCAAGGTCGAGTGCTTCTGCTTCAAGGAGCAGACGCTCCAGCCCGGCGAGACCATGGATTTTCCGGTGGTGTTCTATGTCGAGCCGGAGATGCGCAAGGATTCCAACACGGCCCATCTCTCGGAGATGACGCTGTCCTACACCTACTTCGCCTCGAAGAACGGGCAGCCGGCCGCCGGGCCGGTGGCGGCGACGGGCGGGAAGACGAATTTCTGAGGGCGCCAAGCGTGACAAGGGTCGCGCCCGCACCTAAGGGACTTTTCAAGGGAGAGCGGGCCGCGCGGTCCGCCTTTCCAGAGCGTGGAAACGACGGGCGCGGCCGTATCGGGCCGTAAGCCGGGGCGAGGAGACAGGGGACGATGGCCGAGGCGCACGCCAAGAATCACGATTTCCACATCCTGAGCCCGAGCCCGTGGCCGCTCCTCGGCGCGTTCTCCGGGTTCCTGATGGCCTTCGGCGCCGTGTTCTGGATGAAGAACCTCCAGATCGGCACCCTCAGCCCCGGCCCCTACATCTTCGGCGCCGGCACCATCGGCGTGCTCTTCACCATGCTGTCCTGGTGGAAGGACGTGGTGCACGAGGCCAATGCCGGCGACCACACCCGTGTCGTGCAGCTCCATCACCGCTACGGCATGATGATGTTCATCGCCTCCGAGGTGATGTTCTTCGTCGCCTGGTTCTGGGCCTTCTTCGAGGCGGCGCTCTATACCGCCGACCCGATCCAGGCGACCCGCGTCGACTTCACCGGGGGCGTCTGGCCGCCCAAGGGCATCGAGGCCTTCGATCCCTGGCACCTGCCGCTCCTGAACACCCTGATCCTGCTGACCTCCGGCACCACCATCACCTGGGCGCACCACGCCCTCCTGCATGGCGACCGCAAGGGCCTCAAATACGGCCTCTGGCTGACGATCGTGCTCGGCATGGTGTTCACGGCCTGCCAGGCCTACGAGTACGGCCACGCCCATTTCGGCTTCGCCGGCAGCATCTACTCGTCGACTTTCTTCATGGCGACGGGCTTCCACGGCGCCCATGTCATCATCGGCACGATCTTCCTCGCGGTGTGCCTGTACCGGGTTTATCTCGGGCAGTTCACCCCCAAGCAGCATCTCGGCTTCGAGTTCGCCGCTTGGTACTGGCACTTCGTCGACGTGGTGTGGCTGTTCCTGTTCGCCGCGATCTACGTGTGGGGCTCCGGGCTCGGCCACGCCGCCCACCATTAATCCCGCGCCGGCATCCGCCGGACGCATGCGGGCATTGCGCGGGAGGGCGGCCGACGGGCCGCCCTTTTTCGTGACCTGGGCCCGCCCGATCCATATCTCGGACAGGCCGGCCGCCAAGGCTCGGCACGGGGAAGCTCCGATGACCTCACAGACCCTGCCGCCTCCGATCCCGACCGGCCTGAGCGGCCGCTGCCCGCGCTGCGGGGACGGGCATCTCTTCTCCGGCTTCCTGGCGCTCCGCCCCTCCTGCGAGGCGTGCGGGCTCGACTATGCCAGCTTCGATTCGGCGGACGGGCCGGCCTTCTTCGTGATGTCCATCGTCGGGCTCGTGGTGGTCGGCCTCGCGCTCTGGATGGAGATCACCTTCGAGCCGCCCATGTGGGTGCATGCCCTGGTGGCGGGCGGGCTCTCGGTGGGCTTGAGCCTCGTGCTGGTCCGCCCGCTCAAGGGCCTGCTGATCGCCCTCCAATACGCCAACAAGGCCGAGCAGGGGCGCTTCAAGCGGTGAGCCCGACGCCGCCGCGCCGGAGCGCCTTTCGCGACCTCCTCGCCCCCGGCCTCGCCACGCTCGTCTGTCTCGCGATCCTGATCGGTCTCGGGGTCTGGCAACTCGCGCGCAAGGGCGAGAAGGAGGCGCTGATCGCGCGCATCTTGGCGCGCTCGAAGGCGGTTCCCGAGGCGCCGCCGCCGCCCTCCGCCTGGGATCCGGCCCGCGACGAGTTCCGGCATGTCCGCGTCTCCGGGCGCTTCCTGAACGACCGCGAGACCCTGGTGCACGCCCTCTCTCCCGGCGACGCCCCCGGCCGGGCCCTCCAGGGGTTCTCGGTGGTGACGCCGTTCGCGCGCGACGAGGGCGGCACGGTGCTGGTCAATCGCGGCTTCGTCCCGACCGAGCTGAGGCGCCCGGAGGACCGGCCGGCAGCCCCGGTGCAGGGCGAGACCACCGTCACCGGCATCCTGCGCGCGAGCGAGGCGCGGACGATGTTCGTGCCCGCCCCCGACCCGGCCAGGGGCGAGTGGTTCAACCGCGACATTGCGGGGATCGCGGCCGCGCGGAATCTCGGCGAGGTCGCCCCCTACATGATCGAGGCCGACGCCTCGCCGGACGCGAGATCCTGGCCGCGCGGCGGGCAGTTGCGCGTCGACCTGCCGAACAACCACTTGCAATACGCCTTCACCTGGTTCGGCATCGCGGGCTGCCTCGTCGGCGTGTTCGGTTTCTTCGCCTGGAGCCGCCTGCGCGAGCCCCCGCAGCCGGGCGGCTGACGCGGGGCGCCTTGCCGCCGGCCTCCTGCGCCTTACACTCCCGGTGGTCCCCGTGGAGTGATCCCGATGCGCGCGCTCCCTGCCCTGCTCGCCCTCCTCCTTTCGGTTCAGGCCGCCTCCGCCCTGGACGAGACGGGCCGCGAGGCGGCGCGGGCGGCGATCAGCCGGCAGGTCGAGGCTCTCGGCCGGGACGACGCGGCGGGGGCCTACGCGCAGGCCGCCCCCTCGATCCAGGCGATGTTCCCCAATGCGGATCTCTTCCTCGGCATGGTCCGCAACGGCTACGCGCCGGTCTACCGCCACCGCAGCTTCGCCTTCGGCGACGTCACCGACGCCGACGAGGCGCGGCTGACCCAGGACGTGCGCATCCAGGACGAGCAGGGCGTCGACTGGACCGCGCATTACAGCGTGGAACGCCAGCCCGACGGCAGCTGGCGCATCACCGGTTGCCGGCTGACGAAGCTCCCCGGCACCAATACCTGAGCGCGAACGGCCGCTTCGACACCGCCATCCTCATCGTGTAGAGCAGGCGCCTTCCTGGAGGCCCCCTTGCTGCACGTCTCGACCCGCGGCGCCGCCGCGCCGCTCTCGTTCTCCGATGCCCTTCTCGCCGGGCTCGCCCGCGACGGCGGCCTCTACGTGCCCGAGAGCTGGCCGCATATCCCGAAGGACGCGATCGCCGGTCTCGCCGGCCTGCGCTATGCCGACGCGGCGAAACGGGTGCTGCGCCCGCTCATCGACGGCGAGATCGCCGATGCCGATCTCGATGCGATGATCGAGGCCTCCTACGCCACATTCCGGCACAAGGCGGTCTGCCCGCTGACGCAGCTCGACGACAACCTCTTCCTGCTGGAGCTCTTCCACGGCCCGACGCTCGCCTTCAAGGACGTGGCGATGCAGCTCCTCGGGCGGCTGATGAACCATGTGCTCAGCGCGCGCGGGTCGCGGGCGACCATCGTCGGCGCGACCTCGGGCGATACCGGCAGCGCCGCCGTCGAGGCCTTTCGCGGGCTCGATCAGGTCGACGTGTTCATCCTGTTCCCGCATGGCCGGGTCTCGGAGGTGCAGCGCCGCCAGATGACGACGACGGGTGCCGACAACGTCCATGCGCTCGCCGTCGACGGCAATTTCGACGACTGCCAGAACATCGTCAAAGCCCTGTTCCAGCATGCGGATTTCGCCGACGAGGTGAAGCTGTCCGGCGTCAACTCGATCAACTGGGCCCGCGTCGCCGCGCAGGCCGTCTATTATTTCACCAGCGCCGTGGCGCTCGGTGCTCCCCATCGCAAAATCTCCTTCGCGGTGCCGACGGGCAATTTTGGCGACATCCTCGCCGGCTGGGTCGCCAAGCGCATGGGCCTGCCGATCGAGCGGCTGATGATCGGCACCAACGCCAACGACATCCTGGCGCGCACCCTGGAGCACGGCGCCTACGAGGTACGCGGCGTCCAGCCGACCACCTCGCCCTCCATGGACATCCAGATCTCCTCCAACTTCGAACGGCTTCTGTTCGAGGCCCTGGGGCGCGACTCGTCCTCGCTCGGCCGGCTGATGGCGGGGCTCAAGCAGTCCGGCGGCTTCACCCTCGATCCGGCCCTCCTCGCCACGGTGCGCTCCGAGTTCGACGCGACGGCCGTGCCCGAGCCCGACGTGATGGACGAGATCGCGACGACCTACCGCGATACCGGCGTGGTGCTCGACCCCCACTCCGCCATCGGCGTGCGCGCCGGCCGACGCCTCCTGGAGACGGACCCCGCGACGCCCGTGGTGGCGCTTGCCACGGCGCATGCGGCGAAATTCCCCGATGCGGTGGCGAGGGCCACCGGCGGCGTCCGGCCCGCCCTGCCTCCGCATCTCGCCGACCTGATGGAACGCAAGGAGCGCATCACCCAGATCGCCAACGATCAGGCCGCCGTCGAGGCCCTGATCCGCGAGCGCGCCCGCATCGGCCGGTCCGCCTGAGCATGAACGAGCATTTCGCCACCCACGGCGCCTCGCCGCGCCTGCGCACCACGGTTCTGCCCAACGGGCTCACCGTCACCACCGAGGCGATGCCGGGCGTCGCCACCGCGACGCTGGGCGTCTGGGTCGGGGCCGGCTCGCGCCACGAGCGGCCGGAGGAGCACGGGCTCAGCCACCTCATCGAGCACATGGCCTTCAAGGGCACGGCCACCCGCTCGGCCCGCGCCATCGCCGAGGACATCGAGAATGTCGGCGGCGAGATCAACGCCGCCACCAGCGCCGAGGGCACGAGCTACACCGCCCGCGTGCTCGGGGAGGACGCGGGGCTCGCCCTCGACGTGATCGGCGACATCCTCACCAACTCGGTGTTCGAGGCCGGCGAGCTCGCCCGCGAGAAGGGCGTGATCCTTCAGGAATACGCCGCCGTCGAGGACACCCCCGACGACGTGGTCTACGACGCCTTCACCGAGGCCGCCTTCCCGGACCAGCCCATCGGGCGCCCGATCCTCGGCCGGCCGGAGACGATCAAGAGCTTCGATCGCGCGGCTATCGAGGGCTACATCGCCCGCGAGTACACGCCGGACCGGATCGTGCTCGCCGCCGCCGGCGCCGTGGTCCACGAGGAGATCGTCGCGGCCGCCGGCCGCCATCTCGGCGCGTTGCCCAAGGCGGAGACGGCGCGGATGGTGCCGGGCGTCTATCGCGGCGGCGAGCGGCGCATGAAGCGCAAGCTCGAACAGGCCAACCTCGTGATCGGCCTGCCCGGCGTCTCCTTCCGCGACGAGACCTACTACGCCCTGCACATCTTCTCGCAGGTGCTCGGGGGCGGCCTGACCTCGCGGCTCTGGCAGGACGTGCGCGAGACGCGCGGGCTCGCCTACGAGATCCACGCCTTCCACTGGCCCTTCTCCGATTGCGGCCTGTTCGGCATCGGCGCCGGCACGGCGGGCGGCGACATCCCCGAACTCGTGGATGTGACGCTTGCCGCCACGCGCCGCGCGGCGGGGGACGCGGATTCGGTGGAGATCGCCCGCGCCAAGGCGCAGCTCAAGGTGGCCCTGCTCTCGGCCCTCGAGACGCCGGGGGGCCGCATCGAGCGCAACGCCCGCCAGCTCCTCGCCTGGGGCCGGGTGATCCCGGCGGAGGAGGTGATCGCCAAGGTCGACGCCGTGACCGTCGAGGACGTGCGCGCGGCCGGCGCCGCGCTGCTCCAGGGCGCGCCGACGCTCGCCGCCATCGGTCCCATCGCGAAGCTCCCGAGCCTCGCCCATGTGGCGGACGGGCTGCGGGGCTAGCGTTCTTCCCTCTCCCCTTTGCGGGAGAGGGTGGCCCGCGAAGCGGGTCGGGTGAGGGGAGCGCCGCATACGGATAGCGCGCTCCCCTCACCCGACCCTCGCTGACGCGAGGGCCACCCTCCCCCGCAAAGGGGGGAGGGACAGGCTTACGCGGAGCAGATTGATCCATCAGGCCCCGCTCCGTCGCGCGGGAGCCTATTTTGGCCGCAAACCGGAGCGATCCGAAGGGGCAGGTCGCGCGCGAAGGAAGCGGTGGGCTCTCCGGCCGGTCGGCGCTCCGCGCCTTGCCCCTACCCGGCCCCGCCTCTACCACTGCGCGGAACCTGAGCCGTATTCGCTGCCGCAGGCCCCGGCCGGAACCCTCGCTTGGTGCGCTTTCCCTCCCATCCCCTCGCCCTGATTCTTGCGGCGCTCGTCGCGAGCCTCTGCGCCTGCCTGCCGGCCCGCGCCGTGGAGGCTGTGCGCGTGACCCTCGACGCGCCGGTGATCGACATGACCACCGCGATCGAGCGCTACCGCTCGGACGGCGACCTCATCCAGATCTCCACCGCGCCGGGCAAGGACGGCATCGTGCGCCGCATCGTGGTCAAGGCCCGCGACGCCGGCGCGCGGCCCGACTGGATGGTCTTCGCGCTCACTAACGACACCGACGAGCAGATCGACCGCATTCTCGTGGCGCCGCATTTCCGGCTGGCGGATTCCGGCCTGATCTGGCCCGATCTCGGCGGCTCGCGCATCGCCGCGATCACCGCCAGCCAGGGCATCCGCCCCGAGCGCGACGAGAACCCGGAGGCCGACCAGTTCGTCATCACCCTCGACCCCGGCACGACCGTGACCTTCGTCGCCGAGCTGAGGGGGCCGAACATTCCGCAGGTCTATCTCTGGGATCAGGAAGCCTACCGCAAGAAGACCACTGGGCTGACGCTCTACAAGGGCATCGTCATCGGCATCGCCGGGCTGCTGGCGCTGTTCCTGACGATCATCTTCGTGGTGAAGGGCGCGATCATCTTCCCCGCCGCCGCGGCGCTGGCGTGGTCCGTGCTCGCCTATGCCTGCATCGATTTCGGCTTCCTGCAACGGGTCTTCCCCGTCACCGAGGTGGCCGAGCGGGTCTATCGCGCCTCGGCCGAGGCCGTGCTCGGCGCGACGCTGCTGGTGTTCCTGTTCGCCTACCTGAACCTCTCGCGCTGGCATGTGCGCTACAGCCACGTCGCCTTCTTCTGGCTCGCCTTCCTCGCCGGGCTCGTGGGGCTCGCCGCCTTCGATCCGCCGGTGGCGGCGGGCGTGGCGCGCATCTCCATCGCGGCGGTGGCGGGCGTGGGGCTCCTGCTCATCGTCTATCTTGCCGCCCATAACGGCTACGACCGCGCCATCCTGCTGGTGCCGACCTGGACGCTGCTGCTCGTCTGGGTGACGGCGGCGGGCTTCGCCATCACCGGGCAGATCGCCTCCGACCTCGTGCAGCCGGCGCTGATCGGCGGGCTCGTGCTCATCGTCATGCTGATCGGCTTCACGGTGATGCAGCACGCCTTCGCCGGCGGCAGCCTGACCCATGCTCTGGTCTCCGACACCGAGCGCCGGGCGCTGGCGCTCACGGGAGCCGGCGACGTGGTCTTCGACTGGGACGTTCCGGGCGACCGCGTCTTCGCCGGCCAGGAGATCGAGGGCCAGCTCGGGCTGAAGCGCGGCGCGCTGGAAGGCCCGGCGGCGAACTGGCTCGGGCTGCTCCATCCCTTCGATATCGAGCGCTACTCGGCGGCCCTCGACACCGTCATCGAGGAGCGGCGCGGGCGCATCGTCCACGATTTCCGGCTCCGCACGGCGGCGGGCGCCTATTACTGGTATCGCCTCAAGGCGCGTCCGGTGATCGGCTCGGACGGAGAGGTCATCCGCATCGTCGGAACCATCGCCGACGTCACGGAGACGAAGACGGCGGAAGAGCGCCTGCTGCACGACGCGGTCCATGACAGCCTCACCGGCCTGCCCAACCGCGAGCTGTTCCAGGACAGGCTCGACGCGGCGCTCACCTTCGCGGCCCAGGACGCGCGCCTGAAGCCCACCGTGATCGTCCTCGACATCGACCGCTACAAGGCGGTGAACGATGCCATCGGCCTGTCGGCCGGCGACTCGATCCTGCTCACCCTCTCGCGCCGCCTCGGCCGGCTGCTGCGCCCGCAGGATACGCTCGCGCGCGTGGCCGGCGACGAGTTCGCGGTGATCCTCGTCTCCGAGCGCGATCCCGACCGCATCCTCGCCTTCGCCGAGATGATCCGCCGGGCCATCGCCACGCCGATCACCTATGCCGACCGCGAGATCTTCCTCACCGTGTCGGTGGGCATCGCGCTCTACGAGCCGGACGCCGCGCAGAAGCGCGAGGACGTGTTCAAGAACGCCGAGATCGCCATGATCCAGGCCAAGCGCGGGGGCGGCGACCGTTCGGAGGTCTTCCGCGCCACCATGCGCGCCGAGCGCTCCGACCGGCTGATGCTGGAGAGCGATCTGCGCCGCTCCATCGAGCGCTCCGAGATGAAGGTGCTGTTCCAGCCCATCGTGCGCCTGGAGGACCGCACCGTCGCCGGCTTCGAGGCGATGCTGCGCTGGGAGCATCCGAAGCTCGGGCGCATCCCCGCCTCGACCTTCCTGCCGGTGGCGGAGGAGAGCGGCTTCATCGTCAATCTCGGCATCTTCGCCATGGAGCGCGCCGCCCTCGAGCTCGCCGCCTGGCAGCGCTCGCTCGATGTCGAGCCGCCGATCTTCGCGATGGTCAACGTCTCCTCGCGCCAGCTCCTGCGCCACGACCTCCTGCACGACGTGAAGACGGTGCTCGCTCGCTCAGGCGTCATCCCCGGCTCGCTGAAGCTCGAATTCGCGGAAGGGCTGGTGATGGAGAACCCGGAATACGCCGCCCAGATGCTGGAGCGTATCCACGACCTCGGCGCCGGGCTGTCGCTGGACGATTTCGGCACCGGATACTCGGCGCTGTCCTATCTCCAGCGCTTCCCCTTCGACACCATCAAGATCGACCAGTCCTTCGTGCGCCAGATGGCCTCGGGAAAGAGCGTGATGCTGCGCTCCATCGCCAAGATGGCGGGCGAGCTCGGGCTCTCCATCGTGGCCGAGGGCGCGGAGACGGAAGAGGACGCGCAGATGCTCGCCGAGCTCGGTTGCGAATACGCGCAGGGCTTCGCCTTCGGCGACCCGATGACCGGACAGCAGGCGCGCCAGTTCGTCGGCGCCGCCCCGGAGATGGCCTAAGGCGAGGCCGTCGCCGGACCGGCAAGCGCGCTGCGCCGGGCCCGGATGGGACCGGCGTTCCCGCAAGGCACGATATCCAGCGCCTCCATCAGCGAGCGGACGAGGCGGGGCCCGTCCACGGGCTTGCGATGGACGGGCAGATCGGGGAAGGCGAGCCGCAGGCCGAGCGGCACCAGCCCGGCGGTGCAGACCACCATGGGGACGCCCCGGTCGAGCAGCCGTCTCGCGATCGGCGTCGCGTCGCCGTCGGCGAGGTTCATGTCGAGCAGCGCCGCCGAGACCGGCCGGTCGTCGGCGAGCCGCAGGGCATCGCGGTTGGTGCGCACCGGCCCGACCACCGTGCCGCCCGCGCGCTCGACGATGTCGGCAAGCTCCATCGCGATGAGGCTCTCGTCCTCGACGATCAGAATCCGCTTGCCCAGCAACATCGATGTTCCTCCGGGCATGACGACGCGCGCCGGCCAGCGGTTTGAGGACTCGCAACGGGGAAGGATACGCGGCACGCTCCGAAGTCCGGCAGGCACCTTGAAAAAGCGCCTTCGCTTCGGGTCGAATACATGATGCGTTCGCCGATTCGGGCCGTCAATACCGTCCCTTGGCCGGGCCGGACATTCTTTCGTCCGGGCGAATCGGGCGCGGGGCGTCCGGTCCGTCGCCCCGGCCGCCGATCGATTTAAACCTCCCTTAACCATGACGGCGCCAAATGCCGTGATGACGGCATGCCGCGCTGCGATGCGCGGCGGCGGCGATCGGGAGACGTTCAGATGACCGAGACGGCGCGACGGGTCCGGGACGGGCACGGCTCCGATATCGTGCGGCGGCTCATCGCCCGTCCGATCCGCATGGACCGGTCCGCCGTCGTCGCTCGGCCGGTGGTGCCGGAAACCTTCGAGGATGAAAGCGTCGGGCAGGGAACCGATGGAGCGGGCCGGTTCGAGCGGCTCCAGGACGAGCTGGCGATCATGAAGGCGGCGCTTGCGGCCGAGCGCGACGAGGGCGACGCGCTGCGCTCCCGCGTGCGCTTCGTCGACGATTGCGAACCGCTCGGCGCGGAGGCGCTGGCCGTGCGCGAGCGCTGGGCGGCCCTGGTCGACGATCTCCTGCGCGCCCGCCCCTGAACAGGCAGACCATGTCCTTCCCCACCGCGAGGCGACCATGAGCCCGCGCTGTTCCCTCGTCGTCAACGGCAAGACCGTCCGCGTCGCGTCCGGCGACACCTCCGTGGAGGCGGCGCTCGCCGACGGCATGATCGCGCCGACCCAGGCGACCCACGGCACCGGCCTGCTCGGGCAGGCGCCGGGCCCCGCCGCGCGGCGGACGAATGCGCGCGCGCACCGCCCGGATACGGGCCGCCTCGCCGCGCTTCCCCCCGCCGCCGACACGGCTCTGCCCGATGTGGTGCCGTCTCCGGCCGCCCGTCGTGCCGGGACGCTCACCGAGGTGACGCCGCTGAGCCCGCGCGTGCTCCAGGCGGTGGTGACGCTGACGCGGCCGCTGCCGCTGGAGCCCGGCCATCAGGTCGAGATCACCCTGCCCGGCCGCAGGACCGCCATCCTCAGCCCGAGCTTCCGGGTCGACGGGGGGGCGGAGCTCAACGAGCTGGTCTTCCACCTGCCCCGCGATCCCGACGCGCCCTCCCTCGCCGAGGCGCTCGGCGGCGCGGTGCCGCTCGGGTCGCTCGCGCGTGCAAGGGGACCGCTCGGGCGCGCCTATTACCGGCCCGGCGGCGGCCGCCTGGTGCTCGTCTCGGACGGGACGGGGTTCGCGCAGATCTGGTCGATCGCGCGGGCCGCGCGCCATCTCGAATCCGCGCGGGAGACGGTGCTCGTGGTCGGCGCGGCCGATCCGCTCGACCTCTACATGCGCCCCGCCCTCGACTGGCTCGCCGCCACGGGGGTCGCCCGCATCGTGATGGCGTCCGACCGGCTGCGCCAGCGGCCGCCGGATGTGCGGCCCGGCCCCCTCACCGCGCATATCCCGCATCTGCGCGCCACGGACGTGGTGCATGTCTGCGGCGGCGCGGCGACGGTCGGCGCCGTGGAGGTCCTGGCGGCTGCGGCCGGTGCGCGCTGCTATCCGGCGGTGCTCGACGGGGCGTGAGCCCCGCCGGGCCGGCTCAGCCGACCCTCACCCGCCAGATCTCCTCGGCGTATTCGCGCATCGAGCGATCGGAGGAGAACCACGCCATCCGCGCGGTGTTGCGGATCGCCTTGGCCCACCAAGCCGCCTGATCCGTCCAGGCCGCGTCGATCTCGCGCTGGGCGCGCCAGTAATCGTCGAAATCGACCGTCAGCAGGTAGTGGTCGCGGTGGCGCAGGTCGTCGGTGAGCGGCCGGAAGCGGTTCGGCTCCTCCGGCGAGAACCGGCCCGAGGCGATCATGTCGAGCGCGGCGGCGAGGCGGGGGGAATTCCAGATCGCCTTCTGCGCGTAGTTCGGCTCGGCCATCCGCGCCTGCACGCCGGCGGCGTCGAGGCCGAAGATGAAGATGTTCTCCGCGCCCACATGGTCGCGGATCTCGATATTGGCGCCGTCCAGCGTGCCCACCGTAAGCGCGCCGTTCAACGCGAGCTTCATGTTGCCGGTGCCGGACGCCTCCATGCCGGCGGTGGAGATCTGCTCCGAAAGGTCGGCCGCCGGGATGATCGCCTCGGCGAGGCTCACCGAATAGTTCGGCAGGAACACCACCTTCAGCCGGTCGGCGACCTCGGGGTCGTCGTTGACGGCCCGCGCCACGTCGCAGGCGAGCTTGATGATGAGCTTGGCCTGCGTGTAGCTCGGCGCCGCCTTGCCCCCGAAGATTTTTACACGCGGGGTCCAGTCCCTGTGGGGCTCGGCCTTGATCGCCTGGTAGAGCGCCACCGTCTCCAGCACGTTGAGGAGCTGGCGCTTGTATTCGTGGATGCGCTTGATCTGCACGTCGAACAGCGCGGCGGGATCGATCTCGATGCCGGTGCGGTCGGCGACGATCCGGGCCAGCGCCTCCTTGCGGCCGCGCCGGACGGCGGCGTAGCGCTTCACGAAGGCGGGATCGGTGGCGAAGGCGTCGAGGTCGCGCAGCGCCGACGGATCGTCGAGCACGCGCTCGCCCACGGTCTCGACGGCGAGCCTCGTCAGGCCCGGATTGGCGTTGTGGAACCAGCGCCGGAAGGTGATGCCGTTGGTCTTGTTGACGATCTTCTCGGGTTCGAGGGCGTGCAGGTCCTTGAACACGGTGGAGCGCATCAGGTCCGTATGCAGCGCCGAGACGCCGTTGACCCGCCGCGAGCCGTGGAAGGCGAGATGCCCCATGCGCACGCGCCGGCCGTGGCTCTCGTCGATGAGCGAGACGGCGGCGAGATGGGCGGCATCGTGCCGGCCGTGCTTGCCCTGCTCCTCGAGATGCATCCAGTTGATGAGGTAGATGATCTGCATGTGGCGCGGCAGCAGCCGCTCCATCAGCTCCACGGGCCAGGTCTCCAGCGCCTCGGGCAGCAGGGTGTGGTTGGTGTAGCTGAGCGTATGGGAGGTGACGTGCCAGGCGTCCTCCCAGGGCAGGCCGTGATCCTCCAGGAGGATGCGCATCAGCTCGGGGACGGCGATGGCCGGATGCGTGTCGTTGAGCTGGATCGCGGCGTGGTCGTGCAGGCTGCGCACGTCTCCGCGCTCGGCGACGTGGCGGCGCACGAGATCCTGCAACGAGGCCGAGGTGAAGAAGTATTCCTGGCGCAGGCGCAGCTCCTGGCCGGCGGTGGAGGAGTCGCTCGGGTAGAGCACCCGCGAGATCGCTTCCGCCTGGGCGCGGCCGGAGACGGCGCCGACATGGTCGCCGCCGTTGAAGCGCCCGAGATCGACGGGCGCCTCAGCCTCCGCCTTCCACAGGCGCAGGGTGTTGACGTGCCTGGCCTTCCAGCCGACGACCGGCAGGTCGTAGGCGACGGCCCTCACGGTCTCGGCCGGAGTCCAGTGCCGGCGGATGACGCCCTCTCCGGCCACCGACATGGTGACATGGCCGCCGAAGCCGATGGTGTAGCTCGCCTCCGGCCGGGCGAACTCCCAGGGGTTGCCCTCGTCGAGCCAGGTTTCCGGCGCCTCCCTCTGCCAGCCGTCCTGGAGCGACTGCCGGAAGAGGCCGTGGTCGTAGCGGATGCCGTAGCCGATGGCGGGGATGCCGATGCTCGCCATGCTCTCCATGAAGCAGGCGGCGAGCCGCCCGAGCCCGCCGTTGCCGAGCGCCGCGTCGGGTTCCGCCGCCTCGACGTCGCCGAGGTCGACGCCGAGATCGCGCAGCGCCGCGCGGGTGGTCTCGACGAGGCCGAGATTGTTCATGGCATCGGACAAGAGGCGTCCGATCAGGAATTCGAGGGAGAGGTAGTAGACGCGCTTGTTCGGGACGCTCGCCGGCGAGGAATGGCACGCCTCCACCACGCGGTCGCGCAGCGCCAGCGCGGTAGCGGCGAACCAGTCGCGCTCGCGGGCGGTCTCCGGGGTGCGGCCGATGACGAAGGCGAGCTTGCCGAGGATGGCTTCGCGCAGGTCCGCCACGTCGTCGCCGGAGCCGGTGCGCAGGGGAGCCTTCCGCTGTATCGGCGATCCCGCCGGTGCCTTGGCCGGAGCGGAATCCCTGGCGGTGTCGTCGGTCCGGTCGATGACCGGCAGGACGTCGTTCAGCATCGTGAATCCCCCGCTTCGCCGTCGGTGCCCGGCTGCGTCCCCTCGGCCGCCGCCGCCTTTAGGCCGCGGTTGGCAACGGGGGACGTCTGTGCCGTCATGGTGTTGTCAGGTCGTGTCCTTGTCGAGACAGGCATTGTGACAATGCCCGAGGCTGTGCCCTCTCCGACACAACATCGCTCATCACACGCAAAGCCGGCCTGAATTTGACGATCCGGCCTTGAAGGAAACGTGAATGAGGCAACTTGGCCGTCGGGAACGCCGGGAGGATCCATGTCCGACACCGAGCCTCGTCAGCGGGCGGACGCGTCCGTGTGGTGGAAGCGCGGGACCGTCTACCAGGTCTATCCGCGCTCGTTCCAGGACAGCGACGGCAACGGCGTCGGCGACCTGCGCGGCATCACCCGCCGGCTCGACTACATCGCCTGGCTCGGCGTCGACGCGCTCTGGATCTCGCCGATCTACACCTCGCCCATGGCCGATTACGGCTACGACGTGGCCGATTACTGCGGGATCGATCCGCTCTTCGGCACGCTCGAGGATTTCGACGAACTGGTCGCCGAGGCCCATCGGCGACGCCTGAAGGTCATCCTCGACTTCGTGCCGAACCACTCCTCCATCGAGCATCCGTGGTTCGTGGAGGCGCGCGCCTCGCGCCACAATCCGCGCCGCGACTGGTATGTCTGGCGCGATCCCGCGCCGGGCGGTGGCCCGCCGAACAACTGGCTCAGCAATTTCGGCGGCCCCGCCTGGAGCTTCGACGAAGCCAGCGGGCAATACTACTACCACGCCTTCCTCAAGGAGCAGCCCGACCTCAACTGGCGCAACCCGGAGCTGCGCGCGGCCATGCACGACGTGCTCCGCTTCTGGCTGGAGCGCGGCGTCGACGGTTTCCGCGTGGACGTGATCTGGCACCTCATCAAGGACGAGGGTTTTCGCGACAACCCGGCGAACCCCGCCTTCCTGCCCCACGAGCCGGAGATCAACCGCTTCGCGCAGGTCTATTCCGCCGACCGGCCCGAGGTGCTCGACGTCATCGCCGGCATGCGCGGTGTCCTCGACGCCTACGGGGAGCGCGTGCTGATCGGCGAGATCTACCTGCCGATCGAGCGGCTGGTGAGCTATTACGGCCCGAACCTCGAAGGGGCCGACCTGCCCTTCAACTTCCAGCTCATCCAGACGCCCTGGCGCGCCGACGCGGTGGCGGAGCTGGTGGAGAACTACGAGGCCGCCCTGCCCCCCGGCGGCTGGCCGAACTGGGTGCTCGGCAACCACGACCGGCCCCGCATCGCCGCCCGCATCGGGGAGCGGCAGGCGCGCATCGCCGCGATGCTGCTGCTGACGCTGCGCGGCACGCCGACGCTCTATTACGGCGACGAGATCGGCCTCGGCCATGTCGCCATCCCGCCCGAGCGGGTGCGCGACCCCTGGGAGCTGAACGAGCCGGGCCACGGCCGCGATCCCGAGCGCACCCCGATGCAGTGGGATGCCGGCTCGCAGGCGGGCTTCTCCGATGTCGAGCCCTGGCTGCCGCTGTCCGAGGATGCCGAGACCCGCAACGTCGATGCGCTACGCGACGAGCCCGGCTCGATCCTGACGCTCTACCGGCGCCTGCTCGGCCTGCGACGGGAGCACGACGCGCTGGCGGTGGGCGGCTACCGCACCGTCGCGCTCGGGCTCGACGAGGTCTTCGCCTACGAGCGCTTCGATGCCTCCGCGACGCTCCGAATCGTCCTCAATTTCGGCGAGGAGACCCATGCCGTCCCCCTTCCCGACGACAGCCGCTGGACGGTGCTGCTGTCGAGCGAGGCGGGCCGGGCCGGCGATCCGGCTGCCGGATCGGTCTCGCTGGGGCCTGCGGAAGGGCTGATCCTGATCCTGCGCTGAACGAAAACGGGTGCCGGACGGTTTTTCGCCGCATCGCAGCGACAAGTCACACAAACTTAATGATAAGCATGGCCTGACTTGTGCATCGCAGCGTAGGGCTGGATGCCAGGGGGAGAGCGGGCATGGCGACGACGGCGGCGGGCGTGAGGACGTCCCCCGGACCCTATGGCGGACCGATGTCCGCCCCCTCCTCGGCGGCGGTGCCGCCGGAGCTCAGGGCCGCCCTTCAGCCCCGCATCCTCTACGCCACGCCGGAGATGTCGGATTTCGTGAAGACCGGGGGGCTCGGCGAGGTGGCGGGCGCCCTGCCCCGCTCCCTGCGCAAGAACTTCGATGTCCGTGTGCTGATACCGGGCTACCGGGCGGTGGTCGGCGCCTTCCGCGCGATCCCCGTGGTCGCCCGTCTCGAGGGCCATGCCGGCATCCCGCCCTGCGATCTCGGCCTCGTCGAGGTCGGCGACGGCCTGCGCATCTACATCCTGCTGAGCCCCGAGCTCTACGAGCGCGACGGCACCCCCTACGGCGACGGCGCGGGCGATTTCGCCGACAACGACCTGCGCTTCGCGCGCCTCGGTCTGGCGGCGGCGGAGCTCGCCATGGGCGCCGATCCGAACTGGTCCGCCGACCTGCTGCATCTCAACGACTGGCAGTCCGCCCTGGCGCCGGCCTATCTCGCCTGGCGCGAGGCGAAGGTGCCGAGCGTGCTGACGATCCACAACCTCGCCTATCAGGGCCTGTTCCCGCGCGAGAATCTCGGCCGGCTGGGCGTTCCCGAGGGCGCCTTCCAGATGAACGGCGTGGAGTTCTACGGGCAGCTCTCCTTCCTGAAATCCGGGCTCTACTACGCCTCGCACGTCACCACCGTGAGCGACACCTACGCCCGCGAGATCACCACGCCGGAATCCGGCTGCGGGCTCGACGGGCTGCTGCGCACCCGCGCGGCGCAGGGGCGGCTGACCGGCATCCTCAACGGCATCGACGAGAGCTGGGACCCGCGCACCGACCCGCATCTGGCGATCCCGTTCGAGGCGGACGACTGGAAGGGCAAGCGCGCCAATACCGAGACCGTGCGCCGCCAGTTCGGCCTCGCGGTCTCGCGCGGGCCGCTCTTCGCCATCGTCTCGCGGCTCGTCCAGCAGAAGGGCATCGATCTCAGCCTCCAAGTCGCGGAGACCATCGTCGCCGAGGGCGGCCAGCTCGTGGTCATCGGCCAGGGCGAGAGCCGTTTCGAGGACGCGCTGCGCGGTCTCGCCCGCCGCCGTCCCGACGCGGTGGGGGTGCATGTCGGCTTCGACGAGACGGATGCGCGCCGCATGTTCGCGGGCAGCGACTTCCTGCTGATGCCCTCGCGCTTCGAGCCCTGCGGGCTGGCCCAGATGTACGCCCAGCGCTTCGGCTCCCTGCCCGTGGTGCGCCGCACCGGGGGGCTCGCCGACACGGTCGAGGATGGCGTCACCGGCTTCACCTTCACGGAAGCCTCGCCGAAGGGGTTCATGGGGGCGGTCCGGCGCGCGCTGGACACCTTCCAGCAGAAGAAGCGCCTCAACGCCATGCGCCGCAGCGCCATGGCGCGGCGCTTCGGCTGGGACGATGCGGCCGGCCATTATGCCGGCCTCTATACCCGCGCCTTCGGCAACGGCCCCGCCGCACGCTGCCGCGTGGCCACCTGATCGCGCGGAAAATTCCGCTTCGGGCCGCCGTTTCCAACGGAATCTGTGGCGCGGATGCGCGCTTGCCGGCATGCTCGCGCGATGCTGACGTGGTCGACCGAGCATCTGCCGGCGCAGGATCGCTTCGATAGCTGGCGTGAGGAGCGCGCGAAGCGCGTCTTCGGCGTGAGCATCGAGCTGCCGCGCGAGAAGCGCCTCGGATTCCGGGGCGCCGTCTCGGCGTTTCAGGTCGGGGGCGCCCTGATCGCCGAGCTGACCGCCTCCGCCTACCGTGTCCGCCGCGACGCCTCCGACATCGCCCGCGCCCCGAGCGACGCGTTCTGCATCTCCCAGCAGATCGAGGGCGCCGGCTTCCTCGTGACCGGGGGGCGCGAGATCCGTGTCGATGCCGGCGCGATCGTGACCGGCCAGACCGACCTGCCCTACGAGAACCTGCCGGATGCACAGGAGGGGTTTTCCTGCCGCATCGTGCGGCTGCCCCTGTCGCGCGTCTCGGACGCCGTCTCGGTCCGCGAGCCGTTCGCGCTGCGGCCGGTGGCGCCGGCGCCCGGCGTCCCGGCGCTGTTCGCCTCGTTCCTGGCCTCGTTCCTCGATCAGGCCCCGCATCTCTCCGAGCCGGCGGCGGAGGTCGCCGTCGATACGCTGATACGGCTCGCCCTGCTCGCGCGGGGGGCGGGCGATGCCCGAGGGGGCTCGGCCCGCGAGGCGCTCAGGATGGCGCTGCTCGACCGGGCCCGCGAAACGATCGAGCGCCGCCTCCACCAACCCGGCCTCTCGCCGGCCCTGGTGGCTGCGGCGCTCGGCATCTCGACGCGCCAGCTCCATGTCCTCTTCGAGCCGACGGGGACGAGCTTCGGCCGTCACCTGCTGGCGCGGCGCCTCGCCCGCGCCAGGCTCATTCTGGAAACGTCACCACGCGCAAGTGTGACCGATGTTGCGCTCGCGAGTGGCTTCGACGGTCTGTCGACGTTCTTCCGAGGGTTCCGGGCGGCATATGGATGCTCGCCGGGAGAAGTGCGGGCGCAGGCGGCGCGAGAGGGCTGACCGCCACGGCGGCCTCCGGCACCCGCGCCGCGCGCCGCCGCCAACCGATCCAGCGGATCACCAGCGGGGCGTCGCGCCATCCGAGGCACCGGAGCCGGGAGACGGCGTGGAGCCGATCGGTCCGTTTCGTGGAACGACTCATGGGACGATCTCCGCCGCTCAGCTCCGCCATTTGGCCTTCTTCGAGCAGGCTTCCTGCTCTTCGGGATGCTTCTTCTCCCAGGCGGAGATCGAGAGGGTCTCCTGGCTCGACATCTTGCCGTTCATGCAGGAGCAGTAGACGCCGAGCGTCTCCGGGCTCTGCCCTTCGCCGGAATTGTCGGAGATGCAGCGCCTGATCCAGGCGTCGTCGTCGGCATTGGCCAGGACTGCGGTGGGCATGACGGCGGCGGGCAGGGCAAGCAGCGTCGCGCAGGCGAGGACGGCGGTGGCGAGTCTCATGGCTTCCTCCTGTTCTTTCGAGGAAGCGGAGTATCGCGGCAGCGCCGCCCGAAATCGTCTCGGCCCGCGCAGAGATCGTCCCGCTGCGCGCAGATCGTGACGGACCTGCGCGCCCGGCTTCAGACCTCGCGGACGAAGATCGTCGTCGCCAGCGGCGGCAGGGTCAGCACGATGGAATGCCGCTGGCCGTGGCTCTCCACCGCCTCGGCATGGAGGCCGCCATGGTTGCCCATGTTCGAGCCGCCGTAGCGCTCGGCATCCGAGTTGAACGCCTCGCGATAGAAGCCGCCCTCCGGCACGCCGATGCGGTAGCCCTCGCGCGGGACGGGGGTGAAGTTCGCGACGACCACGGCGACCTGTCCCGGCTCGCGGCCCTTGCGGGCCCAGGCGATGACGCTGTTGTCCTGGTCGTCCGCCACGAGCCACTGGAAGCCGGCGGCCTCGGTGTCGCGGGCGTGGAGCGCGGGCGTCGCGGCGTAGAGCCGGTTGAGGTCGCGCACCGCGTCCTTGGCGCCCTTGTGCAGGGGATCGTCCAGATGGTGCCAGTCCAGGCTCTGGTTGTGGTTCCACTCCCGCTCCTGGCCGAACTCGCAGCCCATGAAGAGCAGCTTCTTGCCGGGATGCCCCCACATGAAGCCGAAATAGGCGCGGAGATTCGCGAATTTCTGCCAGCGGTCGCCGGGCATGCGGTCGAGTAGCGAGCCCTTCCCGTGCACGACCTCGTCATGGGAGATCGGCAGGATGAAGTTCTCGGAGAAGGCGTAGAGCAGCCCGAAGGTGAGGTCGTGGTGGTGGTAGCGGCGGTGGATCGACTCCTTGCCGATGAAGTTCAGGGTGTCGTGCATCCACCCCATGTTCCACTTGAAGCCGAAGCCGAGACCGCCCGTGTAGGTCGGATGCGAGACGCCGGGCCAGGAGGTCGATTCCTCGGCCACCGTCAGGGTGCCGGGGGCGTGGCTGTAGGTGGCCTCGTTGGTCTTCCTGAGGAAGTTGATCGCGTCGAGGTTCTCGTTGCCGCCATACTGGTTGGGGATCCACTCCCCGGCGCGGCGCGAATAGTCGAGATAGAGCATGGAGGCGACGGCATCCACCCGCAGCCCGTCGAGATGGTAGTGCTCCAGCCAGAAGCGCGCGTTTGCGGCGAGGAAGGTCGCCACCTCGCTGCGCCCGAAATTGTAGATGTAGGTGCCCCAATCCTGGTGGAAGCCCTGGCGCGGGTCGGCATGCTCGTAGAGATGCGTGCCGTCGAACAGGCCGAGCCCATGCGCGTCGAGGGGGAAATGGCCGGGCACCCAGTCGAGCATCAGGCCGATGCCGGCCTCGTGCGCGGCATCGACGAAGGCCGAAAAGTCTTCCGGCGTACCGAAGCGGCTCGTCGGCGCGAACAGCGAGACGGGCTGGTAGCCCCATGAGCCGTCGAAGGGAAACTCTGTGATCGGCAGGAGCTCGATATGGGTGAAGCCCATCTCCTTCACATAGGGGATGAGCCGGGCCGCGAGCTCCTTGTAGGTGAGGTAGCGGTTGCCCTCCTCGGGCACCCGCGCCCACGAGCCGAGATGGACCTCGTAGATCGAGATCGGGACATGGCGCGGGTCCTTGTCGCCGCGCGTCGCCATCCATTGCCCGTCGCGCCAGGTGCGCTCCTGAAGGCCGTGCAGGACCGAGGCCGTCTCCGGCGGCTTCTGCGCGGCGAAGGCGACCGGATCGGCCTTGAGCGGCAGCAGCGCCCCGTCGGGGCCGCGCAGCTCGTATTTGTAGTGGCCGCCGGCCTTGAGGCCGGGAATGAACAGCTCCCAGATGCCGCCGTCCCGCCAGAGCCGCATGGGATGGCGCCGGCCATCCCAGTCGTTGAAGTCGCCGACGACGCTGACGCGCCTGGCGTTCGGCGCCCAGACGGCGAAGCGGAAGCCCTCGATGCCGTCGAGCTTGGCGGAATGCGCGCCGAGCAGGCGGTAGACGGTGTTGCTGCCGACCTCGCGCAGCGCCGCAACGTCGTGCTGGGCCAGCGACGAGCCGAACCCGTAGGGGTCGAAGCGGCGGTGCCTGGCGCCGTCCCAGCCTTCCGTCTCGATCTCATAGAGGGGGCGGCCCTCGCTCTTCACCCGCGCGACGTAGAACCCGTCCGGGTGGATGCGCTCGAAGGGGATGCGCTCCGAGCCGACAATGAGGGTCGCGCCCTGCACCTCCGGCAGGACCGCGCGGACCTCCCAGGCTCCGGGGCCGGCCTGATGCGGGCCGAGGACGGAGAAGGGGTCGCCGTGATTGGCGGCCATCACGGCGGCGACGGCGTCGGAATGGACCTTCGCGCCGCTCGCGGAGGCGACGGGCGATCCGGCCTTCGGCGGTCCGTCCGCCGGACCGGGCTTCTTCGCTGACGAAGCGGGCCGGCTCGCGAACGTCTCGTCGATTCCCGTCATTCAGATGCCTTTCGCGGTGTCGTCCAGAATGTCGAGAACCCCCGAGGCGGGGATTTCGATCCAGTCGGGACGGTTGTTCGCCTCGTAATCCACCTCGTAGAGCGCCTTGGTGAGCAGGCTGAGGCGCAGCAGGCGGCGATGGGTGTCCGGGTCGGCGACGGCGGCGCGGCTGCCGGCCACCGCCGCCTCGTAGCCGTCGAGGAAGGCCGCATCGATCATGCCACGCCAGGCGATGGAGGCGCTGCGGGCGCGGTCCTCGGAATCGGCGAAGCGCGCCGCGATCTCGCGGGTGACGGCCTCCGCGCCGTAGGCGAAGGAGCGCAGCATGCCGGCGACGTCGCGCAGCGGCGTCGACTTAGCGCGGCGCTCGTCCCCCGCCCGCGAGGGCTCGCCCTCGAAATCCACGATGACGAGATCGCCCTCGGAGGCCAGCACCTGCCCGAGATGGTAGTCGCCGTGGATTCGAGTCTTCCAGGCGCCCTTCGGCGCCTGCTCGGTCAGCCGCTCGATCAGCGCGTCGATCTCGGCGCGACGGGTATGGAGCATGGCGCTTGCCGGCTTGCCGGCGTCGAGCCCGCGCTCGATCATGCCGCTGAGCGCACGGAAGGCGCGGTCGGCCTGCCTGTGCGCGTCGCGGCCGAGCGCGTCGAGATCCTCGGCCGTGAAGGGCTCGGCGGCGAAGGCCGGATCCGTGGTCTCGACGGCGAAGGCAGTGTGCATCTCGGCGGTGCGGCGGCCGAGCAGCTCCGCCCAGCGCAGATGCGGCGCGAACGCCTCCTGCGGCGGCGGGGCCTCGCTCTCGGGGGCGAGCACCACGGTGTCGAAGTCGCGCCGCAGGCCCTCCAGCATCAGGGTCCAGGCGTCGCCCTGGTTGACGACGAAGCTCTGTAGGACGGCGAGCGCCGTGCGGGTGCCGTCGTCGGCGACATGCTCCAGCACGCCGAGCAGAGCCGGCGTGTTGGCGAAGCGCGCCTCCTCCGTGAGGAAGCGGCCGACCTCGATCTCGGGATTGATGCCCGGCTGCAAGCGGCGCAGCAGCTTGAGCATCATCTTCGAGCCGATGGCGATGGAGGTGTTGCTCTGCTCGGCCTTCAGCGGCCGCACCTCGCCCGCCTCGAACGGCACGGAGCGGTCGAAGGCCGAGGTCGCGGAGAAGACCAGCCTGCCGGATTCCGTGGCGATCTCGCGCCCGTCGCGCATGCCCTCGGTCAGGCAGACGGCGAAATCGGCGGAGGCGGCAGCGCCGTAGAGCAGGCCGGTGCGGGGCCCGCGGCGCACGCGTGCCACCGCGAACTCCATCAGGGCCTCGTCCTCGCGGCCCTCATCCACGCCGACGGGCACGAAGTAGTCCTGCCGCTCGCCGGTGACGAGGTTCACGGCGAGCCGGGTGAGCAGGAAGCGCGGGTCGGCGGTGCCGTCGTTCAGGACGGCGGAATCGATCACCTGCACGGACTTGATGCGCGAGCCCTTGGCCGCGAACCAGCGCCGCCCGGCGATGAAGGGCGGCACCACGGTGCGCTCGAACGCGACGCGCTCGCGCCCCGCCATCAGGCTCTCGATCCCGCCGGTGAGCACCAGGGTGAACAGTTCCGGCGGCTCGGGCTGCGGGCCGATGGCACCGGCATTCGCGGCCGAGAGCCGGAACCAGTAGAAGCCGTAGGAGGGCAGCGTCAGCAGGTAGGGCAGCTCGCCGATCGCCGGGAACTCGCTGCCGCCGGTCAGCTCGACGGGCACGGCGTTGCGCAGTTCCGAGAGGTCGAGCTGCACGGCCTGGGGGGCGCGAGAGAGGTTCGCCACGCAGAGCACGCGCTCGCCCTCGAACTCGCGGATCCAGGCCAGCACCTTGCGGTTCGAGGGATAGAGGAACTGCATGGTGCCGCGCCCGAGCGCGACCGAGTTGTTGCGGATCGCGATCATGCGCCGCGTCCAGTTGAGGAGCGACGTCTGCGACTGGGTCTGCGCCTCGACGTTGATGGCGTCGAAGCCGTAGATCGGATCCTGCACGGCGGGCAGGAACAGCTTCTGCGGGTTGGCGCGGGAGAAGCCGCCGTTGCGGTCGGGCGACCACTGCATCGGGGTGCGCACGCCGTCGCGGTCGCCGAGATAGATGTTGTCGCCCATGCCGATCTCGTCGCCGTAGTAGAGCACCGGCGTGCCGGGCATCGACAGGACGAGGGACTTCATCAGCTCGATCTTGCGCCGGTCGTTCTCGAGCAGCGGTGCGAGGCGGCGGCGGATGCCGAGATTGATGCGGGCCCGCCGCTCGGCGGCGTAGAACGACCACAGGTAATCACGCTCTTCCGCCGTGACCATTTCGAGCGTCAGCTCGTCGTGGTTGCGCAGGAAGATGGCCCACTGGCAGCCCTCCGGGATCTCCGGGGTCTGGCGCATGATGTCGGTGATCGGGTGCCGGTCCTCGCGGGCGATCGCCATGTACATGCGCGGCATCAGCGGGAAGTGGAACGCCATGTGGCATTCGTCGCCGTCGCCGAAATACTGCGCCGTCTCCTCCGGCCACTGGTTGGCTTCCGCCAGCAGCATGCGGTCGGGATAGCTCGCGTCGAGCGCGGCGCGGATCTTCTTGATGACCGCGTGCGTCTCGGGAAGGTTCTCGCAGTTCGTGCCCTCGCGCTCGATGATGTAGGGAATCGCGTCGAGCCGCAGGCCGTCGACGCCCATGTCGAGCCAGTAGCGCATCACCTCGATGACCGCGTCGAGCACCTTCGGGTTGTCGAAGTTCAGGTCCGGCTGGTGCGAGTAGAAGCGGTGCCAGAAATACTGCTTGGCGACCGGGTCCCAGGTCCAGTTCGAGGTCTCGGTGTCGAGAAAGATGATGCGCGTGTCGGAATAGACGTCGTCCGTGTCCGACCAGACGTAGAAGTCGCGCTCCGGCGAGCCGGCGGGCGCCTCGCGGGCGGCCTGGAACCAGGGGTGCTGGTCCGAGGTGTGGTTGATGACGAGCTCGGTGATGACGCGCAGTCCCCGCTCGTGGGCGGCGTCCACGAACCGGCGGAAATCGTCCATGGTGCCGTAGGACGGGTTCACGTCGCGATAGTCCGCGATGTCGTAGCCGTCGTCGCGCAGCGGCGAGGGATAGAACGGCATCAGCCAGATCGCCGTCACGCCGAGGTCGCGCACGTAGTCGAGCTTGCGCGTCAGGCCCTCGAAATCGCCGATGCCGTCATCGGTCGAGTCGAAGAACGACTTGACGTGGATCTGGTAGATGATGGCGTCGCGGTACCATTGCGGATCGCTGCGATCGATCATCGCGTCGCTGCCTCGTGCGTCGGGTCAGGGCGGAGGGTGCCGACCCGGAACGGGCGGCGGTGGCGGTTCGCGCTTCGAGACCGCATCACCGTGGCGAGAACGCGACGGGCAAGCCCGAACGCGCCGAAATCTGCTCGCATGCGCGCCTTCATTCCGCAACCCGTCGCGGGGCGCGCAGCCGCCAGATCACGCAGGAGCGTTCCGCCGGATCGAGCGCGATGACGTGGGACTTGCCGCGCAGCTCGAACCTGTAGCCCTGGAGCAGGTCCTCGACCTCGACGGCGCCCCAGTCGTCCTGGCCGACGAGCCAGAGCGGGACCTCGTAGCCGCATTCCTGGCGGTTCTTGGGGTCGAGATTGACCATCACGAAGACGCAGTTGTCGCCCTCGGGAGAGGTCTTGGCATAGGCGACGATGTTTTCGTTATGGGCTGCCGTGAAGACCACGTTGCGGAAGTCCCACAGCGCCGGGTTGTCGCGCCGGATGCGGTTCAGCTTGACGATGTGCTCGCGGATGTTGCCGGGCCGGTCGTAGTCCCAGGCTTTCAGCTCGTATTTCTCCGAGTCGAGATACTCCTCCTTGCCCGGATAGGGCGCGGCCTCGCACAGCTCGAAGCCGTTATAGATGCCGTAGACGGAGGAGAGCGTCGCCGCGAGCGTGGCGCGCACCACGAAGCCGGCGCGCCCGCTCGTTTGCAGATAATGCGGGTTGATGTCCGGCGTATTCGCAAAAAAGTTCGGCCGGTAGTACTCGCCCATCTCCCCGGCAAGCTCGGTCGCGTACGAAATCAGCTCCTGCTTCGTGTTGCGCCAGGTGAAGTAGGTATAGCTCTGCTGGTAGCCGGCCTTGGCGAGCTTCTTCATCATCTTCGGCCGGGTGAAGGCCTCGGCCAGGAAGATCGCGTCGGGATAGCGGCCGTTCACCTCGGCGATCATCCATTCCCAGAACGGGATCGGCTTGGTGTGCGGGTTGTCGACCCGGAAGATGCGGGCGCCGAGCGCGCACCAGCCCATCACGATGTCGCGCAGCTCGATCCAGAGGGAGGGCAGCGCGCCGCCGTAGAAATGGACGTTCGAGATGTCCTCGTATTTCTTCGGCGGGTTCTCGGCGAACTTGAGCGTCCCGTCCGGGCGCCACTCGAACCATTCGGGATGCGTCTTGATCCAGGGATGGTCCGGCGAGCACTGGATGGCGAAATCGAGCGCGATCTCCATGCCGTAGGCGTGGCTCGCCGCGACGAGGCGCCGGAAATCGTCCAGCGTGCCGAGCTCGGGATGCACCGCCTCGTGCCCGCCCTCGGCCGCCCCCACGGCGTAGACGGAACCGACATCGCCTTCGAGGGCCTTGAGGGTGTTGTTCTTGCCCTTGCGGTTGGTGCGCCCGATCGGGTGGATCGGGGTGAAGTAAAGCACGTCGAAGCCGAGTTCGCGGATCTCGGGCAGGCGCCGGATCACGTCGTCGAAGGTGCCGTGGCGGTTCACATCCCCGGACTGCGAGCGGGGGAAGATCTCGTACCAGGCCGAGAACCGGGCCGCGAGGCGGTCGGCGATCACCGGGACGGCCACGGGATAGCGCGAGGCGTTCACCCGCTCGGCGTTCGCGCGGATGAGATTTGCCGTGGCGGGCTCCAGGATACGGTCGAGCTGCGCCGCCGATCCGGTCTCCTCCGCGGCCAGCGCCGCGACGATGGCCGTCAGCCGCTTCTTGTCGCGGCCGGTGGCGAGGTCGGCGGCGGTCTGCGCCAGCGCCACGCCCTCGACCGTCTCGAGCCTCACGTCGACGCCGGCGTCGCGCTTCTTCAGGGTGTCGCGCATCCACGAGGAGAAGCCGTCGCGCCAGGCCTCGATGGTGAACTGGTAGCGGGCGTTGCGCTCCAGCGGGAAGGCGCCGCCCCAGCGGTCGTTATCGACGAAGACCATCGGATCGCGCCGCCACGCCTCCTCGCCGACCACCCGCGACAGGATGGCGGCATTGATGATCTCGTGGCCGTCTGAGAAGATGTCGGCCTCCACGCGCAGCCGCTCGCCGACGATGCGCTTCACCGCCGAGCGGCCGCCGTCGATCTCCGGGCTCACCGCCTCGATGACGACGCGGCCCTCCCCGGTGGGGACGCCCCGGCTCGGCAGGACGGCGACCGCCGCCGCCTCCGCCGCGAGGATGCGCAACTCGCCCGGCGCGAGGTCGACCGGCTCGCCGGCCCGGAAGGCGATGGGCGCCCCTTCCGGCGTACGGTCCGCGAAGGGGCCGAGCTGGCCGCCGGAACGCGCGATCAGGCCGCCGGCATCGACAGGCACGGGCTTGGCGGAGGGGTTGAACAGCACCAGCACGGCGCTTCGCGCGGAGGACGGGTGCCCGGTGTCGTAGCGGATCAGGGCGACGGCCTCGGCATCCGGGGCGGAGAGGCGCATCTGCGCGCCCTCGACATTGGCCGCCGGCAGTTCGGCCCGCAGCGCGTTGATCGCCGCGACGAAGCCCGAGATGTCGATCCCGCTGTCGGATTCGCGCGCCTCGGGGGTGGTGTCGACCACATGCAGGCTGCGTCGGTAGCCCCACTCGTAGCCCACCGGCATCAGCACCCCGGCCGAGAAGAAGGCCGCGAGCGCGTAGCGGGTCCTGAGATGCGCCGCGACCGCCTCCGGCCCGCCCGCGATCTCGGCGGCAAGGCGTGGCATGTCGTGGTTCTCGGGAAAGGCGATGGAAGGCGCCACCACCCGCAGCGCCTCGTACTGCTCCAGCGCCCAGGGCTTCTTCAGGTCCCACCAGGCGAAGGAGTTGAACAGATAGTCGAAGCCGGCGCCCGCCGTGGCCTTCGCCTCGTCGAAGGTGCAGCCCAGCGTCTCGGCGGCGAAGAGGCAGGCGGAATCGCGAGCCTTGGCCGGGCCGATCAGCCCGCGCCAGACGTCCGGGGGGACCTTGTAGGCGGCATCGCACCGGAAACCGGCGACGCCGAGCCCCTGGAGCCGCGCGATATAGGCGTCCCAGATCCGGGTCAGCTCGGCCTTCGCGGGCTCGGAATGGTAGTCGAGTTCGGCGAGGTCGCCCCAGACCGTGCGGATCGACGGATCGTCGGGATCGACGGCGTAGGGGGCCGCGATGGAGCCGTCCGGGTTCTTCAGGAAGAGGTCCGGCCGCTCGCGGGCGAGCGTCGAATTGTCGGCGGTGTGGTTGACCACGAGGTCGGTCATCACCTTGATGCCCGCGGCCTCGGCCGCCTTGCAGAAGCCCCGGATCTGGTCGTCGTCCGACGTGCCGTCGCCATCGCGAAAACGCTCGTCCAGGCGCTCGGTGTCGGCCACCGCGTAGAGGCTGCGCGAGCCGCCGGTCTGATGGAACGGGTTGAGATAGACCCAGTCGAAGCCCATCGCGGCGATGCGCGGCAGCTCCGCCGTCCAGGCCGAGACGCGCCCGACGAGCAGCGGGAACAGATTGTAGATGCGCGGGCCCTCCGCCCGAGGCGCCAGGGTCTCGGGCAACGCCACGGGAGCGGCCTTCCTGCCCTTGGCGGCGGTCGAGGCGGGGGTGGGAGCGTTCATCATAGACCTCTCGGTCGGTCTCTTCGGCGGATCGGCGGCCCCGAGGACCGCGCGGCGATGAGGTGGCGTCAGCCGATGCGTCTCAGGACGGCAAAGGGCAAGCGCGCGAACAGTTCCCCGACATCGAGGCGTCCGCCCTCATGCGCGGCGTCCGTGACGATGTCGTGCCAGCGCCCGGCTTCGGGCAGGGTGAGCACCGTTCCGGCGAAGGCCGAGCCGGACCAGACCCCCTCCCCCGCGAGCCCCGCCACGAGGCGCGGCACCGCGACGAGGAGGTCGTCGCCCTCGCCGGGACCGCCCGAGCGCAGGAAGGCGACGACATGGGCCGCGCGGTCTCCCGTCGCGGAGACGGCCGCGTAATCCGCCTCGGCATAGAAGCGGGGCCGCGCGGCGCGGTCGGCGAGGAGGCGCGCCAGCGTCGCCTGCTTGACGCGCCCGTCCGGCCAGGAGGCGAGAAGCTCGGCGGCCGAGATGCCGGCCTCCAGGGCGCTCAGGCGGTCGCCGTAGTCGACGGGGCGGCGATTGTCGGGGTCGACGAAGGAGAAGTCCCAGAACTCGGTGCCCTGGTAGGTGTCGGGAACGCCCGGCAGGGTCGCCTTGAGCACGGTGCGCCCGAGCCCGGCGATCATGCCGAGCCGCGCGAGCCGCTCGGCGAAGGGCCGCAACGCCGCGAGGAAGCCCGAGCCCGGCGCGATCAGCCCGGAGAGGAGCCGGCGCACTGCGCCCTCGTAGCCCTCGTCCACGTTGACCCAGCTCGAATGGCGCTTGCCTTCGCGCAGGGCCTTCTCGGCATAGGCGAGCAGCCTGTCGCGGAAGCTCTCGACCTCTGCCGGGTCCTCCGAATCCAGAAGCTCCAGCGGCCAGGCGCCGAGGATGGCTTGCAGGAACATCCACTGGTCGGCGGTGTCGGGGGCCGTCTCGTCGTCGAGGCGGCTCAGATGCGCCGCCGCGTTCTCCCGCCAGCGGTCCCACGCCTTCGCCCATTCCTCCGGCAGCTCGGAGAGCGCGAGGAGGCGGGTGCGGGCGTCCTCGCCGCGCTTGGTGTCGTGGGTCGCGGTGGCGATCATGGCGTTCGGCCAGTCGCGGGCGCGGGCCGATTGCAGGGCGTGGAAATGCTCCACCCCGATGCCGTACTCGCCCGGATCGCCGCCGACCTCGTTGAGGCCGAGCAGCAGGGCGTAGCGGTAGAACAGGGTATCCTCCAGGCTCTTGGCCATCACCGGCCCGGTGAGCTGCTGGAAGCGGCGGCGGAAGCGCAGCACCACGCGCGGCTCGGGGCGCCCCGGCCCGCTGGTGTCGATGCGTCCGAGGAGCGCGTCCGCCGCGAAATCGTGGACCGAGCGGTCCGGCAGCGCCGACCAGCGCTTCGCCTTGGCCACCGCGCCCTCGATGAGGCGCACGTCCTCGGGCTCGACGTCGCTCTCGTGGAGGTCCGGCGGCAGATAGCTGCGATAGGTCGGGAAGCGCGCGATGATCTCGATCAGCGCCCGGCGGACGGCATTGACCGAGAAGTCGCGGGTGCGCCGGTCGGAATCGGCGATCTGCTTGAGGTCGTTCGTCAGCACCTCCAGCTCGCTGGCGAAGCTGATCTCCAGGATCTCCGCCTTGGCGGCGCGCAGCTGGAAGCCGTAGGGCTCGTCGATGCCCGTGCCCCATTCGTAGAGGCGCTTGACGCGGGCCTGCTTGGCGCGGTCCACGAGCAGGCCGTCGAGCTGGTTCAGCACGTCGTAGCCGGTGGTGCCGGCGACGGGCCATGAGCGCAGGCGCTCGCCCGGTTCGAGAATCTTCTCCACCACCACGTAGAAGCCGGGGCCGACCGCGCCTTGCAGGGCGCGGGCATAGCCGAGCGGGTCGGCGAGCCCGTCGATATGGTCGATGCGCAGCCCGTCGATGCGCCCGGCGCGGATGTGGCGGAAGACGGTCTCGTGGGCGCGGTGGAAGATGTCCGACTTCTCCACGCGCAGGCCCGCGAGCCCGTTCACGTCGAAGAAGCGGCGGTAGTTGATGTCGCTCGCCGCCACCCGCCAATGGGCGAGGCGGTAGGCTTGGTTCTCGAGCAGGCGGTGCAGGGGGCCGAAGCTCTCCGGCCGTCCCTTCACGCCGTTGAGCAGCCGCAGCGTGCGGGCGACGGCCCGGCGGATCTCGGGGGAGGCCGCGACGATCTCGGCGAGCCGGCGTTTCAGCCCGTCGGCTTCGTCGGGAAAGGCCCGGCGGCGCTCCGGGTCGGTCTCCTCGCGCATGACGCGCAGGCGCTCGGTGACGGCGAGCAGCGCGGCGGATTCGTCGTCGCCCACCTCCTCCAGGGCGGCGAGCGCCCGGTCGAGGATCGCCGGATAGTCGAGGGGCCGGATCGGGAACTGGTGCTCGTAGTGCCAGACGCTGAAGGCGCCGGCGGTCTCGTCGAGCTTGAGCTCGAGCGTCCCCTTCTCGAGGGCCTCGCCGTAGCGGTCGCCGAGGAAGGGGATGACGAGGTTGCGGTTGGCGCCGAGCCGCTCCCAATCGATGTCGAAGGCATGCGCGAAGGGCGAGAGCGCCCCCCATTCGAGCACCGAGAGCCACCACGGGTTGTCGGCGCCGCCGACGCCCATGTGGTTGGGCACGATGTCGAGGAGCAGCTTGAGGCCGTTGGCCTTGAGCGCGTCGCTGAGCGCGATGAAGCCCTCCTCGCCGCCGAGCTCGGGGTTGAACGCGCTGTGGTCGACGATGTCGTAGCCGTGGGTCGAGCCGGGCCGCGCCTTCTGGAGGGGCGAGGCGTAGACATGGCTGATGCCGAGCCTGGCCAGATAGGGCGCGATCCGCGCCGCGTCCGCGAAGGTGAAGTCCTTGTGGAACTGCAGCCGGTAGGTGGCGCGGGGCGGCGGCATGGCGAGCCGCGCGGCCCCCGAGCGAGGGCCCCGGTTCTCCGCCGAGAGCGCGGCGGCGAGCTTCGCCAGCGGGCCTCCGGGGGCGGCAATGGCCTCCAGGCTGCGGTCGAGCTTGCGGCGCCAGTTCGGGTAGCCCTCCGTCGAGCCCGGCACGTTGGCCTGGCTCAGCTCGGAGACGACGTCCTCGTACTGCACGGCGGTCAGCATGGAGGGGGCGCGGGCGAGATAGCGGGCCGCCGCCTCGAAGGGCGCGGCCTCCGGCGGCTCGTAGCCCGGCAGCAGTTGCTCCGAGGCGAGCGCGTCGGTGAGCCTGCCGCGCTCGCGCACCCGCTCGCCGCGCTCGGCATCCGCCCGGTCGGAATCGTAGAGGCCGAGGGACTGGCGCGTGTCGGTGTCGACGCCCCGCCACCAGCCGACGAAGGTCGGCAGGTCGTGGGTGGTAATGGCGGTGAGCGCGTCGCGCGGATAGGCGCCGGGGGCCTTGAAGGCGCCGTCATGCTCGCGCTCGAAGGCGAGGATGCGGTAGCTGAGGATGCCGGCCTGCATCAGCGCGTCGGAGAACCCCGCCGGCGCGGTGCCGAGATCCTCGGCGATGACGAGGCACTGGTTGCGGTGGCTCTCCAGCCGCAGCACCGCCAGCATCGGCTCGAAGGGCATCGCCACATAGGCGCCGTCCCTGGCGCTGCCCGAGAGCGGGATCAGGAACAGGCGCGCGAGCTGGAAGGCGTGATCGATGCGGATTGCGCCGGCATGGCGCATGTTCGCCCGCACCAGGGCGCGGAAAGCGGCGAGCCCGTCGCGCTCCATGGCGAGTGGGTCGAAGGCCGGCAGGCCCCAGTCCTGGCCCTTGGGCGCGAGCAGGTCCGGTGGCGCGCCGATGGAGACGCGGTTGGCGAAGCGCTCGGGATGCGACCACACCTCCGAGCCGCCGCGGTCGGCGCCCACCGCGAGGTCGCGATAGAGCCCGAGCCGCATGCCGCCCGCGAGCGCCAGCTCGGACGCCTCCTCCAACTGGCGGTCGGCGAGGAATTGCAGCCAGGCGTGGTAGGAGACGGCCTCGTCCTGCTCCGCCGCGAAGCGGGCGACGGCCTGGGTGCCGGCACGCCGGTACTCTTCCGGCCAGTCGCCGAGCCAATGCGCGCCCTGCGCGCGGAAATGCTCGGACAGGGCCTCGAAGGTGGCGTGCGCCTCCAGGTTCTCGCCGCCGAGGATACGGAAGGTCTCGAAATCGGGGTCCGCCCCGGCGCGGGCGTCGGACTCCTCCCAGAACGCCCGCAACACCGGCGAGAGCACGTCCCAGACGCCCTGGTGGTCGACGAGGGCCGCGTCGCGCAGCGCCTCGAGCCTGGACGAGGAGCAGGCGAGCAGCGCCTCGGCCTTCGAGCCGGCGAATCCCGGCAGCGCGCCGGGCTCGATGAACAGCGTTTCGAGAAACAACCGCGAGGAGGGCGAGTAGGGCGAGATCTTGGTGCGGTCGCTCTCGAACAGCGCGTGCACCGGGCTGAGCCCCAGGAACGAGGCGCCGCGCAGGGCGGCGTCATGGGCGGCGCGGCCGGCATCCGCGTAGGTGCCGATGCCGAGATTCTGCGACGAGCGCAGGCCGTAGAGCTGGGCAGCGAGCCCCCAGTCGCTGGCGCCCTCGTCGGCATAGGCGCGCGGGCGCCAGCAGCGCTGCGGGGCGGCGATCACCCAGGCCTGCGCCCGCTCCTCGCCGTGGGAGACGCTGAGGCGGTGATAGCCCGGCGTCAGCGGCGGCAGTTCGAGCTGCGCGCCCTCCCCGTTCAGCACCTCGCGGCCTTCGCGGGTAGCGCCGCGCTCGTCCGTCAGCCGCCAGACCAGGGCGCCGTCGCGGGCGCGCACCGGCACCTTGACGCCGCGCCGCGCCTCCACCGGGATCAGCGGCGGGACGAGCCCGCGACGCTGCGCTTCCACAGTGGCGAGGCTGCGCGCGATCTCCTCCTCCGAGCCGACCGCGAAACCGAGGGCGTCGAGCAGCCCCCGGCGGGTTTCCAGGGAGGTTTCCACCGGCTGTCCGAAGGCATCGGTATAGCCGTCCGCGACGCCGACGAGATCGGCGAGACGTTCGAGGGTGTGGCTCATCGCGCCGCTCCCGTCAGGAAGATGCCGGTCCAGGAGGGAAGCGCGCCGCGGCCGCCCTCGGGGGCGTTGGTCCAGAGAACCTCGCCGCCTTGCGCGTCGAAGGCGGCGTCGCCCGCGCCGAGATTGGCGACGAAGCGTAGGGTACCGCCGTCGAAGCGCCAGGTGCAGTCCACCATGTCGGGGCGCGGCGGCGACGCCTGCGCGCCGCGATAGCCGGATTTCAAGAGCGGCACGACGCTCTCCCGGCGCAGCCGCAGCAGGCGCGTCGTCTCGGCCAGCACCTCGCGATGGGGCGAGCGCTCGCGCTCCGACCAATCGAGCTTGGACTCCGAAAAGGTCTTCTCCTCGGTGGGATCGGGGATCGCCGAGGTGTCGTCGGCAAACGCCGCGAAGCTCTTGAACTCGCGGCGCCTGCCCTCGCGCACCGCCTTGTTCAGTTCCTCGTCGGGCGCGAAATCGACGAAGAACAGGAACGGCGTCGAGGCCGACCACTCCTCGCCCATCCAGAGCATCGGGATCTGGGGCGCGAGCAGCAGCCCGGCGCGGGCGAGGTCGAGCTTCCTCGGGTCGGCGAGATGGCTCAGCCGCTCGCCGAGCGCCCGGTTGCCGACCTGATCGTGGTTCTGGAGGAAGGTGACGAAGGCGGTGGGCGGCAGGTGGCCCGAGGGCTCGCCGCGCGGGTGGTTGTCGAGGGTCGGGAAGGGCTCTCCCTGATAGGCGAAGCCCTCCGCGAGGCAGCGCGCCAGATGCTCCACCGGCTTGTCGGAGAAACTGGCGTAATAGCCGGCGTCCTCGCCGGTGAGCAGGACGTGCCAGCAATGGTGCAGGTCGTCCGCCCACTGCGCGTCGTGCTGCAACGCCTTGCCGCCGCCATCGCGTTCCAGCCAGCGGGCCTGGTTGGCCTCGTTCTCGAGGATCAGGTGGACATGGCGGTCCGGCAGGCGCTCGCGCACCGCCTCGCCGAGTTCGGCCAGAAAATGCGTCTCGGAATCGTCGAGGATGGCGTGCACGGCGTCGAAGCGCAGGCCGTCGAAGCGGTAATCCTCCAGCCAGTAGAGGGCGTTGCCGACGAAGAAGTCGCGCACCACGTCGCCGCTGGGCTTCCCGTCGAAATTGATCCCGGCGCCCCAGGGGGTCTGGTGGCGCTCGGTGAAGAAGGTCTTCGCGTAGGCGTGGAGATAGTTCCCGGCCGGTCCGAAGTGGTTGTAGACCACGTCGAGGAAGACCATCAGCCCGAGGGAATGGGCGCTGTCGATCAGGCGCCGGAGATCGTCCGGCCGGCCGTAGGCGCCGTCCGGCGCGTAGGGCAGCACGCCGTCGTAGCCCCAGTTCCGGCGGCCCTTGAAGTCGGCGATGGGCAGAAGCTCGATGGCCGTGACGCCGAGATCGCGCAGCTCAGGCAGGCGCTTCTCCAGGCCCGCATAGGTGCCCTCCAGCGTGGCGGTGCCGACATGCGCCTCGTAGATCACGGCCTCTTCGAAGGGGCGGCCGCTCCAGCCGGCGGTTGTCCAGGCATAGGCGGACGGGTCGATCACCTCCGAGAGGCCCGACACGTCGTCGGGCTGGAAACGGGAGGCGGGGTCCGGCACCACGAGATCGCCGTCGATGCGGTAGCCGTAGCGGGCGCCGGCCCTCACCTCGGGGCGCGTGATCCGGCGCCAGCCGCCGCCCTCGTCGGGCAGGTCGTGCTCGCGGTCCTCGACCACCAGAGCGACCCGCGAGGCGGTCGGGGCCCAGAGGGAGAAGGACGTGCCGTCCTCTCCGGTCACGCTGCCAAAGCTCGTCGCGCGGGTGTGCCGCATCAGGCCACCATCCTCGTCATCGTGAAGGGTTCGGGCTGGCTGTCGAGCTTCGCCCTCCTCAGAAGGCCGCTCGGCTCGGTCTTGTTCCCGCGACGCAGGTAAGGCGGCCGCCGCTCGCGGCAACCGGGTCAGGCCGCGTCTCCGGGCGAGGTCAGCACGAGGATGGCGCGCTCCGCGAGGAGGATGCGCGCGCCCTCCTCCCAGCCCGGATGCGCATCGGGCGGGCAGCCCTCCGGCAGGGTGGTGTCGAGCACGGGGGTCCACGGACCGTCGATCACCGGAGCGAGACGGAAGTCGCAGGGCGTCTCCGCCCCGTTGACGAGGACGAGGATGCGGTCGCCCCCCCCGCCGTCGTTGCCGATCTGCATCCCGAAGGCGCGCCGGCCGTCGTCCGACCAGTCGCCGTCGTTCATCTCGGTGCCGGCGGGGGACAGCCAGTGCACGTCGCGGCGGGGCGCATCGGGATGGAGGCGGGCGCCGTCGAAGAAGCGGCCCCGGCGCAGGGCCGGCTGCTCGCGGCGCAGGCGCGCGAGGTTGGCGACGAAGCCGGCGAGCGCCGGATCGGGATCGTGTGCCCAGTCGAGCCAGTTGGTGGCGTTGTCCTGGCAATAGGCGTTGTTGTTGCCGCCCTGCGTGCGGCCGCGCTCGTCGCCCATGAGCAGCATCGGCACGCCCTGCGCCAGGAAGACCGTCGCCAGCATGTTGCGGACCTGTCGGGCGCGGACCCCCAGGATCCCGGCGTCGTTCGTTTCGCCCTCGACGCCGTAGTTGCGCGAGAGGTTGTGGCCGTGGCCGTCGCGGTTGTCCTCGCCGTTGGCGTGGTTGTGCTTCTCCTCGTAGGCGACCACGTCGGCCAGCGTGTAGCCGTCGTGGCTCGCCACGTAGTTGACGCTGGCGAGCGGGGAGCGGTGCGAGGGCTGGAAGATCTCCTTCGAGCCCGTCAGCCCCTGCGTGAGCTTGGCGAGCGTCCCCCGGTCGCCGCGCCAGAACCCGCGCACGCTGTCGCGGAACCGGTCGTTCCACTCGCTCCAGCCGCGCGGATAGGCGCCGAGCTGGTAGCCCCCAGGCCCGATGTCCCAGGGCTCGGCGATGAGCTTCACCCGCGACAGCACCGGGTCCTGCGCCACCGCCTGGAAGAAGGCCGCCTTGGCCGAGAAGCCGCGCTCGTCGCGCGCGATGGTCGTGGCGAGATCGAAGCGGAACCCGGCCACCCCGTAGGCGCTCACCCAGTGGCGCAGGGAATCGAGCACGAGCTGCATCACGCGCGGATGCGAGACGTCGAAGCTGTTGCCGCAGCCGGTGACGTTGACGTCCCTGTGCGGGTCCTCGGGGTCGAGCTTGTAGTAGCTGGCGTTGTCGATGCTGCGGAAGGACAGGCTCGGGCCGTCCTGCTCGGCCTCGCAGGTGTGGTTGTAGACCACGTCGAGGATCACCTCGATGCCGGCGGCGTTCAGCTCGCGGATCGCGGCCTTGAGCCCGCCGACGCCCGCCTCGCCGAGATAGCGCGGCTCCGGCGCGAAATAGTTGAGCGGCGAATAGCCCCAGAAATTCGCGAGCCCCTTCTCGACCAGGAAGCGGTCGTCGGCGAAGGCCTGGATCGGCAGGAGCTCGAGGGCCGTCACCCCGAGCTTCAGGAGATGCTCCACGACGGCCGGGTGGGCGAGCGCCGCGTAGGTGCCGCGCTCCGCCTCCGGCACGGCCGGATGCAGCATGGTCAGCGCCCTGACATGGCACTCGTAGATCACCGTCTCCGCGAGCGGCCGCCGGATCGGCTGGAGGGCGAGGTCCGGCACCTCCGGCGCGGTGACGACGCCCCTCGGCGCGTAGGGGGCGCTGTCGCGGCGGTCGAGCTGGTCGGGGCGATGGGTGCCGCGCCGGCAGGCATAGAGCGCGTCGTGCCAGCGGATGCGGCCGGCGATCTCGCGCGCATAGGGGTCTAGGAGGAGCTTGGCCGCGTTGAAGCGGTGCCCGCGCGCCGGGTCCCAGGGGCCGTGCACGCGGTAGCCGTAGATCTGGCCCGGAAATACCCCGCGCAGGTAGCCGTGCCAGACGTCGTCGGTGCGGCAGGGCAGACGCACGGTGCGGCTCTCGTGCCGCTCGCCGGGCTCGAACAGGCAGAGATCGACCGCCGTCGCATGCTCGGAGAAGAGCGCGAAGTTCACGCCGCGTCCGTCGAAATGGGCTCCCAGCGGAGCCGGGACGCCGTCGTCGACGCCGATCATGCGCGGCGGTCTGCGGAAACGCGGGCTACTCGGCCGCGGCGGCCGCCGCCGTCGGCGGCTCGCGCTCCAGGGTGCGGAAGTTCTCGAGCTCCGAGAGGAAGTTGCGCGCCCACCAATCCACGTCCTCGCGCGTCATCCGCTCGACCATCGGCTTCCAGCGTTCCAGGCGCTCGCCCTTGGTCATGTAGAGCGCCGTGCGGATCGCTTCCGCCACCTCGAACCGATCGTAGGGGTTCACCAGCAGGGCCTCAGGCAACTGACGTGCCGCGCCGGCGAATTTCGAGAGCACCAGCACGCCGGGATCGTCCTCGCTCTGCGCGACGACGTATTCCTTGGCCACCAGGTTCATGCCGTCGCGCATGGGGGTGACGAGCCCGACCCGCGCCGCCCGGTAGAGCCCGGCGAGCACCGGCCTCGGATAGGCCTTGGTGACGTATTGGATCGGCGTCCAGGTCGGATCGCCGAGGCTGCCGTTGATCTCGCCGACCGTCTCGTTCACCGCGCGGCTGAGCTGCTCGTATTCCGGCACGTCGCTGCGCGATTTCGGCGCGATCTGGAGATAGACGACGTTGCCGCGCTGGTCCGGGTTCGAGGAGAAGAAGCGGTCCACCGCCTCCATGCGCTCGGGCACGCCCTTCGAGTAGTCGAGCCGGTCGACGCCGATGAGGAGCTTGCGGGTGCGCAGGCCCGAGATGGTCTCGCGCACCGTGCGGTCGGCGGCGGCCTTCTCTGCGGCTTCCTTGAAGCCCGCCACGTCGATGCCGATGGGAAAGCTGCGGATGCGGGTGCGGCGCCCGTCCACCATCAGCGAGCCGGCGCCGAGGGGGATCGCGCGCAGCGTGTCGCAGAGGTTGCGGGTGAGGTTCTGGACGTCGGGCTCGGTCTGGAGGCCGATGAGGTCGTAATCGGCGATGGCGCGCAGCAGCTCGCCGCTCGCCGGCAGCGAGTTGAACACGTCCGCGCCGGGCCAGGGGATGTGGTGGAAATAGCCGATCGGGTTGGCGATCCCGAGGCCCCGCAGCTCCGAGGCGAGGGGCAGCAGGTGGTAGTCGTGCACCCAGATGATGTCGTCCGGCTCGATCAGCCGGGCGAGGGTGCGCGCGAAGAAGCGGTTGACGCGGCAATAGCCGGCATAGTCCGACCGCGAGAACGCCCCAAGGCCGAGCCGGTAATGCATGATCGGCCAGAGCGCCCGGTTGGCGAAGCCGCTGTAGTACTCGCGGTGGTCCTGGGGCGAGAGGTCGACCACGGCATATTGGATGCTGCCGCGATCGATCAGGGTCGGCTCGTCGTCGGGCTGGTCGACGATGTTGCCGCTCCAGCCGAACCACAGCCCCTCATAGGCCGTGAACGCCTCCTTCACGGCGACGGCGAGGCCGCCGGCCGCGACAGCTCCCGAGCCCTCGGCCGGCACCGCCACGCGGTTCGATACGATCACTAGACGTGCCACGAAAGCCGGCTCCGGTCCTCACAGCGCGAGCGCGGGATGCCGCGCTCGGCGATACTTCCGTCAGGTGAACGCGCGTAAGCCGGGCGCGATCCGTCGTTCTTGGCCGAGATCGTCACAACGAAGCCCGAACCGCCGGCACGGGTCAAGCTCGACCTCCTCGCGGGTCAACACGAAAGCCGCCCCGCGTTTCCAAAATTTCCGGCCCTTGCACGCGCCGCCCCTTGAAGCTTGGCCATCATGCTCAAGAACACCTGAACGCGGGGTGACGGGCGGGTGCGCCGCACGCGCCGATGCGGGTTGCCGCCGCGAGACCCGGAACCGCGCGGAGCGGTGGCGGTTACTGAGCCACAGCGCGCGGCGTACCAAGGAAGCGAAGCCTCATGACCGATCCCGATCCCATCCGGCCCTTCCCGGACAACGACGCCTCCGAGCGGGCCGAGTGGCGCGGCCTCAAGGGGGATGTCGAGGGGCTGGCGGACGTCGCCGCCGAGCGCGGACGCGGCCTCCTCGACGCGGCCCGACTGACGGCGCAGAGCTACGCGGAGGAGCGCAAGAACGACGCGGCGCAGTCGGTGCACGGCATCGCACGCTCGCTGCGGGATTCGGGGCGCGGCCTCGAGGACCGCCCGCATGTGAAGGCGTTCTTCGACAGCGCGGCGGACGGGCTGGAGCAGCTCAGCGGCTCGATCGAATCCCGCAGCCTCTCGGATTTCTACAAGGAGGCCGAGTCCTTCGCCCGGCGCGCGCCCGTGGCGGTGGCGGTAGGCACCTTCATGGTCGGGCTCGTCGCGGCGCGGTTCATCAAGTCGTCCGGCCTGCCGCAGGACAACGACCCCATCGACCCCACCAAGGTCTGAGGCGGCGATGGCCAACGGTTCGCCCCCTCCCCCGCCGGGATCCGGCGGCAGCATCCAGAGTCTCGTCGGCGACGCGCTGAGGGAGACGAGCGATCTCGCGCGCAAGGAGATCGCCCTCTTCCGCGCCGAGATGACGAACAATGTGCGCACCCTCTTCCTCGGCCTCGCCTGCTTCATGGGCGCGGCGGTGTTCGGGGTGGTGGCGCTGCTCATCCTCATCGGTGCCTTCGTGAAGTGGCTCGCCACCGTGGTCGGCTCGGAATGGCTGTCGGCGCTGATCGTCGGGGGCGTCCTGCTCGTCGTGTCCATCGGCATGGCGCTGTGGGGACGCAGCGCCATGTCCCTGTCGACCCTGGCACCGACGCGCACGACGCGTCAGGTCCGCCAGGACGCGCAGGCCTTGTCGGAAAGGGTTTCGGGATGAGCGGCATGAACGACCTCGAACGGGAGATCGAGGAGAGCCGCGCGCGCCTCGACCAGACCATCGACCGCATCCAGGACCGCCTGTCGGTGCCGAGCATCGTCGACGAGATGCTGGGCACGGCCCGGCGCAGTGCGCCCCTGAGCGACCTCTACGACGCCGCCCTCGACACGGTGCGCAAGAACCCGGTGCCGGTGCTGCTGATCGCGGCCGGCGTCGGCTGGCTGATGCGCCGCGCCGTCACGGACGGAAACCGGCGCGCCACCGCCCGCTCCGCCGAGGACGTGGCCGTGCTGAACACGGGCGCCGCCCGCGTCTACGACCCCGACAAGCCGACCCGCAGGCCCGATGCCGGCCTCGCGGAGGAAACGCAGATCTAGAGAGCCCACCGACCCATTCGGGGCGCCGCGCGCGCCGCCGCCACCGTCTTGAGAGGAACACGGCCATGAGAGGCGACGACAAGCAGGATTTCACGCTGCGTCCCGACCCGCGGGGCGAGCACGATCCCATCGGGGCCGGCCCGTCCGACGCGTCGCTGCGGCCGGACCCCGCCGGCGAGCACGACCGGTTCGCCCATGCCGACCGGACGGTTGACGCCGCCGCGCGCGACGTCGCCGACGAGGCGCAGCACGCGGCCTCCCGCGTCGCCGATCTGGCCGAGCAGGCCCGGCGCAAGGCCGCCGGCCTCGCCGACGACGCGCGCGACTACGCCGCCGGCCGCATCGACGCGGCCCGCGAGCGCACCGCCGACGCCATCGACGATGCCCGTTCCTGGGTTTCGGAGACCCATGACGAGCAGCGCCGCCGGGTCGCCCATCTCGCCCGCCGGGGGCAGGCGCGGATCGACCGCAGCCGGGGTCAGGTCGAGCGCTTCGTGGAGGAGAATCCGCTTCTCGTCGGCGTCGTCGGCGTGGCGGCGGGCCTGCTCCTCGGCGCGCTGATCCCGCGCACGCGCAGCGAGGACCGCAGCATCGGCCCCTATGCGGACGAGCTGCGGGCGCAGGGGCTGCATTACGCCCGCGAGGCGACCCATCGCGGCCGTGTCTTCGTGGAGACCGCCCTCGACCCGGACAACATCAACGCCGCCGCCGGGCAGGCGCTGCATCCCGACGAGGAGCCGGGCGAGCGCACTCTGCACCGTCTCTGACAGCGGCCCGATTGCCAGGGCCGGCGGGGCGGCCGATGATCGGCGCTCCGCCGGTCTCGGCGCGACCGCGAGGGCGATGGTGCCAGGAAGCCCGCGAATCCTCCCCTGCGGCGACACGGCGCTGACCGTGGAGTTCGGCGACGACATCGACGCCGACCTCAACGCCGCCGTTCTCGCCCTGGAGCGGCGGGTGGCGGAAGCCGCCGTTCCGGGCGTCGTCGAGACCGTCCCGACCTACCGCTCCCTGACCCTCCATCTCGACCCAGTCCTGACCGATCCGGCGAGCGTCGGCGAGGCCGTGCTGCGGCTGGCACGCGCCGGGCCGCCGCCGTCGGCCGTCCGCCGGATCTGGCGCGTGCCCGTGGTCTATGGGGGAGACCACGGCGCCGATCTCGACGCGGTGGCCGAGCATCACGGCATGACCCCGGACGAGGTGATCGCGCGGCACAGCGCCCCGGAATACCGGGTCTTCATGGTCGGCTTCCTGCCGGGCTACGCCTATCTCGGCGGGCTCGATCCGCGCCTCGCCCTGTCCCGGCGTCCCTCGCCCCGCCCGACGACGCCGGCGGGCACGATCTCCATCGGCGGCAGGCAGGCGCTGATCGCGAGCGTCGCGGCGCCGAGCGGATGGCACCTGCTCGGACGCACCCCCGTGCGCAGCTTCATGCCGGGGCGCGACCCCGTCTTCCTGTTCGAGCCGGGCGACGCCGTCCGCTTCGCCCCGATCCCGGTCTCCGAGTGGGCCGCTCTCGATCGGTCGGCGGCGGCGGGCGAGCCCGTGGCGCGGAGGGAGGAGGCGTGAGCGCCCATCTCCTGCTGCTCGACTGCGGTCCCCAGGCGAGCGTCCAGGACGGTGGCCGCCCGGGCTTCCAGCGGCAGGGCCTCTCGCCTTCCGGCCCCATGGACGCCCTGGCCATGGCGGCGGCGAACGCGCTCGCCGGCAACCCGGCGGGCACGGCCGTGCTCGAACTGGCTCTGGCGGGCGCGCGCCTGCGGGCGGTGGGCGGCCCGGTGTGGCTGGCGCTGGCGGGGGCTCCCTTCGGCATTTCGGTGGAGGGTGAGCCGATGGCCGACCACCGGTCCTTCACCCTCTCCGAGGGAGCCGAGCTCGTGCTGACGCCGCCGCGTACCGGCGTCTTCGCCTGCCTCGCTGTCGCGGGAGGGCTCGACCTGCCGGACATCCTCGGGAGCCGCGCCTTCCACCGCCGCGCCGGGCTCGGCGGGTTGGAGAACCGCAGCCTGCGGGCCGGGGACCGCATCCCGGTCGCGTCCGCCGACAGCCGGCGAGAGCGTGCGCTGGCGCCCCTCCCCCTCGACGCCGACGAGCCCGTCCGCGTGGTGTTGGGGCCGCAGCAGGAGCGCTTCACGCAAGGCGGCATCGCGACGCTGCTCGGTGCCGCCTTCACGGTCTCGGGCCAGGCCGACCGCATGGGCATCGCCCTCGAGGGGCCGGCGGTCGAGCACGGGCCGGAGGGGTTCAACATCGTCTCCGACGCCACCGTGTTCGGCTCGGTGCAGGTGCCGGGGAGCGGCCGGCCCATCGTGCTCATGGCCGACCGGCAGACCACCGGCGGCTATCCGAAGATCGCCACCGTCATCTCCGCCGACCTGCGCCGTCTCGCCCAGCGCCGGCCGGGCGACGCGGTGCGCTTCCGGGCCGTGAGCGTCGCGGAGGCGGTCCGGCAGGCGCGGGCGCGGGCAGCATTCACGGACGCGCTCGGCGCGAACCTCCTGCCGGTCTCGACGCGGGAGGAGCGGCTGATGGAGGCCAATGTCGCGGGCGCCGCCGTCGACGCGTTCGAAGCCTGAGCGTCTCGACGCTCGCGGGCCGAGCCTGTATCGCGGTGCCATGAAGACCGCCGATTGCGACATCCTCGTCATCCCCGGCCTCGCGGGCTCCGAGGAGGAGCACTGGCAGGCCCGCTGGGCGGGCCGCCTGCCCAACGGACGGATCGTCGCGCAGGACGACTGGCACAAGCCCACCCCGGCCGCGTGGTGCGGGCGCATCGTCGAGGCGGTGTCGGCCGCGACCCGGCCGGTGATCCTCATCGCCCACAGCCTCGGCGTCGTGGCGAGCGTGGAGGCGGTGCCGGATCTGCCCCCCGGCGTGGTGCGCGGCGCGCTGTTCGTGGCCTTTCCCGATGTCGAGGAGACGCCGAACCTGCCCGATTTCGTGCGCGCCTTCGCCCCCGTGCCGCGCGAGCCCCTGACTTTCCCCTCCCTCGTGGTGGCGAGCCGCAACGACCCCTACTGCACCTACGAGCGGGCCGAGGATTTCGCCTTCTCCTGGGGCGCGGAGATGGTCGACGCGGGCGAATCCGGCCACATCAACGTCGCCAGCGGCCACGGGCCCTGGCCGGAGGGGCTGATGCGGCTCGCCGGTTTCCTCAAGGGGCTGTGAGGGCGGCTCAGAGCCTCTCGGCCTGCCGTTCGGCCTTCGCCTCCTCCTGGGCCGGGCGCAGAAGCTCGCCTGCTACGTCCGACAGGCGCGGCTGCTCTTCGCGCACGTAAGGCAGCGGCCGGCAGACGGCGATGGCGGCGAGCCCGAAGCGGGCCGTCATCAGGCCGTTGAGCACGCCCTCCCCGAGCTTCGCCGAGACCCGCGCGGCGATGCCGAGACCCAGCACCTGCTGGATCACGCTCTCGCCCACCGCCATGCCGCCGGTGATGGTGAGATGCGCGAAGGCGGCGCGCGCCAGGCGCAGGAACCCCAGGAAGCCCGGACGGCCGCCATAGATCGCGGCGATCCGGCGCAGCAGCCGCACCGCCGAATAGACCACGAAGGCCACGTCCACGATGGCGCGCGGGCTGAGCGCCGTCACGGCGGAGACCTGCTTGGCGGCGGTGGCCACCGCGTTCGTCGCCTGGGTGTCGAGAGAGGCGAGCAACTCGTGCTCGGCGAGCCCGATGCGGTCGTCCACGTCGAGGATGGCGTCGCCGAGCGCGTCGAGCCGCTGGCGCCCGGCCGCGAGGGGCGCCCGGTCGGCGTAGAAGGCCGAGAGGTCGCGCACCACCCCCTGCGCGGCGGTGTGGTCGCGGCTGGCGATGGCGGCGATGGCCGCCTCGCGCAGGGTCTCGATCTTCCGCTCCCGGCGCAGCCCGACGAGCTCGCGCCCGACGATGGCGAGGAAGGCGACGGCCGCCAGCGCCAGCAGCGCCAGGGCCACGCCGCCGAGCCAGGGCGCCGCCTGGAACAGGTCGGCGATCATCCTCTCCAGCGACAGCCCGATGGCGATGCCGACGAGGCCGCCGAGGGCCGAGAACAGGATCGCCGCCCAGGGGGCCCGCCTCTTGCGGGCCACCGGCACGGCGGTGCCGTCCGCCGCCTCGACGATCTCGAAGGGCTCCTCCACGATCCGCACCTCCGGCGGCGGCGGAGCGGTCTGCACCCCCGGCGCGGCGGCCTCCGGGGCGGCGTCCCCCGAGGGCAGGCGGAAGGCGCGCGGGCGGTTGAGGGTGCTCATGCGGGCTGGTCCTCTCGCGAAGGGGCCGTCAGGCGAGGTGGTCGCCGATCAGGAACTGCATGGCGCGGTCGAGGCGGATCTGCGGGAGATGCCCCGGCCGCCCGAGGGCGTCCGGCTTCACCACGGGCGGCCGGAAGCGCGGGAAGCGCAGGGAGCCGGGCTCGACGGCGCCTTCCAGCACCGCCTCGGGCCGCGTGGGCAGCTCGCCTGGAAAGATCGCGGCCTCCGCTACGCCGTCGAAGATCTCGTCGCCCACATGCTCGCCCGCCTCGGGAGTGCCGGCGACGGCGCGCAGCACCGCGTCGCCCTCGTGGATCGCCGTCTCGCGGGTGGCGCGCACGGAGGCCAGCGCCACGGTGCCGACCCGCGCGCCGGCGGCTTCCGTGCGGCGCATCGCCCGCGAGACGAGCAGGCGCAGCAGGGCGTCGAGCCGGTCGTGGCTGGTCTGGTGGAGATGGTCGGCCTTGGTCGCCGCGAACAGGATCTTGTCGGCACGGGGCGCGAACAGGCGCGAGAGGATCGTGTTGCGGCCGATATTCAGGCTGAGCAGCACGGAATCGAGGGCTTCCTCCAGCTCGGCGAGGGCGGCGGGGCCGGAATCGACGGCGGCGAGCACGTCCACCAGCACGATCTGGCGGTCGACGCGCTGGAAATGGTCGCGGAAGAAGGGCTCCACCACCTTCGCCTTGTAAGCTTCGAAGCGGCGTTCCATCAGGCCGGCGAGGGTCTGCGGGTCGAGGCTCTCGGGCAGGTTGTCCAGGGGGGCGAAGGTCAGCGCCGGGGAGCCGGCGAGGTCGCCGGGCATCAGGAAGCGGCCGGGCGGCGTGGTGGCGACCGCCTCGGGCCCGGCCCGGAGCGCCGCGAGATAGGTCTTGAAGGCGTCGCTGGCGCGCTCGGCCAGCACCTCGTCGAGGGGGGCGTTGGGGTCGAGGGTCTTCAAGAGGTCGAGCCAGGGGGCGGCGAGCGCCGCCCGTCCCGCGCGCCGGGTGCCGGCGACGGTGGCCCGCGACCAGGCCGTGTAGCTCTGCTCGATCAGGGAGAGGTCGAGCAGCCATTCGCCCGGATAGTCCACCACGTCGAGCATCAGCGTGCCCGGCCCCGAGCGCCAGGACGAGGCGCGCTCGTACTCGATGGCGAGCCGGAACTGGCTGATCCGGTCGGTGGAGCGCGGCCAGCGGCGCGCCTCGGTCAGCGCGGAGAAATGCTCCTCGAAGGGGAAGCGCGGCACGTCGTCGTCGGGCTGCGGCACCAGGCGGGCGCGGCGCAGGCGGCCCTCATGCGCGGGCGCGAAGGCCGGCAGTGCATGGGCCTCGACGAGATGGTGGATCAGCGCCGTCGTGAACACCGTTTTCCCCGAGCGCGCGAGCCCGGTGACGCCGAGCCGCAGGGTCGGCTGGATCAGGAAGTCGCTCGACGCCTCGGCGAAGGCTTTGACCGCGGAGCCGGCGCGCGCGGCGAAGTCGGTGAGAGGCAAGGCGTCGGGCTCTGCGGGACTGAAGGCACCGTTCAGGTGGAGCGCGGGGCCCGCCCCCGCAAGGCGTCAGGGCGCGATGCGCCGGGCGATCGCCGCCGCCACGAGGTCCGCCCCCGCCCGGAGCGTGCCGAGCTCGACATTCGACATGGCCAGGAGCACGGGGGCGAGGTTCGGCGCGGGCAGGCCCTCGGCCGAGAATAGCGCGAGGTCGTCGCCGGGCTTGAGCCCGACGCTTCCGGCAATCCGCGCGGCGTAGTTGGCGATGCGGGTCTCGTCGGTGGAGCAGAACGGCGCCGGCGCGCCGATGCCGAGCAGCGAGAGCGGCGGCAGCCCGGCGGCGATCGAGGGCAGCGCGGCGGATTCCGCCAGGAGCCGCTCGGGCGAGAGCGGATCGCGGGAGGCCGTCGCGGCATCGCGGATCGCGGAGGGCGGCGCGATCCCGCTGGCGATGTCGGGAACGGGCTTCGGCATCGGCAAAGACTTGGGCATCGGCAAAGATTTGTGCAGCGGCGCCTGGCGCAGGCCGGGGTTCCCGGCGAGCCGGGCACGGGCGGACCAGGGCTGCACCCGGAGCGCTCCGCCGCGCGCCACCGCCATCCGCCTCGGCGCCCCGCCACGGAAATGGCGCGCGAGGTAGCGGGCCCGCAGGGTGCCGGCCAGACCGCGCGGGGCGAGCGGCGTGGGGGTGCGCGAGGCGGCGACAGTGCCGCATTCGGCAGGCGCCCAGCGCCGCACGATGGCGAGCGCCGAGCGGCGACCGAACGCGCGGTAGTAGCGGGCGAGCAGCGCCACGGCGGCGTCGGCTCCGCTCGCCGCGTCGGCGAAGGCGGTGTGCCCCTCCCCGTCGCCGCCGATCTCCCCCGGCCAGCGGGCGCGCTTGATGCACCAGTAATTGTTGAGCCGCACGCAGCGGGAGACGAAGGCCGGCTCTCGCTCGGCGAAGCGCGCCACCAGCGCCAGACCGGCGGGCCGCAGGGACGTTCCCGCCTCGGCGCGCCAGTTCGAGACGGCGGCGGTCTCCGGGAGGTAGCGGGGCGGCTCCGGCGGCGGGCCTGCGAGGGTCGCCGCGATGGCCGTGGCGCGCCCGCGCAGCCCGTCGAGCCCCGCGTCGAGACGGGGCGCCAGGGCGGCGAGGACGATGAGCGCGGGAAGCAGCAACGACGCCGGCCTTCAGGCCCTCTCCGACAGGCTCAGGGGTTGAGGTGACGCAAAGCCGCCTCGTGGAGCCGCCGGTCCCCGGCCGCGACGATCCGGCCTCCCTCCGTCGCCGGGCCGCCGTCCCACGCGGTGACGACGCCGCCCGCGCCCTCCACGATGGGGATCAGCGCGACGATGTCGTAGGGCTTGAGCCCCGCCTCGACCACGAGGTCGATCTGGCCGGCGGCGAGCATGCAATAGGCGTAGCAATCGGCGCCGTAGCGGGCGAGGCGCACCGCCGCCTCGACGGCTCCGTAGCGCTCCCTCTCCTCGCCCTCGGCGAAGAGGCGCGGATCGGTGGTGGCGAGGATCGCCTCCCCCAGGGCCCCGCAGCGGCGGGTGTGCAGGGCGCGTTCGCCGCGCGGGCTGCGCAGGGTGGCGCTGCGGCCGTCGCCGGAGAAGCGCTCCTCCAGGAAGGGCTGGTGCATCATCCCGCGCACGGCGGCGCCGTGATGGGTGAGCCCGATCAGCGTGCCCCAGGTCGGCAGCCCGGCGATGAAGGCGCGGGTGCCGTCGATGGGATCGAGCACCCAGACGCATTCGGCGTCGAGCCGCTCCGAGCCGAACTCCTCGCCGAGGATGCCGTGGTTCGGGAAGCTCTCGCGGATGAGGTTGCGCAGCACCACTTCGGCGGCCCTGTCGGCCTCCGTGACCGGATCGAAGGGCGCGCCCCCGCGCGACTTGTCGTCGAGCCCGAAATGGGCCCGGAAGAACGGCAGGATCGCCTGACCCGAGCGGGTGGCGAGATCGTCCATGAACCGCGCCAGATCGACCACGCTCATCGGGAATGCTCCGCTTCGAACGGCGACAGGTCGAGACCGGTTGGCCTGCCGCGTCAAGCCCCCGCCGGGAGCGCGACCGGCCCAATGGGCGCGGCATGGGCCCCCGCCGCCGGCTCGGGCACGTCGCGGGCGGCCTTGAACGCGAGGTCGAGCGCCTCGCGCAGCGAGCCCATATGCGCGTCCGCCCCCACCGCCGCCTGGGACGCGGAATCGGTTCCGAGATCGTCGGCGCGCCACAGCCCGATGGCGACGGGCAGGCCCGGCATCCGCTCCCGCAGGCGGCGGACCAGGCGGCGCAGATGCGCCGGCTCGCCGGCGATGGCGAGGGAAACGATGCAGATCATGCGCGCCGGTCCCGGCTCGAACCCGCCGATCGTGGCGCGGGCGACGTCGGCGAAGGGCACGACGCGGGCGCCGATGCCGCCCTTGCGCAGAAGCTGCGCCAGGATCGCGGCCACGGGCGCGTCGGCGAAGCCCCGGCCGGAGACGCAGAGCACGGCGCCGTCCTGCGCCCAGGCATCCGGTACGGCCGGTGCGACGGACCCGTCCGCCGGCGGCTCCCGCGTCGACGCCTCCTCGTGCCCTTCGAGCTCCTCGATCAGCTCCGAGAGGCTGTCGCGGATGACGCCCTTCTGCTCCGCCGAGAGCACGCCGCGGGTGGCGTCGCGGGCGGCGAGCTCCAGCCCTTTCAGGACCACCTCGTCGTAATAGTCCGGCAGCGAGCAGCGCCGCAGGATGAGGTCGGCATGCTCCTGCACCTCCCTCGGGTCGTCGGCGAGCACGCGCTGGTAGAAGTTCTCGACCGGCGTCAGCGCCGGTCTGTCCCCGAACAGAACGTCGAGGAATTCGAGCTTCTCGACATGCCGCCCGAGCACCACGAGGCAGACGGTGAGCGGCGTCGACAGCAGCAGGCCGACAGGTCCCCACAGCCACGTCCAGAACAGGGCGGAGAGCAGCACCGAGAACGGCGAGAGGCCGGTGGAGTGCCCGTAGAGCATGGGCTCGATGACGTGCCCGGTGATGGGCTCGATCACCAGGAAGAGGATCGCGGTGGCGATGACCATGTCCCAGCCCGGATCGACGGCGGCGGCGAGCGCCAGCGGGAACAGGGCCGAGAGGAAGGCGCCGATATAGGGCACGAAGCGCATCAGCGCGGAGAAGATCCCCCACAGCACCGGATTCGGCACGCCGATGGCGTAGAGCCCGATGCCCACCACCACTCCGAAGCCCACGTTGAGCCCGAGCTGCACCAGGAAGAACCGGCTGAGCCGCCGCGCGGCGTCGTCCATGGCCACCGTGGTGCGGTGGAGGTCGCTCGATCCGGCGAGCCGGATCAGGCGGTCGCGCAGGTCCTCCCGCTGCATCAGGATGAAGAGCAGCACCACGAAGACGATGCCGGCGGTGGCGAGCGGCTGGAGCGTCGGCGAGAGCAGCGTCCCGGCGAGCTCCACGGGGCCGGGCTGGCGGTCCTTCAGCTCGACGAGGAGCGCCTTCTCCTCGGGCTTCGGTGCGGGGCCGGCGGCGGGCGGGGTCTGCTTCTTCGCCTCGTCCTTGTTGTCGTGGCCGGCGTTGTGGAAGACGCGGCCGATATTGGCGACGTAGTCGGTGATATGTCCGGCCGGGCTGTCGCGCAGGCCCTCGATCTTGCGCTCGATGGTATTGCGGTAGCGCGGCACGTCGCCGGCGAGGTCCGCGACCTGGACCCCGATGAGCGTGCCGATCGAGACCACGATGCCGAGGGTGGTCAGCACCGCCAGCACGACGGAGGGCAGCTTCGGCAGGCGCATCCGCCGCAGCAGGTTCACCAGCGGCCCGATCACGAAGGACAGGAGCACGGCGATGGCGATGGGGATGAGGATCTCGCGGCCGAGATAGAGCCCTGCGACCAGAACGGCGGCGACGATCACGGGGGAGGCGAGCGCCGCCCTCGGTGTTTCGGCGGCGGCGATCCGTGTCGGTCTCAGCGGCGCGAAGGGTACCGTGTCCGTCGTCTTCGTCGCCATGTCCCGCACCCCGAACGCACGCGTCGCGGCGCCCGCCCGGCGCCGCCTGAGGAACGACGCTGCGCGGCATTCGATCCCGCGAGATGAATACAATCGCGTCGCATGCCGGACGGGTCAGCCCGAGAAGGGCGCCAGCCGGTGCCCCGCCGCCTCGAGGGCATGGCGGACGGCCCGCGCCGTCTCGACCGCGCCGGGGCTGTCGCCATGGACGCAGATGGTATCGATCGCGACCGGGATCGTCCCGCCGTCGAGGGTGCGCACGGCCCCCTCCTCCACCATCCGCAGGGCGCGCGCCGCCGCCGCAGCGGCATCGCCGATCACGGCGCCGGGAAGCGCGCGGGAGGCGAGCCGCCCGTCCCCGGCATAGGCACGGTCCGCATAGACCTCGCGGGCGACGGCGAGGCCGGCGGCGAGCGCCGCCCGCTCGGCCGGCAGGCCCGGCATCGCCACGAGGACGAGGTCGCGGTCGACGCCGCGCACCGCGCGGGCGATGGCGTCGGCCACAGCGTCCTCGACATTCGAGAGATTGGCGAGCGCCCCGTGCGCCTTCACGTAGCCGACGCGATGGCCGGCGAGCGCCGCGCAGGCCCAGAACGCCCCGATCTGATAGGCCACGGCATGCTCGATCTCGGCGGCGGTCGATGGGATGACCCGCCGCCCGAAGCCTTCGAGATCGCGGAAACCCGGATGCGCCCCCACCGCGACGCCGCGCGCCTTCGCCGCCGCCGCCGTCGCGACCATGATGCCGGGATCGCCCGCGTGGAAGCCGCAGGCGACGTTGGCCGAGGTCACGACAGCGAGCATCGCGGCATCGTCCCCGATCCGCCACGGACCGAAACCCTCGCCGAGGTCGCTGTTGAGGTCGATGCGCATCGCGCGATCCTAGACCAGCACGGGCGCCGATTCCTGCCCCTGCGTGCCGAAGACGCGCTTGTAGCGCGCCACCTCCGTCGACGGGCCGATGGCCTTGGTCGGGTTGTCGGAGATCTTCACGGCGGGCCGGCCGTCCGCCGCCAGGACCTTGCAGACGATGGAGATCGGGTCGAGCGCCCCGTCCGAGACGAGGCCGCGGAAATCGTTGGTCAGCAGCGTGCCCCAGCCGTAGCCGATGCGCACGCGGCCGTGGAAATGGGCGTGGACCGTCTCGATGGTGTCGATGTCGAGCCCGTCGGAGAAGATCGCCAGTTTTTCGCGCGGGTCGGAGCCGCGCGAGCGCCACCACGCGATGGCCTCTTCGCCGCCGGCGATCGGCTCCTTCGAATCGATGCGCATGCCCGTCCAGGCGGTCATCCAGTCCGGGGCGTGCGCGAGGAAGCCGGTGGTGCCGTAGGTGTCGGGCAGGACGACGAGGAGATTGCCCTCATAGTCCTGTTGCCAGTCCTTCAGCACCGCGTAGGGCGCGGCGGCGAGCGCCGCGTCGTCCTCGGCCAGCGCCGCGTAGACCATCGGCAGCTCATGCGCGTTGGTGCCGATGGCCTCGACCTCGCGGCGCAGGGCGATCAGGCAGTTCGAGGTGCCGGTGAAGGCCGGGCCGAGGCCGGCGAGCATCGCCTCCACGCACCAGTCCTGCCAGAGGAAGCCGTGGCGGCGGCGGGTGCCGAAATCGGCGATGGAGAGGTCGGGAAGGCGCTTCAGCCGCTCGATCTTTTCCCAGACCCGCGTCATCGCGCGGGCGTAGAGCACCTGCAACTCGAATTTTCCGAGGCCGCGCAGGACGCCGCGCGAGCGCAGCTCGTTGAGGATGGCGAGCGCCGGCACCTCCCAGAGCGTCGTCTCGATCCAGGGGCCGTGGAAGGTCAGGGCGTATTGCCCGTCCTGCTTCTCCAGCTCGTATTCGGGCAGGCGGAAGCCTTCGAGCCAGTCCATGAACTCGGCCGAGAACATCTGGCGCTTGCCGTAGAAGGTGTTGCCCCTGAGCCAGGTCGACTCGCCGCGCGTCAGCCGGAGCGAGCGGGCATGGTCGAGCTGCTCGCGCAGCTCCCCCTCGTCGACGAGGTCGGCAAGCCGCACCCGCGAGGAGCGGTTCTGGATGCCGAAGGTGACGCGGGTGTCCCGGTGGCGCCGGAAGATCGTCTGCGCCATCAGGAGCTTGTAGAAATCGGTATCGAGCAGCGACCGGACGATCGGGTCGATCTTCCAGGTGTGGTCGTAGACCCGCTTGGCGAGATCGGTCATGGGCTCCCGGAGCTTGGCCGCGCTGGACCGCCAGAGCGCATGGCGCGGGCGCCGGAGTCAATCGGCCGGGCGACCATGAGAAAGGCGGCGCGCTTCTCGGCACGCCGCCTCGTGTTTCCGATCAGATCAGCGCGACCTTCTTCGTCTCCGTCTCCGGGGACTTTCCGGTGAGCGCCGCCTTCACCGTCCCGTAGAGATGCAGCATCGTGGCGTTGGGGCTGTCCCAATATTCGCCGCGCTCGGGATGGACGCGGATCAGCGCGATCTCCGGATCGTCCTGGCCCTTGGGGAACCACGTCTTCAAGCCGACATGCCACTTCTCGGCGATGATCGCCCGGTCGGTGACGATCTCGGCCCTGCCGGCCACCGAGACGTAGGTCTGGCTCGATGGGTCGGAATAGGCGAGGTTCACCGCGTGGTCCTCGGCGATCTCCCCCGTCTTCGGGGAGTGCTCGCGGGTGAAGAACCACAGGTCGCCGACCTCGTCGGCGGCGCCGCTCCACATGGGGCGGCTGTAGAGCTTCCCGTCCGCGTCGGCGGTGGTCATCATCGCCACCTTGATGTCCTTGATGAGCCCGTAGAGCTTCTCCGCGCCCTCGTGGTCGCGATGGTTGCCTTGATGCATCGGTTCTGTCTCCGGTTGCGTGGCGCGGCCCGGCCCGGCATGCCGCCGGACCTCCGCATCGTGCCTCGACAACGGAGCTGCGGCGCGATGGTTTCGGCGCCCCCGCGCGCCGGGGCCGAACGGCGCCCGCCGGGCCTTGCCGCGAAAGGGCTTTCGCGCTTGCGCCGGCTCCGCGCGGGCGTACATGGGGGCTTCAGACCCCCGTCCCTCCCCTCTCGGGCGGGCCTTCCGTCCGGCGTCCAGGAGACGTGCCCTTGCCCATCACCCGAGACGACGTGCTCAAGGTGCTCTCGACCGTGACGGTCGATGCAGCCGGCACTCCGCTTCCCTCTTCCGGCCGCCTCTCGCAGGTGGTGATCGATCCCACGAACCGGGTGATGTTCTCGATCCTGATCGATCCGAGCGAGGCCGAGCGCTTCGAGCCGGTGCGGCGGGACGCGGAAGGCAAGGTGCTGGCGATGAAGGGCGTCTCGGGCGTCTTCGCGAGCCTCACCTCAGAGCGCGGCCCGAACGCGCCCGGACAGGCCCCTCCTCCCGGCAAGGTCGCTCCGCCCCCGGCCGGCCGGCCGGCCGCCGCGCCGCCGCGCGGGCCCGCGCCCTCGGCCGGGCCGGCGCTGCCGGGCGTGCGCCACATCGTGGCGGTGGCCTCCGGCAAGGGCGGCGTCGGCAAGTCGACCACCGCCTGCAACATCGCCCTCGCCCTGCATGCCCAGGGGCTGAAGGTCGGCCTGCTCGATGCGGACATCTACGGCCCGTCCGTGCCGAAGCTCTTCGGCCTGTCGGGCAAGCCCGCCGTCGAGGACGGCCGGATCCAGCCCATGCGGGGCCACGGCATCGGCGTGATGTCGATCGGCTTCCTGATCGACGCCGAGGCGGCGATGATCTGGCGCGGGCCGATGGTGCAGTCGGCGATCACGCAGATGCTGCGCGAGGTGAACTGGGGCGAGCTCGACGTGCTGGTGGTCGACATGCCCCCCGGCACCGGCGACGCGCAGCTCACCATGGCCCAGGCGACGCCCCTGTCCGGCGCCGTCATCGTCTCGACGCCCCAGGATCTCGCGCTGATCGACGCGCGGCGCGGCGTGACCATGTTCAAGAAGGTCGCGGTGCCGATCCTCGGCATCGTCGAGAACATGGCGACCTTCGTCTGCCCGAATTGCGGCCACGCCTCGCACATCTTCGGGCATGGCGGCGCGCGCGAGGAGGCAGAGCGGCTCGGCGTGCCCTTCCTCGGCGAGGTGCCGCTCAACATGACCATCCGCGAGAGCTCGGATGCCGGCCGCCCGGTGGTCGCGGTCGATCCCGAGGGGCCCCAGGCGCAGGGCTACCGCGCCATCGCGGCCGCGCTGTGGAAATCCCTGTCGGGGGCGCCGGCAGGACGGGCCGCGCCGCGCATCGTCATCGAATAGCCGGCCCCGTGCCCGTCCTCGGCGTCATCCTGGCGGGCGGCGCGGCGCGCCGGATGGGCGGCGGTGACAAGGTCCTGCTGCGCTTGGCCGGGCGCACGCTGCTGGAGCGGGTGGCGGAGCGCCTGGGGCCGCAATGCGGCGCCGGGCTCGTGCTCAGCGCCAACGGCGATCCGGCCCGATTCACGGGCTTCGGCGGCGCCGTCCTGCCCGACGGCGTGCCGGACCGGCCGGGGCCGCTCGCGGGCATCCTGGCGGGGCTCGACCATGCCGCCGGCATCGGGGTCGAGCGGGTGGTGAGCGTCTCGGGGGATGCGCCGTTCCTGCCGCGCGATCTCGTCGCGCGCCTCGCCGGGGCCGTGACGGCGTCGGGGGCGGCGATCGCCGTCGCCGCGTCCGGCGGACACCGGCACTTCACCGTGGCGCTCTGGCCGTCCGCCCTGCGGGAGGATCTGCGCGCCGCCCTCGCGGAGCGCGGCGAGCGGCGGGTCGGCGCCTTCATCGCCCGGCATGGGGCGGAGTTCGTGTCCTGGCCCGCCGAGCCGGCGGACCCGTTCCACAACGTCAACACGCCGGACGACCTGGCGGCGGCCGAGACGATGGCCGCCGCCCTGGGATAGCCTGGGGCCGATCTTGCCTCAGTCGGCCTTGCCGACGCTCGCCTTGACGATCTTGTCGGGGGAGCGCGGCGGCTCGCCCTTGTTGATCGTGTCGATCACGTCCATGCCTTCCACGACCTTGCCCCACACCGTGTACTGCTTGTCGAGGAAGCGGGCGTCGCCGAAGCAGATGAAAAACTGCGAGTTGGCGGAGTGCGGGAAGTTCGTGCGCGCCATCGAGCAGGTGCCGCGCACATGCGGCTCGGCGTTGAACTCGGCGTTGAGGTCGGGGAGGTCCGAGCCGCCGGAGCCCGTGCCGGTCGGGTCGCCGGTCTGGGCCATGAAGCCGTCGATGACGCGGTGGAAGGGCACGCCGTCGTAGAAGCCCTGCGAGGCCAGCGTCTTCAGGCGCTCGACATGGTTCGGCGCGAGGTCGGGCCGCAGCCCGATCACGACGCGGCCCTTCGTGGTCTCGAGCACGATGGTCTCGGTGTCTGCCATGGGTCTTCGCTCCTTTGGGGGGATTGGGTGGAGGGATCGGGTGGCCGCCCGGTCTCGCGGGCGGATGCGTTCGGATGGCGCGCCGGTCGCCGTCGCCCGTCGTCTAGTGCGACAGGCGGGTCGATCTCAACCCCTGCGCCGCATTCGGCATCCGGGGCGGAGCTCTCAGATGCCCCTCCCCTGCGGGCCGCGATAGAGGAAGCGCAGCGCCATCGGGCGCCCGGCGATCGCCGCGCCGAGGCCCGGCGTCACCCGCGCCGGGGTGCAGCGCGCGATGGCGTCCAGGGTGGCGCGCACGAGCGCGTCGCGCGCCTCCCCGCCGGGGACGCCTGCGGCGAAGGTGATCTGCGGAACACCGATCACCGTGCCGTCGCGGCGCAGGGAGAAGCGGGCGGTGATCTGCACGTCCTCCATCCGCTGCAGCCCCTCCGGCGCCTGCCAGCAGGAGGCGAGCGCCCGGTACAGCGCGCGCAGCGTATCGGCCGGGGGCCCGCGTCCGCCAGCGACGGGGACCTCGACGCTGCCGCGCAGGGTCTCCGGCAGGGCGAGCGGATAGCCGGCATAGGGATGGGACGACGCGCCGCCGGGCCAGGCCGTCGCGACGAGCGCGGCGGCGAGACCGGGAAGAAGGGCGCGCCGTGGCATCTCCACGGCCGGCGGGCCGTCGCCTACTTGCCCTTGGCAAGGCTCATCTTGACGATCTTGTCCGGGTTCTGGACCGAGCCGCCCGGCGCGCCGGAGGCGGCCTTCTTGATCTTGTCCACCACGTCCATGCCGTCGGTCACGAGGCCGACGGCGGTGTACTGGCCGTCGAGGAAGGAGGCGTCGCCCAGGCAGATGAAGAACTGCGAGTTCGCCGAGTTCGGGTCGGACGAGCGGGCCATGCCCACCGTGCCCCGGCGGAACTTGGCGGAGGAGAACTCGGCCGGGATGTTCGGCAGGCTGGAGCCGCCGGTGCCGTTGCCCTTGGGGTCGCCGGTCTGGGCCATGAAGCCGTCGATGACGCGGTGGAACTTCAGCCCGTCGTAGAAGCCCTGGCCGATCAGGGTCTTCAGCTGCTTGACGTGCTTGGGCGCGATCTCCGGCCGGAGCGCGATGGTGATGCGCCCGTCCTTGGTGTCGAGATAGACCGTGTTGTCGTCCTGGGCGCGGGCGGCGCCGGACAGGCCGAGGCCGAAGCTCAGGGCGAGCGCGAGGATTGTGGTACGACGGTTCATGGCGGGAATCCCTCGTTTCTTGTGACGATCGGAGAAGGCGGTCAGGATGCCGCGAAGCGGGCCGCGAGGCGCTCGGCCACCGCGCGCGGCACGAAGGGCCCGACATCCCCGCCCATGGCCGCGATCTGGCGCACCAGCGTCGCCGTGATGGGGCGGACATGGATGGAGGCGGGCAGGAAGACGGTCTGGACCTCGGGGGCCATGGTGCCGTTCATGCCGGCGAGCTGCATCTCGTAGTCGAGATCGGTGCCGTCGCGCAGGCCGCGGATGAACAGGCTGGCGCCGCAGCGCCGGGCGGCGGTGACGGCGAGGTCGTCGAAGGTGTCGATGACGAGCTCGGTGCCCTCGGCGGCGGCCAGCGGTCCGCAGACCTCGCGCAGCAGCGCCATCCGCTCCTCGGCGGAGAACAGCGGCGCCTTGCCGGGATGGATGCCCACGGCGATCACGAGGCGCGGCACCAGCCGGCAGGCCTGGCGCACGACGTCGAGATGGCCGTTCGTGACCGGATCGAACGAGCCGGCATAGAGGGCGGTGCGGGTCATCGCCGCCCGCCCTAGAGCATTTCTCCGCCGAACGGAACCGGCGGACGCGCTCTCAGGCGGCGCGCGGCCGCTCCTGCCGCACGGCCGGGGCCGCGCAATCGGCGAGGAACCCCGCCGCCGAGGAGCGGCGGCCGTCCGGGTGGGTGATGGAGACGTCGCTCATGCCGGAGGCGAGGAGCGCCAGGGCCTTCTCCAGCGCCTCGGTCATCGAGCGGCGCTCGAAGCTGAAGCCACGGGCGTCGCGCGTCGCGTTGACGAGGAAATACACGGATGACCTGCTGGCTGGGCTTGGGCGGAAAGGACGGGCGACCCTTGCGCGTCGCCGGGGCCTGCAATCATCCGGGATAAAGGCCATTTCTGGAGGAAGTCTTGACGCGGCGAGGGCGTCCGCGACTCCTTTTCCCATCGCACCATGGCGGGGCTGTTTTTCCGGCTATTAAATCGGACAGGCCGCACGAAAAAAGGGCGGATGCCTGTCCGGCACCCGCCCCGTTCGAGGTCGTCCTCGCGATGTGATCGCCCGCGAAGGACAGCCGGCTCAGTAGCTGCCGAACTTGTAGTTCACGCCGGCGCGGGCGATGCTGCCCTCCGTCGAGAAGCGCGAGACGTAGCCGATGCCGGGGCCGCCCGTGCTGGCGACGAGCAGGTTGCGGCTGCCGAGGTCGTAGCGGAGATACTCGGCCTTCACCGTCACGGCGCTGGCCTTGAAGAAGTTCAGGAACGACTCGGTGGGCAGGGCGTATTCGATGCCGCCGCCATAGGCGTAGCCGGTCTCCATCTGCGACCTGCGGCCGGCATAGGTCAGCGGGGCGCCGGTCTGGAAGAAGACGCTGCGGGTCACGTCGCCATAGGCGAAGCCGCCGGTGCCGTACACGAGGACGCGGTCGAAGGCGTAGCCGATGCGGCCGCGCACGGTACCGAGGAAGCCCAGCTCCGTGCGGTAGGTGTTGGTCAGGACGTTCGGGTTGAAGACCGGGTTGAAGATCGTCTCGCGGCGGGTGCGCTGGAGATCGGTGTACTGCGCGTCGGCCTCGAGACCCACCACGACGCCGCTGCCCGGCGTGAACTGGTAGTTGTAGCCGGCCTGGCCGCCGGCGGAGAAGCCTTCCGTCGCCACGTTCACGGAGGGACGGCGGAGGTTGTTGTTCACGTTGTTCTGCAAGGCGCCGATGCCGAGGGTGCGGATAGTGTCGCTCTCGGAGAAGGCGTAGCCGGCATTGGCGCCGAGATAGAAGCCGGTCCAGGTGAAGACGGGGACGGGCACGAAGACCGGCGGCGCCGCGCGGCGCGGCAGATCGGCGGCGGTGGCGGCGCCCGCGAGAAGCGCCGAGGCGGCCGTGGCGAGAACGATCTGCTTGAACACGATGGAACCCCTGAGAGGCGAGCAACTCTGGGGTCTCGAATACCGGTATCGCGCCGGGGCGGCTATGATATTACCGCAACACCGCCAAGCATAGATTTGTCTTAACGGCGAAGATGCGCTTTTACGAACGGGTAAGATTTATAATCCGGTCCGGCGACGGTTTATTTTATTCGATGAGGACCGCCGTCATCCGCGCTGCGGGCGACGGCGGCCTCGTGCCGCTCTCAGGCTTCGTCTTCCCCGCCCGGCTCGTCCTCGCCCTCGATATGCTCCACCGAGACCACGCGTTCGGCCTTGTCGGTGTCGAACACGGTGACGCCCTGCGAGGCGCGGCCGACGATGCGGATGTCGTCCACCGGCACCCGGATGAGCTGGCCGGCATTCGTCACCAGCATGATCTGGTCCGACGCCTCCACGGGGAAGGAGGCCACCAGGCTGCCGTTGCGGGCGTTCACGCGCATGGCCGTGATGCCCTTTCCGCCGCGCCCCGAGGTCCGGTACTCGTAGGACGAGGTGCGCTTGCCGTAGCCGCGCTCCGAGATGGTGAGCACGAACTGCTCGGCGGCTCCCATCTCCTGATAGCGCTCCAGCGAGATCGCGGTGGCCTCGCCGGTGCCCTCGGCCTCCTCCTCGGCGCCGTTCGCCTCGGCGGATTCGCCCTCCGCGCCCTCGCCGATGACGGCCCGGCGCATCTTGAGATAGCCGGCGCGCTCCTCGGGGGTCGCCTCGAAGGCGTTGAGGATCGTCATGGAGATGACGCGGTCCTGCGCGCCGAGATTGACCCCGCGCACGCCGGTGGAATCGCGTCCCTTGAAGACGCGCACGTCCTCGACGGGGAAGCGGATGCACTGGCCGGCGGCGGTGGTCAGCAGCACGTTCTGCTCGGCGCGGCAGATCTCGACATGGACGATGTGGTCGCCCTCGTCGAGCTTCATCGCGATCTTGCCGTTGCGGTTCACCTGCACGAAGTCGGAGAGCTTGTTGCGACGCACCTGCCCCGAGGCGGTGGCGAACATCACGTCCAGCGTCTCCCAGGACGCCTCGTCCTCCGGCAGCGGCATGATGGTGGTGATGCGCTCGCCCTCGGACTGCATCTGGAGGATGTTCACGAGCGCCTTTCCGCGCGCGTTGGGAGCCGCGACGGGCAGCCGCCAGACCTTCTCCTTGTAGACCTGCCCCTGGCTCGAGAAGAACAGCACCGGGGTATGGGTGGAGGCCACGAAGAGCCGCGTGACGAAATCCTCGTCGCGGGTCGACATGCCCGAGCGGCCCTTGCCGCCGCGCTTCTGCGAGCGGTAGGTCGAGAGCGGCACGCGCTTGGCGTAGCCGGCATGCGACACGGTGACGACCATGTCCTCGCGGGCGATCAGGTCCTCGTCCTCGACGCTCGAATCGTAGTCGACGATCTCGGTCTTGCGCGGGGTGGCGAACTGCTCGCGCACCTCGGCGAGCTCGCCCTTGACGATCGCCTGGATACGGGCGCGCGAGCGCAGGATGTCGAGATAGTCGGCGATCTCGTCGGCGAGCGTCTTCAGCTCGTCGCCGATCTCGTCGCGGCCGAGCGCGGTGAGGCGCTGGAGGCGCAGGTCGAGGATGGCGCGGGCCTGGACCTCGGAGAGGCGGTAGGTGCCGTCCTCCGAGACGCGGTGGCGCGGATCGTCGACGAGCGCGATCAGCGGCGCGATGTCGTGCGCCGGCCAGTCGCGGGTCATCAGCGCCTCGCGGGCGGCGTTCGGGTCCGGCGAGGTGCGGATCAGGCGGATCACCTCGTCGATATTGGCCACCGCGATGGCGAGCCCGCACAGCACATGGGCCCGCTCGCGCGCCTTGCCGAGCAGGAACTTGGTGCGCCGGGAGACGACCTCCTCGCGGAAGTCCACGAAGGCCGTCAGCAGGTCCTTCAGGTTCATCAGCTCGGGGCGGCCGCCGTTCAGCGCCACCATGTTGCAGCCGAAGGAGCTTTGCAGCGGCGTGTAGCGGTAGAGCTGGTTCAGCACGACGTCGGCCATGGCGTCGCGCTTGATCTCGACCACGATGCGCATGCCGTCGCGGTCGGATTCGTCGCGCAGGTCCGAGATGCCCTCGACGCGCTTGTCTTTGACGAGCTCGGCGATCTTCTCGACCAGCGTGGCCTTGTTCACCTGATACGGGATCTCGGTGAAGATCAGCGCCTCGCGCTCCTTGCGCAGCTCCTCCACATGCGAGCGCGCCCGCATGATGACCGAGCCGCGCCCGGTCTCGTAGGCCTGCCGCGTGCCGGCGCGGCCGAGGATGAGGCCGCCGGTGGGGAAATCCGGCCCCGGCACGATGCCGATGAGCTGCTCGACGGTCATCCCCGGATCGTCGATGAGCGCGACGCAGGCGTCGATCAGCTCGCCGAGATTATGGGGCGGGATGTTGGTGGCCATGCCCACCGCGATGCCGCCGGCGCCGTTGACGAGCAGGTTCGGGAAGCGGGCGGGGAGCACCTTCGGCTCCTCGCGGGACTCGTCGTAGTTCGGCTGGAAGTCGACGGTGTTCTTGTCGATGTCGGAGAGCAGCGCGGTCGCGGGCTTGGCGAGGCGCGATTCGGTGTAGCGCATGGCCGCCGGCGGATCGCCGTCGACGGAGCCGAAATTGCCCTGCCCGTCGATGAGCATCAGGCGCATGGAGAAATCCTGCGCCATGCGTACCAAGGCGTCGTAGATCGACTGGTCCCCGTGCGGATGGTACAGGCCGATCACGTCGCCGACGATGCGGGCCGACTTGACGTATTTGCGCTCCGGCAGGAACCCGCTCTCATAGGCCGAGAACAGGATGCGGCGGTGCACCGGCTTGAGGCCGTCGCGCGCATCCGGCAGCGCTCGGGCCACGATCACGCTCATGGCGTAATCGAGATACGAGCGGCGCATCTCGTCGGTGATCGAAACGGGCTTCACGTCGGAGGCGGGCGGCGGCGGCTCGCCGGCTCCGGAATCGTTGGTATCGGCCAAGAGGTGCTTTCCGTGTCGCGGCAGGCCCGCGCGCGGCGGGCCTGGACGGGAAGCCTCGCCCGCTCACGTCGCCAGGGGCGGTCGAAGGCGCCGGAAGGCGAGGCCTGTCAGCGATGGGGATAGGCATTTCCGGCGCCTCGGGCAAGGCGCCGGAGGGGAGGATCAGGCCGCGCGGATCTCCATCAGGAAGGTGTCGACCTCGCGGCGCAGCTCGCCCGCGTCCTTCGAGAGGCCGGCGGCGGTCGAGAGCACGCGTCCGGCCGCCGCGCTCGCTTCCGTCGCGCCGCGATTCACCTCGCCGATGCTGTCGGTGACGGCATCGGTGCCGCCGGCGGCCTGGGCGATGTTGCGGGCGATCTCGCTCATGGCCGACTGCTGCTCCTCAATGGCGGCGGCGACCGAGGTCGAGGATTCGTGCATCTGCCCGAGCGTTCCGCCGATGCCCTGGATGACGTCGACCGCCTCGCGGGTGGCCTGCTGGATCTGGGCGATCTGGCTGGTGATCTCGTCGGTGGCGCGTGCGGTCTGGCTCGCCAGCTCCTTCACCTCGGAGGCCACGACCGCGAAGCCCCGTCCGGCCTCGCCGGCGCGCGCCGCCTCGATGGTGGCGTTCAGCGCGAGCAGGTTGGTCTGGCCGGCGATGGCCGAGATCATCGCGACGACGTCGCCGATCTTCTGGGCGCCGCTGGCGAGCGTCTGGACCGCGAGATCGCTGCGGCGGGCCTCCTCGACGGCACGTCCGGCCATGGCCGAGGATTCGTCCACCCGCTCGCCGATCTCGCGGGCGGTGGCGGTGAGCTCCTCCGTCGCGGCGGCGATGGTCTGGACGTTGCCCGAGGTCTGCTGCGCGGCCCCGGCCACGTCGACGGAGCGGGCGTTGGTGGTGTCGGCCAGCGTCGACATCGCGCGGGCGGCGGTCTCCATCTCGTTGGCGGAGGCCGAGAAGCCGCCGACGAGACGGCCGACGCGGGCCTCGAACTGCTCGGCGATCTGCGCCATCGCGGCGCGGCGGCCGGCATCGGCCTCCTGGCGGGCGACCGCGTCGCGGGCGCGCTCCTCGAGGGCGCGGCTCTTCAGCCCCTCGCGGAACGCGGCAACGGCGCCCGCGATGTCGCCGATCTCGTCGGCGCGGCCCTGTCCGGCGATGGGCGCCTCCAGATCCCCCGAGGCGAGGCGCTCCATGGAGGCAGTCAGCGCCTTCAGCGGGCGCGAGACCGAGCGGGCCAGCAGCAGGACGAGGATCACGAAGCCCACCGCGACGGGGAGACCGATCTTGACCATGGACAGGATCGTGTCGCGCAGCTCCGCGTCGACGTCATCGATGTAGATGCCGGTCCCGAGCGCCCAGTCCCATTCCGGAACGCTGGCCACATAGCTGAGCTTGGGCGAGTTCACGTCCTGGCCGGGCTTGGGATTGGCGTATTCGATATAGCCCTTGCCGCTGCGGGCGGTCTCGATGATCGCGCGGGCGACATAGAAGCCGGACGGGTCGCGCACGTCCCAGCGGTTCACGCCGAGATAGTCCTTGCGGATATGGACCACCGGCGTTCCGGTGTTGTCGTAGACGAAGATGTAGTTCGCCCCGTCGTAGCGCATCTCCTTGAGGATCGCGATCGCCTGGGCCTTCGCTTCCGCCGCCGGGAGGGCGCCGGAGCGGGCGCGCTCCACGAGCGGACGGATCGAGGAGAGCGCCGTCTCGACCACATGGCGCACCTGCTGCTGCTTCTGCTGCATCAGGCGGCCGCGGAACTCATAGAGCGACAGCCCGAGCATGAGCGCCAGGACCGCCCCGGCGAGGACGGCGACGGAGAGAAAGCGTCGGGCGACGGTGAACGTGAAGCGGGGCATGCGGGTATCCGTCCATCTCCGGGGCGATGGCGGAACCGGCGTCAACCTCTCATGAGGGGCGGGCACAGCGGGTCGGATACCATCCCGGCGAGAATTCGTCGGTGACGGTTAAGGTTTGGTATCGGTACGTGCTCGAAATTTAGTCTCGCGAAAGCGGATATGCTGAAAAACGGCACGCCTGCTTCCGATGGTCGCATGTTCGACGTCGCCCTAGCGCCCGGAAGACCGGACAGTGCCAACGCAGCACGAACTCACGCGACCGCAGGACGCGCCGGAGCACATCCCGCAGATATCACTTCGGATTCTCCGTCCCGATAGACGGCAAAACAATGGTCGAGAGCCCGTCGAATGCTTCGAGGCGCCCGACGCACTCCAGGGACGGCCGTCATGCCTCTTTCACCGCGCGGCGATGTCCTCGCCGTGGGGAAAGCTAGAACGGGATGTCGTCGTCGAGGTCGTAGTTGCCGCGCGAGCCGCCGCCGCTGCTCGACGCGGCCGGGCGGCGCTCGCCGCCCTGGGAGCGGCCGCCGCCATACTCACGGTCGCCGCCGCGATCCCCGCCACGGTCGCCGCCACGATCTCCACCACGTCCGATCTGGCCGCCGCCGTCCTCGTCGGGCACGGAATCGCCGCCGCCGCGCCCGTCGAGGATCGTCATCTCGCCGCGGAAGCGCTGGAGCACCACCTCGGTGGTGTACTTCTCGACGCCCGACTGATCGGACCATTTGCGCGTCTGGAGCTGGCCCTCGATATAGACCTTCGAGCCCTTGCGCAGATACTGCTCGGCCACGCGGGCGAGGTTCTCGTTGTAGATCACCACCGAGTGCCACTCGGTCTTTTCCTTGCGCTCGCCCGACATCTTGTCCTTCCAGGACTCCGACGTCGCGATGCGCAGGTTGACCACCGGATCGCCCGACGAGAGCCGGCGGGTCTCGGGGTCGCGCCCCAGGTTGCCCACCAGGATCACCTTGTTCACGCTGCCCGCCATCGCTCTCTCCTCGCCGTCGATCTCACAGGGCCGGTCAGGGCCGGGCGCCGTTTCTGAGCCGCCCCGACCGCGACCGCAACCGTCTCGGGAGGGCTGTCCCCGGCCAAGTGGACGAGCCGGTCCGAATTCGAATGTTCTATGATTGTTCCATCCGGCTCGCAAGCCGGGTGAGACGCGGAAGCGGGCGGCGCGGACTGCGGGAGCGCCGTACGGATCCCCGCTCCATGGCCCGACGTTGTCCCGGTCGAACGAAGGAAAGGTCGAAGCGATGGGTGATCGGGCGAGATGTCTCGGGGTACCGTTGGGCGTCCTGCTCTCCCTGGCGGTGGCCGGGCCCTCGCCGGGGACCGCCGCGCCGGACGATCCGCTCGCGGCCTATCGCTGGCGCTCGCGGGTCCTCGTCCTGTCGGCTCCCACGGCCGCCGACGATCGGCTGGGCACGCAGAGATCCCTTCTGAACGCCGTCCCCGGCGAGCGCAGCGAGCGCGATCTGGTGACGCTCGAGGCGGTGGGGGCGGACGTCGCGGCGCAGGCGCTCCGGCATCGGCTCGGCCTTCCCGCCGACCGCTTCACCGCCGTGCTCGTCGGCAAGGACGGGGGCGCCAAGCTCGTGTCGGACACGCCGATTTCCTCCGCCCGGCTGTTTCGCGTCATCGACGCGATGCCCATGCGGCAGGACGAGCGCCGCAACGGCGGAACGAAGTAGCCGGCGGGACGAAACGCGAAAGGGCCGCCCATCCAGGGCGGCCCCTCTCGCGTCGGGTCGATCCGAGCCGAGCGTCAGTAGCAGCGCTGAACCAGGACCCGGCGATAGCCGTAGGGCGTCCAGCGCACGCGCGGCACGGTGTAGCAGCCGCCGCCATAGCCGTAATCGTAGCCGTAGGCGGCCGGGGCGTAACCGTATCCGTAGGCGGGATAGCCGTAGCCATAGCCGCCGTAGAGGCCGCCCACGGCCAGGCCGAGCCCCAGTCCGCCGAGCCCGTAGCCGAGGCCGCGCCCGTAGCCGCCGCGATATCCCCATCCCCCGCGATGGCCCCAGCCGCCGCCGAAGCCCGCGCCGCGATAGCCGCCGAACCCACGGAATCCGCCGCCGAATCCACCGCCGTGGAAGCCGCCGCCGTGAAACCCGCCGCCGCCGAAACCGCGTGCCTCGGCGGTGGCCGGAAGCATCGCCAGGGTGCCGGCCATCAGCGCCGATCCGAGAAGAAGCCGCTTCATCACACGTTCTCCGAACAAGCCACGCCCCCCGATGCCCTTCAAACGCCCGGCCCCCGAAAACAGTTCTGGTCGCCGACAGTGCATTTTTGTCTCTGGCGCGTTTCCGGCCACGCTGGCGCCGGTCCCGCCCGCGCGGCGCCGAACCTTGAAAAGCGACGCCTTTTCGGGCGAGGAACGCGCGTCCGCATCCCCGCGGGCGAGCACGACAGCTTCGGATCGTCACGATGATGTTACGTCACGCCCTGGCCGCTCTCGCCGCGGCCGTGCTCGTCGCGGCATCGCCGGCGGCGGCGGAGCAGGCTCCGGCCGGGCCCTGCCGGGCGGCGCAGGCCGAGGGCGAGACCTACACGGTCTGCATCGTGGATTTGAAGCGCCAGCGCGTGCGCACCTTCTGGCTCGGCCAGGACGGCCGGCCCTACGCCTCGCTGTCGAACCTCGCCAGCGCCCTCGGGCCGCGCCTCGCCTTCGCGATGAACGGCGGCATGTACGACCGCGACCAGGCCCCGGTGGGGCTCTATGTCGAGGACGGGCGCGAATTGAAGGGCGCCTCGACGGCGAACGGGCCGGGCAACTTCCACCTCAAGCCGAACGGCGTCTTCTACGTCTCCGGCGACAAGGCGGGGGTGCTGGATACGGCCCGCTACCTGCGCGCGCGCCTCAAGCCCGATTTCGCCACGCAGTCCGGTCCCATGCTGGTCATCGACGGCAAGATCCACCCGAAGATCTCCACCGACGGGCCGTCTCAGAAGATCCGGAACGGCGTCGGCGTGCGGGACGAAGGCCGCACCGCCGTGTTCGTCATCTCCGAGCGGCCGGTGAGCTTCGGGGCCTTCGCCCGCCTGTTCCGGGACGATCTCGGCTGCCGCAACGCGCTCTTCCTCGACGGCAGCGTGTCGAGCCTCTACGCGCCGGGCATCGGCCGCTCCGACATCAGCCGTCCGCTCGGGCCGCTGGTCGGGGCGGTGTCGCGCTGACGCCGCGCGCCTAATGCACGCCCAGGAACTGGAACGGCGGCGCGTCCCGGAACGCGGCCGTCGTGTCCCCTGAGAAGATGTGGCTCTGGTTCTCGCCGAGCTGGAGCGTGCGGACCTTGCCGGTCTCCGGGCTGAAATCGATGCTCTTGAGGTCGACCCAGAAGGTGTTCGGCGTGAGGGCCGACTCGAAGAAGTACAGCCGCCGCGCGTGGTCGATCACCGTGCGCCAGCGCGTCGAGGAGATGTTCGGCTCGTTGGGGGTCGAGATGCCGTAGGGCACCGAGACGTTGCGAATGACGCTGAACACGCTCGCCACGGCGAGGTTGGCATCCTCGAATTTCGGAACCGCGTTGATGTAGAACGAGGCCCGCGCGAACCTGTCGGCCGAGCGGTTGGTGCCCGGCAGCATGATGGTTCCGCCGATCTGCCGCCAGTAGCTGTCGAGGGCGAGCTGCTCGTCGAAGGTCGGCGAGTTGGTCATGACCTGGAAGGCGCGGTCGTGATGGATGACGAGCCGGCCGCCGATATACTCGAGGATCGCGCTGTCGCCCGAGGCGTCGGAGAGCGCGAGATGGAGCGTCGCCAGCCGCTTCTCGCCGGGCACGTCGTCGGTGACGAGGACGAAGGGCTCGCTCTTGAGGGCGTCCACCGCCTCACGCACGGTGGCGAAGCTGTCGAGCACGTATTGCGCCCAGGCGGCCATGGTGAGGCTCGGCTTTGCCGGATCCGCCGCGGGATACTCGGACTCGACGAGCCACAGCAGGTTCGCCGCGAGCCCCGCCTCATTCAGGCCGTCCGTGGTCGAGACGTCGTAGCCCGTGGCGATCACGCTGCCGTAGCGGGAGGTCCAGCGCAGCGAGTTGGGGCCGGCCTCGCCGGACCGGCTCATGCCGCGCGGGAAGATCCAGAGATTGGTCCCGACATCGGTGCGCCAATCCATCGAGCGGGCGGTGATCACCCGTCCCTCGGCGCCGAGATAGACGGCGCGGGTGCAGGCCGCGCCCGGACTCGCGGGGAGAGCCGCGGCGGCGCAGGCGAGCGCGCCGGCCAGAGCGAGAGCACGCAGCATGATTCCCCCGGATGACGACGATCCCAGTATGGCGCCAGGATCCGCGCGGCGCCGACCGGCGTCAATCGCGGATCAGCGCTGACCGAAGGAGGCCGCCTTGAACAGGTCCTTCTGCTCGCGCGGCTGGCAGCGCCAGTATTGCGCGGGCGCCTGCACCTGCGCGCCGAGCTCGGCCGCCGCGTGCCAGGGCCAGCGCGGATCGTAGAGCATGGCGCGGGCGAGCGCGATCGCGTCGGCCTTGCCCTCTTGGAGGATCGTCTCCGCCTGCCGCGCCTCGGTGATGAGGCCCACCGCGATCGTGACGAGCCCCGTCTCCGCCTTTATGCGCTCGGCATAAGGCACCTGATAGCCCGGCCCGAGGGTGATGCGCTGCTTCGGCGAGACGCCGCCGCTGGAGACGTGGATGGCCGGCGCCCCTCGCGCCTTGAGGGCCTCGGCGAGGGCGACGGTCTCCTCGATGTCCCAGCCGCCCTCCACCCAGTCCGTCGCCGAGACCCGCATCCAGACCGGCTTTCCGGCGGGCACGACATCGCGCACGGCCTCGAACACCTCCAGCGGGAAGCGCATGCGGTTCTCGAGGCTGCCGCCATACGAATCGCTGCGCCGGTTGGCGATGGGCGAGAGGAACTGGTGCAGCAGGTAGCCGTGGGCGCCGTGCAGCTCCACGGCGTCGATGCCGAGGCGCATGGCGCGCCTGGCGGTGGCGACGAACCCGTCGCGGATGCGCTTCAGGTCGGCCGCGTCGAGGGCATGGGGCGGAATCTCGCCCTCGGCATGGGGCACGGCGGAGGGCGCCTCGGTGCGCCAGCCCTGCGGCGCGTCCGGCGCGATCTGGGCGCCGCCGCGCCAGGGAGCCTCGCTCGAGGCCTTCCGCCCGGCATGGGCGATCTGGATGCAGACCGGGATCGGCGCATACTCGCGGATCGCGCCGAGCACGCGGGCCAGCGCCCGCTCGCAGCCGTCGGAATAGAGCCCGAGGTCCCAATCCGTGATCCGCGCCTCGGGAGAGATCGCGGTGGCCTCCAGGGTCAGCAGCCCGGCGCCGGATAGGGCGAGCTGGCCGAGATGCATCATGTGCCAGTCGGACGCCTCGCCGTCGCGCGCCGAGTACTGGCACATGGGCGCGACGACGATGCGGTTCTCAAGGGTGAGGCCGTCGAGACGGAGACTGTCGAAGAGGAGCGGCGGCATGGGTGTTTCCGGCGTCGGTTGCGGCATGGAGGGCTTACCGGTCGGCCGGTGTCACGCCCCGATTCCCCTGCCCTTCAGGCTCTCGCCGATCTCGTCCAGCGCGCCGGCGTCGTCGATGGTCGGCGGCAGGGTCCAGGGCTCGTTGTCGGCGATGCGCTTCATGGTGGCCCGCAGGATCTTGCCCGAGCGGGTCTTCGGGAGCCGCGCCACGGTCAGCGCGATCTTGAAGGCGGCGACCGGGCCGATGCGCTCGCGCACAAGGGCCACCAGCTCCTTCTCGATCTGCTCCGGCGCCTTCGCGACCCGCGCCTTCAGCACCACGAAGCCGCAGGGCTGCTCGCCTTTGAGCGCGTCGCGGATGCCGATGACGGCGCATTCCGCCACGTCCGGGTGCGAGGCGAGCACCGCCTCCATGCCGCCCGTCGAGAGCCGGTGGCCGGCGACATTGATGATGTCGTCGGTTCGCCCGAGGACGGTGACGTAGCCGTCCGCGTCGATGATGCCGGCGTCCGAGGTGTCGTAATAGCCGGGGAAGGTGGCGAGGTAGCTCGCCCGCATGCGCTCGTCCGAGCCCCACAGCGTCGGCAGGCAGCCGGGCGGCAGCGGCAGCCTGATCGCGATGGTGCCCATGGTGCCGGCGGGAACCGGCTTGCCGGCCTCATCGAGCACCCTTACGTCGTAGCCCGGCATCGGCACGCAGGCGCTGCCGTGCTTTACCGGCAGCAGGCCGAGGCCGAGCGGGTTGCCGGCGATGGCCCAGCCGGTCTCCGTCTGCCACCAGTGGTCGATGACGGGGCGTTGCAGGATGCGCTCGGCCCAGGCCACCGAATCCGGGTCCGCCCGCTCGCCCGCCAGGAACAGGCTGCGGAAGCCCGAGAGGTCGTGCTCCGCGACCCTCTCGCCGGCCGGGTCCTCCTTCTTGATGGCGCGCAGAGCGGTCGGCGCCGTGAACAGGCAGGCGGCCTTGTGCGCGGCGACCACCCGCCAGAAGGCCCCGGCATCGGGGGTGCCCACGGGCTTTCCCTCGTAGAGCACCGTGGTGCAGCCATGCAGCAGCGGCCCGTAGACGATGTAGGAGTGGCCCACCACCCAGCCGATGTCGGAGGCGCAGAAATACACCTCGCCGGGGCGGATGCCGTAGAGATTGGCCATGGTCCAGGCGAGTGCCACGAGGTAGCCGCCGGTATCGCGCACCACGCCCTTCGGCTTTCCCGTCGTGCCGGAGGTGTAGAGGATATAGAGCGGGTCGGTGGCCTTCATCGCCACGCAGTCGGCCGTCTTGCCCTCGGCCTTCGCCTCGGCCACCGTCTGCGCCCAGTCGCGATCGCGGCCCGCCACGAAGGCGGCCGGCGCCTGCGGACGCTGGAGGATCAGGCAGGCATCGGGCTTGTGCGCGGCGGCGGCGATGGCGGCGTCGAGCAGCGGCTTGTAGGCGACGACCCGGTTCGGCTCGATGCCGCAGGAGGCCGCGAGCACCACCTTCGGCGCCGCGTCGTCGATGCGCACCGCCAGCTCGTTCGCCGCGAAGCCGCCGAACACCACCGAATGCACCGCCCCCAGCCGGGCGCAGGCGAAGATGCCGATCAGCGCCTCGGGCACCATCGGCATGTAGAGGACGACGCGGTCGCCCTTGCCCACACCGAGATCGGCGAGGACGGCGGCGAGCACCGCCACCTCGTCGCGCAGCTCGGCATAGGTGATGACGCGCTTCGAGCCCGTGACCGGCGAATCGTGGACGATCGCGGCCTGGCCGCCCCGGCCCGCCGCGACGTGGCGGTCGACGGCGTTGTGGCAGGCGTTGAGCGTCGCGTCGGGGAACCAGCGGCCATAGGCTCCCGCCGAGGGGTCGAAGGCGCGGCCGGGCCCATCGGTCCAGTCGATCGCGGCGGCCGCCTTCGTCCAGAACCCCTCCGGGTCGGCGAGCGAGGCGGCATGGAGAGCGGCGTAGGAGGCGGCCGGATTCGGCTCGGGAGAGGAGTCGGGCGCGGACTCGGCGGCGGTCATGGCGTCTCCCGGCGTTCTTCGTGTCGGCCGATGCGAGGGCCGAGCCTTCACCCTAGCAGACGCGCGGACTGTCAGACGGGGCGCCGGAAACAAAACCGCCGCGCTGTCGAAGCCAGCGCGGCGTCTCGAAAACTCGTCTAACGGGGCGGGAGTGCCGTCAGTGCACCGTGTCGGCGCGCTCCTGGAGGCGTTTCATCTCGTCCTTGAGATGCAGCTTGCGGCGCTTGAGCTCGGCGATCCTGAGGTCGTTCTCCGAAGGCGAGTGGGTGGCCTCGTGAAGTTCGCGTTCCAGGGCTTCGTGCTTGAGCGAGAGCTGGTCCAGATGCGTCTGCAGCGACATGAGCGTTCTCTCCTGTCATCGTTTCGACTCGGGCAGAGTGGCACACCCGAAGCCGGCTGTCGAAGCCTATCCAACGCATAGGCTTCACCGAACCTTGCCGGCGGCGCGGGGCTGGCGCATGGTCCGGCCCACAGGCGAGCCTGACATGTGCGAGCGGCGATGGCGGACGAGGACAGGCTGGACGAGTTCGGCGCGGAATTGCAGCGCCTGAAGCAGGAGCACCGGGACCTCGACGCCGCCATCGACGCCCTGGAGCGCAACATCGTCGGCGACCAGCTCCAGATCCAGCGGCTGAAGAAGCGCAAGCTGACGCTCCGCGACCGGATCTCGTATATCGAGGACCAGATCACGCCCGACATCATCGCCTGAGCGGGCGGCTTGCCGGGGCGCGGCCACGCCTGTATGCGGCCTCTTTGGGTTGAGGTGCCGCGCGAGGCCCGGACCCTCTCGGACAGGATTTCAGACGTCCATGCCGGCAACGCCTCCGGTCGCGATCATCATGGGCAGCCAGTCCGACTGGGCCACCATGCGCCACGCCGCCGAGACCCTCGACGCGCTGGGCGTCGCCCATGACTGCCGCATCGTTTCCGCCCACCGCACCCCGGAGCGTCTGGTCGCCTTCGCCAAGGGCGCCAGGGCCGAGGGCTTCAAGGTGATCGTCGCCGGAGCGGGCGGGGCCGCGCATCTGCCCGGCATGGCGGCGGCGATGACGAGCCTGCCCGTGTTCGGCGTGCCGGTGGAATCGAAGGCGCTCTCGGGCCAGGACAGCCTGCTCTCCATCGTGCAGATGCCCGCCGGCATTCCCGTGGGGACGCTCGCCATCGGCCGGGCCGGCGCCGTCAACGCCGCGCTGCTGGCGGCCGCCGTGCTCGCCCTCTCCGACGCGGCGCTGGCCGGCCGGCTCGACGCCTGGCGCGCCGCGCAGACCGCCTCCGTCGCCGAGCGCCCGGACAAGACTCTCTCGTGAGCACGCGGACACCCATCGGCCCCGGCGCGACCATCGGCATCGTCGGCGGCGGCCAGCTCGCCCGCATGATCGGGCTGGCGGCGGCCAATTACGGCCTGAAGGTCCACGTCTTCTCGCCGGACGCCGACAGCCCCGCCTTCGACGTGGCGGCGGCGCGCACCCTCGCGGCCTACGACGACGCGGACGCGCTCGCCGCCTTCGCGGACGCCGTCGACGTCGTGACCTACGAGTTCGAGAACGTGCCGCGCGAGACCGCCGAGATCCTGGAGGCGCATGCCATCCTGCGCCCCAACGCGACGGCCCTGTCGACCACGCAGGACCGCCTGGTCGAAAAGGAATTCGTGAACAGGCTCGGCATCGCGACCGCGCCCTTCCGCGCCGTCGACACCGCCGCCGACCTGAGCGCCGCCCTCGACGCGCTCGGCCGGCCGGCAGTGCTCAAGACCCGCCGCTTCGGCTACGACGGCAAGGGCCAGCGCATGATCCGCGCGTCCGAGACCATCGACCCGGCCGCCGTCATGGCCGAGCTCGGCGACGCGCCCTGCATCCTCGAAGGCTTCGTGCCCTTCGCGCGGGAGGTCTCCGTGGTCGCTGCGCGCGGCGTGGACGGCGCCTTCGCGGCCTTCGACCTCTGCGAGAACGAGCACCGCGACCACATCCTCGCCGTCACCCGCGTGCCGGCGCCCGGTCTGTCCGATGCCACGGCGCGGGAAGCGGCCCGGATCGCGGAAAGAATCGGCGCGGCGCTCGACTATGTCGGGGTCTTCGCCGTCGAGCTTTTCCTCGTGCGCGAAGCGGACGGCAGCGAGCGGCCGGTGGTCAACGAGATCGCGCCGCGCGTGCACAATTCCGGGCACTGGACCATCGAGGGCGCGCTCACCTCGCAGTTCGCGCAGCATGTGCGCGCCGTCTGTGGCTGGCCGCTCGGCGATGCCTCGCGTACCGGCGGCATGGCCGTCGAGATGGAGAACCTCATCGGCGCAGAGGCCGATGCCTGGCCCGCGCTGCTGTCCGAGCCCGGCGCCCATCTCCACCTCTACGGCAAGGGCGAGTCGCGGCCCGGCCGCAAGATGGGGCATGTCACGCGGCTCGTCCCGCGCGGCTGATTCCCCGGCACTCCTCGAGGCGCGCCCAAGCTGCGGCCCGCAGGGCACACCCTCCCCCTCGCGAACGCCTTCGCGGGCCTCCGCGCCGCCCGTTTCCGCCGCTCGCCGGCCGGGGCCATATCATCGCCACATCCGGGCGTTTGAGCCGTTTCGTCGCCCGTTCTTAAGCGGGCGTTCACCGCGATGCGCGAACGTTCCGAGGCTCACGCCGGACGAAATCGAACGCGGCGCGGGAGTTGACACGGACAGGACCGGGCACGCGGCCGCGCGGCGCCCGAGGAGAACGGGGCGATGACGTCACTCAAGCTGCGGGCACCGATGACGGGGCTGTTCGGTGCGGTCGCGCTGACGGCCGTGGCGCTCGGCGGCTGCGAGACGGTGGGCAGCGCCGCCGGAGGCGGCCGCCAATACGCCGTGCTCGAGGCGGACACCACCGGCGCGACGACGGTCAACATCGCCTCGCTGAGCGAGGTGATCCAGCGCAACCCGAACGACGCCGCCGCCTACAACACGCGCGGCGCCGCCTATGCCCGCGCCGGCCAGTTCGGCGACGCCATCGGCGACTTCTCCAAGGCGATCCAGATCGATCCGAATTCCGGCTCGGCCTACAACAACCGGGCGCTGGCCTACCGCCAGACCGGCCGCAACGACGCCGCGCTCCAGGATTTCTCGAAGGCCATCTCGGCCGATCCGCGCTACGCCCCGGCCTATATCGGCCGCGCCAACGTGCTGCGCGCCAACGGCGACCTCGAGGGCGCCACCAACGACCTCAACCAGGCGATCCGCCTCGCCCCGGAATCTGCGGAGGCGTATCACGCGCGCGGCCTCGTGCGTCAGAAGCAGGGCCAGAACACCCAGGCCATCGCCGATTTCGACGCCGCGATCGACCGCAACCCCTTCGTCAGCGCGCCCTATGCCGCGCGCGGCCAGAGCCTGATCGCCACCAACCAGTACGATAAGGCCATCGAGGACTACAACGCGGCCCTCAACGTGAACAACAAGGACGCCACGTCCTGGGCCTATCGCGGCCTCGCCTACGAGAAGTCGAACCGGCGCAAGGAGGCGATGGAGAGCTACCAGCGCGCCGCGCAGATCGACCCGAACAACCCGGTGGCCAAGCAGGGCCTCGGCCGCACCTCCGGCGGCGTCGGCTCGCTGTTCAACTGAGCGAAACTCTCCTCCCCCTTGCGGGGAGGAGTTGGAGGTGGGGGTCGTGCCCGCGTGTGGTGCGGCCTTTCCGGAACCACCCCCACCCTCGGTCCCTCCCCGCAAGGGGGAGGGAAGGCCGTTCCTACCCCTCGAACCGCTCGGGCCTGCGGTGCTCGCCGGTGATGCGGCGCACGGTGCCGGTCGAGGAGCGGTAAACCAGCGTCTCCGTCTCGATCATCCCCGGCCGGAAGCGCACGCCGCGCAGCAGGGCGCCGCTGGTGACGCCAGTGGCCGCGACGATGACCTCGCCGCGCGCGAGGTCGAGCAGGTCGTATTTCCGGCTCGGCTTGGTGATGCCCATGCGCTCGGCCCGCGCCCGCTTGTCGGCGGAATCGAGGATCAGCCGGGCCTGCATCTGACCGCCCGTGCAGCGGAGCGCACCCGCCGCGATCACCCCCTCGGGCGCCGCGCCGATGCCGAGATAGATGTCGGCGCCGGTCTCGTCCGGGTCGGTGGTGAAGATGATGCCGGCGATGTCGCCGTCCGAGATCAGGCGGATGCCCGCGCCCGTGGCCCGCACGGCCTTGACGAGATCGGCATGGCGCGGCCGGTCGAGGATGATCGCGGTGATCTCGGAGGGGGCCACGCCCTTGGCCTTGGCCAGCGCCGCGATGTTGTCGGCGGGGCTGGCGTCGAGATCGACGAGGCCGGCCGGATAGCCGGGGCCGATGGCGATCTTCTCCATGTAGACGTCCGGCGCCGCGAGCAGGCTGCCCGCTTCCGCCAGCGCCATGACGGCGATGGCGCCCGACATGTCCTTGGCGCAGAGCGTGGTGCCTTCGAGGGGATCGACGGCGATGTCGACCTTCGGCCCGGCGCCGGTGCCGAGTGTCTCGCCGATATACAGCATCGGCGCCTCGTCGCGCTCGCCCTCGCCGATCACCACGGTGCCGTCGATGGGCAGCGCGTTGAGCTCGCCGCGCATGGCGTCGACGGCGGCCTGGTCGGCGGCCTTCTCGTTGCCCTGGCCGCGCAGGCGGGCCGCCGCGATGGCCGCCCGCTCGGTCACGCGGGCGAGTTCGAGAGAGAGGGTGCGCGAGACGGTTCCCCGCGCCGCCTGGGTGTCAGCCTCCGCCATGGTTCCCTCGCCCTCTATGCCGGGTTCCCCGGCTTGGCCCGTCCGCGTGAAAGGTCCGCCGGAGCGGTGCGCCGCGCCTATCCCGCGAGATTAGCGCAGTTTCCCGCCCCGTGCCGCATCCGAGGTGTATCCGTCGTGAACGCTCACTCGCGCTCGATGCGGATGAGCTGGGGCGCCTCGGCCAGCAGCCCGTCGCCGGCGATGGCCTCGAGCGCCGCGCGGATGTTGCCCTCGGTGGCGGCGTAGGTGATGAGCACCAGCGGCACCGGCTGGCCGGAGCGTCCGTGCGGGTCCTGGCTCGCGGCGCGCTCGCTGCGGCGCTGGAGGATGCTCTCCAGGGAGATCTCGCGCTCGGCCATGCGGGTGGCGACGCCCGCCGCGACGCCCGGCCGGTCGTGGACGGTGAGGCGGATGTAGTAGCCGCCCTCGTGCCGGCCCATCTCCACGCGCGAGCCCTGCGGCATGCCGGAGGCCGGGCGCGCGAAGGTCGGGCGCAGGACGCCGGAGGCTATGTCGGCGATGTCGGCGACCACGGCGGAGGCCGTCGCCGCCCCGCCCGCGCCGGGGCCGATGAGGGTCAGCTCGCCCACCGCGTCCGCATCGACGGTGACGGCGTTGGTGACGCCCATCACCTGCGCGATGGCGGAGGATTTCGGCACCATGGTCGGGTGGACGCGCTGCTCGACGCCGCCCTCCGCGAGCTGCGCGACGCCGAGCAGCTTGATGCGGAAGCCGAGCTCGTCGGCCATGGTCAGGTCGAGGGGCTGCACGCCGGAGATGCCCTCCACCGAGACGCCCTCCGCGTCGACGGCCGTGCCGAAGGCGAGGCTCGTGAGGATGGCGAGCTTGTGGGCGGTGTCGAATCCCTCGACGTCGAAGGTCGGATCCGCTTCCGCGTATCCTAAAGCCTGCGCGTCCTTGAGGCAGGCCTCGAAGGTCAGCCCCTCCAGCTCCATGCGGGTGAGGATGTAGTTGCAGGTGCCGTTGAGGATTCCGTAGACGCGGCTCACATCGTTGCCGGCGAGCCCCTCGCGCAGCGCCTTGATGACCGGGATGCCGCCGGCCACCGACGCCTCGTAGGCGAGCGCGACGCCGGTCTCCTCGGCGGCACGGGCGAGCGCGGCGCCGTGGCGGGCGAGCAGCGCCTTGTTGGCGGTGACGACCGGCTTGGCCGAAGCGAGCGCCGCCTCGACGGTGGCCTTGGCCGCCCCTTCCGCGCCGCCGATCAGCTCGACCACGCAATCGACGCTTTCCGAGCGCGCCAAGGCGACGGGATCGTCGAACCATTCCATGCCGGAGAGGTCGATGCCGCGATCGCGGGTACGGTCGCGCGAGGAGACGGCGGTGACGCGGATGTTCCGGCCCGTGGCGGCCGACAGCGCCTCCGCCCGGCGGGCGATCATGGCGACGACGGCCGCGCCCACGGTGCCGAGGCCGGCGATGCCGAGGCGGAAATCCTGAGTCATGGCTGCGTTCCGTAGCTGGCGGCCGCCGCACCGGGTCTCGGCGGCGACCCGCGCGGCGGGCTCGAAAAACGAGCACCGGAGCCGCGGTCGCGACGGCGGGACCTTCTGCAACGATTTTCCGGGGGGCGCAAGGAACGCGCCCGCGCCGCCGCCCCTACGGGCGCGCCGAGGCCCGGTGCGCCATCGCCGCCGCGACCAGGGCATAGAGCACGCCGGCATTCAGCAGGTGCCAGAACAGATGCGTGCCCGTCGGCACCGCCGGGCAGAGCGCCCTGTCGAGGGTGCGGAAGATCAGCGAGACGAGGAACAGCCCGGCGGTCCCGCCGAGCCGGAGCGAGAGATCGCGCGGGCCTCCCCGGAGCGACACCGCCGCCGCCATGCCGGCCAGCGCCAGGATCGCGGGGAGATAATCGACCGAGCCGTTGCTGGCATCGGAGACGGAGCGGCCGGTCAGGGCGTCGAGGGCCGGCGTTAGGCCGAAGCCGAAGGCGGCGAAGGCGAGCGTTCCCCCCGCTGCCGCGAGCGGCCCGAGCCCGAGGAAGCGGCGCAGCGCCAGAAAGAAATAGGCGTGGATGAACAGCGCGATGGGGATGACGTCGGCGAGCATCGACCAGCGCGTGGCCAAGGTATGGAACAGGAACGATCCCATCCCGACGATGCCGACGAGGACGGCGAGCGCGCGCGCCACGGGATCGCGCGGCAGGCTTTCCCGCTCGCGCCGCAGCAGCAGGAACGCGGCCACGAGGAAGGCGCCGTTCGAGACCGCGTTCAGCGGCTCGGCCCAGAAGCCGGCATCCGTGCGCTCGCAATAGGCCCGGATGGGCTCGAACCAGTCGGCGGCCATCGCCCTCCCCTCCCCGCGTCGGTCTCTGCCTTGTCAGGCGCGGGCGAAGGCCCGATGACGGGCGCCGCCCTTTTCGCCGCCAGCGGGACGCCGATGCGGATCACGACCTGGAACGTCAACTCGATCAAGCAGCGGGTCGGTCATCTGCTCGATTTCCTGAAGGAGGCGCGGCCCGACGTGGTCTGCCTCCAGGAACTGAAGACCCAGGACGACGGCGTCCCCCGCGCCGAGATCGAGGCCGCGGGCTACACTGTCGAGACCCTCGGCCAGAAGGCGTATAACGGCGTCGCCCTGCTGGCGCGCGCGCCGCTGACGATGAGCGAGATCCGGCGCGGTCTGCCTGGCGACGAGGCGGACGAGCAGGCCCGCTACATCGAGGCGCTGGTCTCCGGGGAGGATGCGGGACGCGTGCGCGTCGCCTCGATCTACCTGCCCAACGGCAACCCCGTCGACAGCGCGAAATTCCCCTACAAGCTCGCCTTCCTAGAGCGCCTGCGCCGCCATGCCCGCGTGCTGATGGAGGCCGAGCTCCCGGTGGTGCTCGCCGGCGACTACAACGTCATCCCCGAGCCGGAGGACGCGGCCGATCCCGCCGCCTGGGTCGAGGACGCGCTGTTCCGGCCCGAGAGCCGCGCCGCCTTCCGCGCGCTCCTCGCGGAGGGCTACACGGACGCGCTGCGGGCCTGCGATCCGCGCCCCGGCCTCTACAGCTTCTGGGATTATCAGGCCGGCTGCTGGCCCCGGAATTTCGGCATCCGCATCGATCACCTGCTGCTCTCGCCCCAGGCCGCCGACCGGCTGGTCTCGGCCTCGATCCAGAAGCATCTGCGCGGGCTCGAGAAGCCGTCCGACCACGTACCCGTGACGGTGGAACTGGCGAATGGCTGAAGGCGCCCCACCTGTCGGGTGAGGCCGACGGGGCGCGAGACGCTCCCGCGCCGTTCAACCCGAGAGATGTTGTCCCGATGATCGTCTACGGCACCGGCTATTCCCCCTATGTCCGCAAGGTCCTCGTCGCGCTCGCCGAGAAGGGGGTCGCCTACGAGCACCGTCCGCTCATGTTCCACGATCCCGATCCGGCCTTCCAGGCGGCGAGCCCCCTCGGCAAGATCCCGGCGATCGACGACGGCGGCTTCCTGCTCGCCGATTCCACCGCGATCCTGTTCTATCTGGAGCGCAGGCAGCCCGCTCCGGCCCTGATCCCCACCGAGGCGCAGGCGCTCGGCCGGGCGCTGTGGTTCGACAAGTTTGGCGACACCGAGCTGTTCGGCAAGCTGATCGTGCCCTTCGTCGAGCGGGTGCTGAAGCCCAACAGGATGGGCAAGCCCACTGACGAGGCCGCCGTCGCCAAGGCGCTCGACAAGGACCTGCCGCCGCTCTTCGACTATCTGGAGAGCGAGATCGACGGCGCGTTCCTGGTGGACGACGCCTTCGGCATCGCCGACATCTCCATCGCCACCGGCTTCTACAATTTTGGGTTGGCGAAGGCCGAGATCGACGCCGCGCGCTGGCCGAGACTCGCGGCCTATGTGGAGGCGATCCTGGCCCGGCCCTCGTTCCAGACCGCCATGGCCGCGCGCAAGGGCTGATCGGTTTCCGGTATAGCCCGCACGTCGCGCCTATCCCCTCTCTCCGCGTGCGGGGAGAGGCAAATGCGCGTCCGCTGCCCGCGTCGTCTTGAAGGGCCTGCATCCATGACGGACGTTCAGATCGTCGCTTTTATCGTCGCCCCTCTGATGGCCGTGGCCGTCGGCTGGGGCGTCGCCTATTGGGCGCGGCGGACGGCGTGAGCGTTCCGCTCAGCGCCGCCGCCTGATCGATCCCACCGTCTGGGCCTGGGCCTGCGCCTCGGCCCTATCGTCCTCGCTCGCGGCCGACCAGTTCTTCTCATAGAGCGAGACGATCCAGTCGTCCTTGCGCCCATCCGCCCCCTGCCGCGCGAGCGCGAGCCACATCAGGCCCTTCGAGCGCTGGGCCGGCACGCCGCCCATGCCGTTGACGAGCAGGTCGCCGAGCAGCGCCTGGGCCGGGCGATGGCCCTTCTCGGCGGCGAGGTTGAACCAGCGGGCGGCCTGCCGCGCGTCCGCCTCGACGCCGGTGCCGTCGAGATAGAGCCGGGCGAGGTTGTACTGCGCGTTCGGGTCGCCGAAATACGACGCCGCGTAGTTGAACATGTCGTAGGCCCGCTCCGGGTTGGGGCGCACATAGGTGCCCTTGATCCCGTCGAGGAAATACGAGCCGAGCGCCGTGAAGGCGGAGGCGACCACGCCGGAATCCGGGGAATCCGGGCCGTCGTCGCTGTTGGTGTCGGCGATCCGCGAGAAGAACTCGAACGCCTTCAGGTCGTCGTGGGGCACGCCGTCGCCCTCCGCATACATGCGGCCGAGCTTCCACAGGGCGAGCGCGTGGCCTTGGCCCGCGGCGTATTCGAGGGCGCGGGCGGCGCCTTCCTTGTCGCCCGCGTTGTACTCGCGCACGCCCGTGCGCAGCGCGTCGCGGGCCGAGCGGTAGCCCTTCTCGGGCACCGGCGTGCGCGCGGCGGGATCGAGCGCCTCGGCGGCGGGGGTACCGAGGAACAGCACGAGTGCCAGCGCCAGGGCGCCGAAGGAGACTGTGCGCCGGGGCCGACACGGATCGGCCCCGGCCGGCCGCAAGGGCCGGCTAAGGTCAGTCCTAGATGTCCGCATAGGTCTGCGTCTCCTTGGCGCCCCCCGGATGGGTGACGGCGCCGTTGACCGCGGGTCCCACGGTCTGCGCGTATTTCCAGAGATAGCCCGAGGTGGCGCCGTTCTCGCGCGGGGCCCAGGCCTTGCGGCGCTCGGCCAGTTCCTCGTCCGAGAGCGCCACGTCGAGGGTGCCCTTGATGGCGTCTAGGGTGATGACGTCACCGTCCTTCAGCAGGGCGATGGGACCGCCGATGGCGGCCTCGGGCCCGACATGGCCGACGCAGAAGCCGCGGGTGGCGCCCGAGAAGCGGCCGTCCGTGATGAGGGCGACCTTGTCGCCCATGCCCTGCCCGTAGAGGGCGGCGGTGGTGGAGAGCATCTCGCGCATGCCGGGGCCGCCCTTCGGGCCCTCGTAGCGGATGACCAGAACCTCGCCCGGCTTGTAGGTGCGCGTCTGCACGGCCTCGAAGCAGGCTTCCTCGCCGTCGAAGACGCGGGCCGGGCCGGTGAAGACCTGCTTGTCGAGCGACATGCCGGCGACCTTCACGATGGCGCCGTCGGGGGCGAGGTTGCCCTTCAGGCCGACGACGCCGCCGGTGGGGGTGAGCGGGGCGTCGGCGGGACGCACCACGTCCTGGTCGGGGTTCCAGGCGACCTTCTCGAGATTCTCGGCGATGGTGCGGCCGGTGACGGTCAGGCAGTCGCCGTGCAGGTAGCCGTGATCGAGGAGCGTCTTCATCAGCAGGGGGATGCCGCCGACCTCGAACATGTCCTTGGCGACGTAGCGCCCGCCGGGCTTCAGGTCGGCGATGTAGGGCGTACGCTTGAAGATCTCGGCCACGTCGAAGAGCGTGAACTCGATGCCACATTCATGCGCGATCGCGGGCAGGTGCAGCGCGGCGTTGGTCGAGCCGCCGGAGGCCGCGACGGTGGCGGCGGCGTTCTCCAGCGCCTTGCGGGTGACGATGTCGCGCGGGCGGATGTTCCTGGCGATGAGCTCCATCACCTGCTCGCCGGCGGTCATGCAGAATCTGTCGCGGATCTCGTAAGGAGCCGGGGCGCCGGCCGAATAGGGCAGCGCGAGGCCGATGGCCTCGGAGACGGTGGCCATGGTGTTGGCGGTGAACTGCGCGCCGCAGGCGCCGGCCGAAGGGCAGGCGACCTGCTCCAGCTCGTCGAGGTCGTCGCTCGTCATGTCGCCGACGGCGTGCTTGCCGACCGCCTCGAACAGGTCCTGCACGGTCACGGGCCGGCCCCGGAAGGAGCCAGGCAGGATCGAGCCGCCATAGATGAAGATCGACGGCACGTTGAGGCGCACCATGGCCATCATCATGCCGGGCAGGGACTTGTCGCAGCCGGCGAGCCCCACGAGGGCGTCGTAGGCGTGGCCGCGCATGGTCAGCTCGACGGAATCGGCGATGACCTCGCGGGACGGCAGCGAGGCGCGCATGCCGGCATGGCCCATGGCGATGCCGTCGGTGACGGTGATGGTGCAGAACTCGCGCGGCGTGCCGTTGGCGGCGGCGACGCCCTTCTTGACGGCCTGGGCCTGGCGCATCAGCGAGATGTTGCAGGGCGCGGCCTCGTTCCAGCACGAGGCGACGCCGACGAGCGGCTGGTGGATCTGCTCGCGGGTGAGGCCCATGGCGTAGAGATACGACCGGTGGGGGGCGCGCTCGGGCCCCTCCGTGACGTGCCGGCTCGGCAGTTTCGACTTGTCGGTCACACGCGCGTCCATGGTCCGTCCCGCTGCCCCGTTCCTCACGCAACCCCTGAGTCGCCCGAAGCTTTCGAGTCGCAAGCGCCTCCACGCGGCACTGCGCGCGGGACACTCGGGAAAGTCTCGGAAACCCGGCGGTAAATCGTTGGAGCGACTACCATTTACCGCCGCTCCCGAGGTGGTCCCCGATCATGGCGGGATCGCGGCGGATGAAGGCAGGTCTCGGGGCAAAGTCGGGATCAATTCGCGGTGTTGCGACCCCGCCACAGCCGCGCTTGCGCCCCTCAGGGCCCCGTCCGGGGCCGGTCCGGCGCGGGCAATTCGGAGGTGTCCCGCGAGGGCAGCGCCGCGTCGCTCTCGTCCTTGAGGCTCACCCCTGTCAGGCCGCGCGCGAAGGCCCGTTCGAGGAGCCAGGCGAGCTTGAAGGCGGCGAGGTCGTGCGACAATCCGGCGGGGCGGACGTTCGAGATGCAGTTGCGCTCGGAATCGGCGCGGCCGGGCCTGGGGCCGAGGGTGAGATACAGGCCGAGGCTGTCCGGGGAGGACAGGCCCGGCCGCTCGCCGATCAGCACCGCCACGGCACGGGCCTTCAGCGCCGCGCCGATGGCGTCACCCAGCGCCACGCGCGCCTGGCTCGCCACCGTGACGGGCGCGAGGCTCCATCCGATTCGTTCCACATGCGGCAGCAGGGCGGCCACCATCCTGGCCGCGCCCTCGTGGACGGCGCGCGCCGAGAGCCCGTCGGCGACGACGAGGGCGAGATCGACGGGACCGGAGGCGGCGCAGGCCAGCGCGGCGGCGCCCTCCTCCGACAGCCGCCGACCGTGGTCCGGCCGGCGCAGATAGGCGGCGCGATCGGCTGCGGCGGAGGCGACCCGAAGCGTCGGCAACCCGAGCGATTCGATCTCGGCCGCGATTAGGGGACCGTCCATGGGCGTGTGCACGGCGTCGCGCGCCTCGGCATGGGCGAGGCCGAATCGCAGGACCTCGGCGGTGGGCAGCCCGGCGCCCGCGCGCCCGAGCCCGATGCGGGCCGGGGTCAGCGCCGCCAGCCTTTCCCAGAAGGCATCCCGGCTGCTCACGCGGCGAGCCCCGGCGCGCCGGCGAGCAGGCGCGGGCCGGCATTACCCGGCAGCAGCGCGCCGTTCGCGTCCGTCAGACCGATTCCGGCGAGCCAGTCCGCGAACTCGGGCGCGCGCTTGAGGCCCAGGACCTCGCGCAGATAGAGGGAATCGTGGAACGAGGTGGACTGGTAGTTCAGCATCACGTCGTCGGCGCCGGGAACGCCCATGACATAGGTGCAGCCCGCCGCGCCGAGCAGCGTCAGCAGCGTGTCCATGTCGTTCTGGTCGGCCTCGGCGTGGTTGGTGTAGCAGACGTCGACACCGAGCGGCACGCCCATGAGCTTGCCGCAGAAATGGTCCTCCAGCCCGGCCCGGACGATCTCCTTGCCGTCGTAGAGATATTCCGGCCCGATGAAGCCGACGACGGTGTTGACCAGCAGCGGCGAGAAGGCGCGCGCCACCGCGTAGGCGCGGGCTTCCAGGGTCTGCTGGTCGATGCCGTGATGCGCGTCCGCCGAGAGCGCCGAGCCCTGGCCGGTCTCGAAATACATCACGTCGTTTCCGACCGTGCCGCGCTTGAGCGACAGTGCCGCCTCGCGCGCCTCCTTCAGCATGGGCAGCGTCACGCCGAAGCCCGCATTGGCCCTCTCGGTCCCCGCCACCGACTGGAACACGAGATCCACCGGCAGGCCCCGGTTCATCGCCTCGAGGGTGGTGGTGACATGGGTGAGCACGCAGGCCTGCGTCGGGATGGCGAGCCGCCCGATCATGTCGTCGAGGAGGCGCAGCAGCGTCCCGATGGCCGAGAGCGAATCGGAGGCCGGGTTGATGCCGATCACCGCATCCCCGCAGCCATAGGACAGCCCGTCGACGATGGCCGCCGCGATCCCCGCCGGATCGTCCGTCGGATGGTTCGGCTGGAGCCGCACGGCGAGCGTGCCGGGCAGGCCGATGGTGTTGCGAAAAGCGGTGACCACCCGGCACTTGCGCGCCACCAGGATCAGGTCCTGATGGCGCATGATCTTCGAGACCGCCGCCGCGATCTCCGGGGTGACGCCGGGGGCGATCCTGGTCAGCGTGGCTTCGTCCGCCGTGAGCAGGAACTCGCGGAAGTCGCCCACCGTCAGATGAGCGATCTCGGCGAAGGCCGGCGCGTCATGCGTATCGAGGATGAGACGGGTGACGTCGTCCTGCTCATAGGGGATCAGCGGCCGGGCCAGGATGTCCTTGAGTGGCACCTCTGCGAGGCAGCAGCGGGCGGCCGCGCCCTCCTCCGCGCTCTCGGCGGCGATGCCGGCGAGCCGGTCGCCGGAGCGGACCGGCGTCGCCTTGGCCATCAGGGAGCCGAGATCGGCGAAGACATGCGTGCGCGGGCCGACGACGTGACGATAGGCCATCGCGCGCTTCCTCTCCTCTTACATCACAGGATCACGGGATCCTGTGACGCGCCGCCCTACAACGCCCCGGCATGCGGCGCCGGCTCCTCCGTAGAGATGGCGTCGACGGTGCGCTCGGCCGGCTCCGGGCCGCCATCCGCCCGGTCGATCCTGATCTGCATGCCGGTCGGCGTCATCTCGCCATAGGGCGTGCAGAAGGCGATCTCGGCGGCGTCGCGCCCGACGCCGATGCGCACCAGACCGTCGAGATGGGCCTGCCGCGTGGCATCGAACAGCCACCAGCGGCCGTCGAGATAGGCTTCGAACACCGCGTGGAAATCGCTCGGCACCAGCCCGTAGGCGTAGCAGCTCACGAAGCGTGCCGGGATCCCGAGGGCCCGGCAGAAGGCCGTGCCGAGATGCGCGAAGTCGCGGCAGACGCCGGCCCGCATCAGCAGGGTCTCGTGGGCCGTGGTCTCGCCGTCGCTGGCGCCGCGGCGATACGCGATATGCTCGTGGATCCAGGTGCAGATGTCGTTGACGCGCCGATGCCCCTTCGGCAGGTGCCCGAACTCGGCCTGGGCGAAGGCGGCGAGCCTGTCCGACGAGACGAAGCGGCTCGGCAGCAGGAAGGGCAGGATGTCGAGGGGCAGGTCGGCGACCGGCGTCTCCTGGATCGTGGCCGGATCGGCGCGATGCACGGTGAGCTCGACCTCGGCGTCGTATTCCAGCGCGAGCGCGCCGGCGGCGACGTTGAGGCCGAGATAGCGGTTCTTCAGATCGGGGGTGACGTAGACGCGCCGGGCGATGTCGGGCGTCAGCGTCAGGGTCTCGTCCAGAATGCGGAGGCTGCGCAGGTGCGCGACCTCGACATTGAAGATGAACACCGTTTCCGTCTTGAGCTCGTAGGAGAGGCTGCAACCCAACTTGAAGCGCATGGGGACCTGTTCCGAACGGGTGGGGACGTCGCGTCAGCCGAGCAAGGAGCGCGCCGGTTCACGACGCGGCGATGACACGCGGCATCAGCACCACGGTCAGCGAGCGCACGCCTTGTGCACCGTGGATGAGCACGCCCTCGATATCGGCGGTGGCCGAGGGGCCTGTATGCAGAACCGCGTAGGCGGCGCTGGCGAAGTCGGCCCTGCGATAGGCGGCCTGGACGTTGGGCAGGATGTCGGCCGGATCGAGCAGCACGATCAGGTGCTGCGCGAGATAGGCCACGGCGTTCACCACCAGCTCGGCCTGCGTGAACAGCACCGAGCCGGTCTCGGCGATGCCGAACACCGCCCGGACCGCCGCCACGTCGACATCGGCGAGGTCGCGCGGGAGCGCGACCTGGGCGAGATCGCGGTTGCCGGGAATCTCGGGGACGGCGGAGGCGATCACCGCCGCCTGGGCGAGCCTGTCGCGCGCCTCCGCCGGGAGGTCCCCGCCCGGTTCCGCCTCGGCGAGGCGACCGCCCATGCGCTTGAGGCGCTCGCCGAACTCGGCCACGAGGTCGGGGCCGACCAGCGGCGCGAAATCGGGCACGTCCGGCAGCGGGAAGTCGCCGGCCGGGCGGTTCCGCCGGATGCGGCCGAGGATGGCCTCGCGTCCGCTCATGGCTCCTCCCCCTCGGCGGCTTTGCCCATGCGGTTGCGCTTGTACCAGGCGTGGAAGCTCTCGCGCGGGGTCTCGGGCATCTCGCGGGCTTTGCCCCAGGTGTTCAGCGGGTTGTAGACGGCGAAGCGCGGCATCGCGCGCAGGACGGAATCCGCCGCGCCGATGGCGGCGCGATAGGCCGCCGGCCGGCTCAGCACCTGCCCCGCCGCCTTCATCATGCCGCGCTTCACGAGGGGGATCTCATGCTCCTCGGAGAGCACCTTGCGCCACGCGAAGATCTGCTCGTGGATGTTGATCTTCACCGGGCAGACATTGGTGCAGGAGCCGTTCATGGTCGAGGAGAACGGCAGGGTGGAATATTTCCGCTTGTTGAAGGTCGGATCGATGATGAGCCCGATCGGCCCCGAATAGGTGGCGCCGTAGGAGAGCCCGCCCGAGCGGCGGTAGACCGGGCAGGTGTTCATGCAGGCGCCGCAGCGGATGCATTTCAGCGAGGTCCAGAACTCCTCCATCCCGAGCCGTTCCGAGCGGCCGTTGTCGACCAGCACGTAATGCATCTCGGTGCCGCTCCGGGGGGCGCGGAAATGCGAGGTGTACTGGGTGATGGGCGAGCCGAGCGCCGAGCGCGACAGCAGCCGGATGAACACGCCGAGATCGGCGGTGCGCGGGATCAGCTTCTCGATGCCGATGGAGTGGATCTGGAGCCTCGGCACGTTGCCGGAGAGGTCGGCGTTGCCCTCGTTGGTGCAGGTGACCACCGTGCCGGTCTCGGCGACGGCGAAGTTGCAGCCGGTCATGCCGGCATCGGCCTCGAGGATGTAGGGGCGCGTCGTCTCGCGCTGGCTCTCGGCGAGGTAATGCGCGTCGTCGTTCGAGGCGTCGGTGCCGAGGGTGCGGGCGAAGACCTCGGCCACGTCCGCCCTCGTCTTGTGCACGGCCGGCATCACGACGTGGCTCGGATCCTCGTCGTCGAGCTGCTGGATGCGCTCGCCGAGATCGGTCTCGATCACCTCGATGCCCCCCGCCGCCATGGCGTGGCGGAAGCCGCATTCCTCGGTGAGCATCGACTTCGACTTGATGAGCGTCCTGGCGCCGTTGTCGCGCAGGATGCCGAGCACGATGCGGTTGTGGTCGGCCCCGTCCTCGGCCCAATGGACATGGACGCCGTTCGCCCTCGCCTGCGCCTCGAACTGTTCGAGGTAGCGGTCGAGATGGCTGAGCGTATGCGTCTTGATCCGGGAAGCGAGATCGCGAAGCTCCTCCCATTCGGGGATGCCGTGGGCGGCGACGTCGCGCTTCCTGCGTACGTCCCAGAGGCGGGCGTCGTGGGCCGCCTGGTGGAGCGGCGCGGCGATGAAGCGCTCGGCCGCCTCCGCCTGGTCGATGGGCCGGTTGCCCTTGACCTTGGCGCCGCGCGGCTGGGCCTCGCGCGCCGCCGCCGCGCCGATCGGCCGGCTCGCGGCCTCCGCATGCGAGAGGCGGCGCCCGTCCTGGCCGCGCGCGCTCTCGTCCGAGGATTTCGCGACCTCCGGGTGGAGCAGCCGGGCGTCGTCCTGCGGCGCGCTCATGCGGCGGCTCCGTTCAGAACCTGCGCGATGTGGATGTATTTCAGCGGCACGCCGAGGCGTTCGGCGCAGCCCTTCTGATGCATCATGCAGGAGGAATCCGCCGAGACGACGTATTCCGCCCCGGCCTTCGACTGATCCGTCACCTTGTCGTAGCCCATCTTGGCCGAGACCGCCGGCTCGAACACCGAGAAGGTGCCGCCGAAGCCGCAGCACTCGTCCGGCCGGGAGAGGTCCACGATCTCGATGCCCTTCACCTTCCGCAGGAGGTTCAAGGGCTTGGAGTAGAAGGGCAGGTTCAGCTCGGAGGGCCGGGCGTGGTGGATGCCGCGCAGGGCGTTGCAGTTGTTGTGATAGGCGACCTTGTGCGGAAACGCGGCCCAGGGCAGCGCCTCGATCTTCAGCACGTCGTGAAGGAACTCGACCAGCTCGAAGGTTTTGGCGCGCACCGCCCTCACCTCCTCCGTCTGCGGGATCGCGGTGAGGTGCTCGCGCACCTGATGGACGCAGCTTCCCGAGGGCGCGACGACATAGTCGAACCCGGAGAAGTTCCTGACGAACAGGGCCTCCGTCGCTGCGGCCTCCGCGTGGCAGCCAGTATTCGTCATCGGCTGCCCGCAGCAGATCTGGTCGAACGGGTAGGACACGTCGAGGCCGAAGCGTTCGAGCAGCTCGAGGGTGGCGATTCCCACCTCCGGCTCGAAGGCATCGACATAACAGGGAACGAAGAGCCCGATCCGCATCGCCCGTGCCTACCTCGCGGTTCCGCCGGTGTCCCCGGCGCCGACCTCGACCAGGAGCTTGCCGAAATTGCCGCCCGTGTAGAGGGCGTCGAGATATTCGAGCGCGCGGTCGAGACCCGGCCGGACGTCCTGGCGCGTGCGGATGCTGCCGTCGGCCATCCATCCGCCGAGCGCGGCCAGCGCCTCGGCCCAGCGGCCGGCGAAATCTGTGACGATGAAGCCGTGGATCGAGAGGCGCCTCATCAGGACGAGGCGCCAGTATCCCGAATCCTCGCGCTCCTCGGTGTCGTTGTAGCGCGAGATCAGCCCGCACAGGACCACGCGGCCGTGGAGCCGCATCCGGCTCACCACCGCGTTCATGACCGGGCCGCCGACCTGCTCGAAGTCGATGTCGATGCCGTCCGGCGCCAGCGCGTCGAGGCGCGCTCCGACATCCTCGTTGCGGTAGTCGATGGCCGCGTCGAACCCGAGCTCCTCGGTGAGGAAGCGGCACTTCTCGGGGCCGCCGGCGATGCCGATGACGCGGCATCCCTTGAGCTTGCCGATCTGCCCCACCACCTGGCCGACGCCCCCGGCGGCGGCGGAGACCACCAGCGTCTCGCCGGCTTTCGGCCGGCCGAGGTCGAGGAGCCCGAAATAGGCGGTCGGCCCGACGAGGGCGAGGACGCCGAAGGCGACCGACAGCGGGACGCCCGGCGGCAGTTCGATCCTGTTCAGTCCGCCGCCATCCGTCACCATCAGGTCGGCCCAGAGCCCGAAGCCGGAATAGAGATCGCCCTCGGCCACCCCGTCCTTGCGGCTCTTCACCACCCGTCCGGCGACGAGCCCGCGCATCGGCGCGCCGAGCTCGACGGGGGGCATGTACTGCTCCGCGTCGCTCATCCAGATCCGGTTGGTCGGATCGAGCGAGAGGTAGAGCACCTTCAGCAGGAACTCGCCCTCCGCGAGGTCGGGCACGGCCTCCTCGCCGAAGACCATGTCGCCCTCGGCGACGGAGCCGACGGGGCGGCGCGCGAGGCGCCAGATGTGACGGGTCGCAACCATGCCTCGAACGTCGCCTTTCCCTTCGGACCGTCGTCTCGCGTCGTGGATCGCAGTTTGGGACGGTTCCGAAGAGAGAGCTAGCGGATGAGGTTCGTCTTGGCGAGATCGAGAACGGAATCGCCCCGTCCGCTCATCACCGCGCGCAGCACGTAGAGGCTGAAGCCCTTCACCTGCTGGCCGTCGATCTTGGGCGGCATGGAAAGCTCGTTGCGGGCGACCACCACGTCGAGGAGCGCAGGCCCGTCATGGGCGAGCATCTCCCGCGCGGCCGATTCCAGCTCGGCCGGGTCCTCCACCCGGACCGCGTGGATGCCGGCCGAGCGGGCGAGCGCGGCGAAGTCCGGGTTCTCCAACGAGACGCCCGTCTCCAGATAGCCGGCGGCCTTCATCTCCAGCTCGACGAAGCCGAGGGTGCCGTTGTTGAAGACCACCACCTTCAGCGGCAGCTTCTCCTGGCGCAGGGTCAGCAGGTCGCCCATCAGCATGGCGAATCCGCCGTCGCCCGAGAAGGACACCACCTGGCGGCCGGGCTGCGCGGCTTGCGCGCCGATGCCCTGCGCCATGGCGTTGGCCATGGAGCCGTGGACGAAGGAGCCGAGCAGCCGCCGCTTCCCGTTCATCCGCAGGTAGCGTGCCGCCCAGATCGTTGGCGTGCCGACATCGGCGGTGAAGATCGCGTCCTCGCCGGCCGCTTCGCTCACCACCTTGGCGAGGTATTGCGGGTGGATCACCTTGGCGCCCGACTTGAGGCCGAGCCAGCTCTTGCCGGGCTCGCCGGCGGCGAGCTCGTCCAGCCCCTCGCGGGCCGATTTGTAGTGCTTGAGGCTGGCGTCGAGCCAGGAGCGGTCCTCCTTGGCCCGGAGCTTCGGCAGCAGCGCCTCGATGGTGGCGGCCACGTCGCCGACGAGGCCGAGATCGAGCCGGCAGCGCCGCCCGAGCTGCTCGGGCCGCAGGTCCACCTGCGCGATGGAAGCCCCGGTCGGGTAGAACTGCTTGTAGGGGAAATCGGTGCCGAGCATCAGCAGCGTCTCGCAGCCGGCCATGGCGGCATAGCCCGAGGAGAAGCCGATCAGCCCGGTCATGCCCACGTCGTAGGGGTTGTCGTGCTCAACGAATTCCTTGCCGCCGAGGGCGTGCACGATGGGGCTCTTCAGGGTCTCGGCAAGCCGCAGCAGGCCCGCATGAGCCCCGGCGCAGCCACGTCCGCACAGCAGCGTGATGCGCGAGGACCCGTTGAGGAGCGTCGCCAGGGCGTCGAGATCGGCCTCCGCCGGGCTCACGCGGGGCTTGGGCGGGATCAGGCCCGGATTGGGCGAGACGGCGCGGGCGGGCGCGTCCTTGAGCGCCACGTCGCCGGGGATGACGATAACCGCTACGCCGCGTAGCCCGATGGCGGCGCGCATGGCGCTCTCCAGCACGTAGGGAAGCTGCGCCGGGTTCGAGACGGTCTCGCAGTAGTGGCTGCACTCGCGAAACAGCGCCTCGGGCCGCGTCTCCTGGAAATAGCCCGAGCCGATCTCGGCGGAGGGGATCTGCGCCGCGATGGCGAGCACGGGGGTGCGCGAGCGGTGGCAGTCGTAGAGCCCGTTGATGAGGTGGAGGTTGCCCGGCCCGCAGGAGCCCGCGCACACGGCGAGCTTACCGGTGATCTGCGATTCCGCTCCCGCCGCGAAGGCGGCCGTCTCCTCGTTCCGGGTATGGACCCAGGCGATCTTGCCGCGCGCCCGGATCGATTCGGTGATGGCGTTGAGGCTGTCGCCCACGACGCCGTAGATGCGGGCGACGCCCGCCTGCTGAAGGGTCTCGACCATCAGGTCGGCGACGTTCTCGATGCGCATGGTCCGGCTCCTGACCCCCAGAAGCCGAACCCCTTCGCGGGGACGCCGTTCCCGCAGTGCAGCAACAACTCAGGCCGGAATGTCAGCCTGGCCGCGTGCCACCACGGCGAAGAGGTCGGCGAGGGCGGCGAGGCTCGCGGCCTGAAGCTGCGCCGCCGGCACCACGGACCCGTCCAGCGCCGGCAGGTCGCGCGTCGCGGTGGTCGAGGCGACGACGGTGGGGTTGAATCCTAAGCTGAAGGCGCTGCGCGCCGTCGAGTTCACGCACATATGCGTCATGAAGCCGGCGACGATCACGTCCCTGATGCCGGCCCGCTCCAGGCGCTCCTGGAGGTCGGTGCCGACGAAGGCGCTCGGCGCCCCCTTGGTGATCACCGCCTCGTCGGCGAGCGGCGCGACCTCGTCGCTGATCTGCCCGATCGGCGCCGACACGTCGTAGGGCGAGCCCGCGCCGGCATCGTGGCGGACATGGATGACGAGGCTGCCCGCCTCCCGCGCCCGGCGAAGGAGCGCCTTCGCCTCCGCCACGGCCGGCTCGACATTCGCGAGCCGCATGACGCCCTCGCGATAGGTGTTCTGAAGATCGATCATCAGCAGCGCCGAACCCGTCAGCCGGGCCGGCTCCGTGCTCAGCCCCGACAGGCCGCGCAGGGTCTTGAGGTCGCTCATCGTAGGGTCCTCCCGCTCGTTTCCTCGGCGTTCGGGCGACAGGACAGGCCCGGCTCCCCTCGGTCAAGCCGACTTTCGGCCCGCCGGACCGGACGCGAGCCGGCGGCATAATGATGCCGATCCGGCCGCCGATCCATGCGCCGGACGCGGGGAGTTACACCGCGACAGGCGATATCTGTCGGCCGACGCGTTAGCTTGATTGAATACAATCGGCACTTCTGTTCATATCGCCGCTTAGAAGAAGACCAATCTGGGCAGGAAAGATGCCGCGCCACGAACCCTGGAACGCGACCCGCGCCGCCGACATCATCGCCGAGCACGCGCATCTCGAAGGCGCCACGCTGCCGATGCTGCACGCCCTTCAGGAGGCCTTCGGCTATGTCGACGAGGGGGCGGTCCCGCTCATCGCTGACGCCCTGAACCTGTCGCGCGCCGAGGTGCACGGCTGCATCACCTTCTACCACGATTTCCGCCGCCACCCGGCCGGGCGGCACGAGGTCAAGCTCTGCCGCGCGGAAGCCTGCCAGTCGATGGGCTCCGACAGGCTGCACCGGGAGGTGCTGGAGCGCCTCGGGATCGACTGGCACGGCACCACGCAGGATGGTGCATGTACGGTGGAGCCGGCCTATTGCCTCGGCCTCTGCGCCAACGGCCCGGCCGCGATGATCGACGGTGAGCCGCTCGCCCGCGTGACGGCCGATTCTCTTCAGGCGGCGCTGGCCGAGGCCGGCCCGGAGGTGCGCCAGTGAGCATCACCCTCTACGTCCCGCGCGATGCCGTCGCCCTCGGGCTCGGCGCCAACAGGATCGCCCGCGCGCTGTTCGCGGGCGCCGAGCGTCGCGGCCTCGACGTTACCATCGTGCGCACCGGAACGCGCGGCCTGCTCTGGCTGGAACCGATGGTCGAGGTCGGCACGCCGGAAGGCCGCGTCGCCTACGGCCCCGTGACGCTCGCCGATGTCGATGCCCTGCTCGATGCCGGGCTCGTGAACGGCGGCGAGCACGCGCTGCGCCTCGGCGACCCGGAAAAGATCCCCTATCTCGCCCGGCAGCACCGCCTGACCTTCCACCGCTGCGGCGTGGTCGATCCGGTCTCCGTCGAGGACTACCGGGCCCATGGCGGCTATCGCGGCCTGGAGGCGGCGCTGAAGCTCGATGCCGAGGGCATCGTCGCGGCGGTGCGCGATTCAGGGCTTCGCGGACGCGGCGGCGCGGGCTTCCCCGCCGGCATCAAGTGGAACACGGTGATGCTCGCGCGTGCCGAGCAGAAATACGTGGTCTGCAACGCCGACGAGGGCGATTCCGGCACCTTCGCCGACCGGATCATGATGGAGGGCGATCCCTTCAACCTGATCGAGGGCATGACCATCGCCGCCGTCGCCGTGGGCGCGACGCGGGGCTACATCTACTGCCGCTCCGAGTATCCGCAGGCGTTCCACACCCTGCGCGAGGCCATCGCCAACGGCGTGAAGGCCGGCGTGCTCGGCGAGAACGTGATGGGCTCGGGCAAGGCCTTCCATCTTGAAGTGCGCATGGGCGCGGGCGCCTATATCTGCGGCGAGGAGACCTCGCTGCTGGAGAGCCTGGAGGGCAAGCGCGGCATCGTGCGCGCCAAGCCGCCGATCCCGGCGCTCAAGGGCTTCCTGGGCAAGCCGACGCTCGTCAACAACGTGATGACCTTCACGGCCGCTCCCTGGATCCTCGAGAACGGTGCCAAGGCCTACGCGGAATACGGCATGGGCCGCTCGCTGGGCACCCTGCCGATCCAGCTCGCCGGCAACATCAAGCATGGCGGCCTGATCGAGTACGCCTTCGGCATCACCCTGCGGCAGGTCATCGAGGATTTCGGCGGCGGCACGGCCTCTGGACGGCCGGTGCGCGCCGTGCAGGTCGGCGGCCCGCTCGGCGCCTACTTCCCCGAGAGCCTGCTCGACACGCCCCTCGATTACGAGGCGATGGCGGCCAAGAAGGGGCTCGTGGGTCATGGCGGCATCGTGGTGTTCGACGACACCGTCGACATGGCGAGCCAGGCGCGCTTCGCCTTCGAGTTCTGCGCGGCGGAATCCTGCGGCAAGTGCACCCCCTGCCGCATCGGCGCTACGCGCGGCGTCGAGACCATGGACAAGGTCATCGCCGGCATCCGGCCGGAGGCGAACCTCAAGGTCGTCGCCGACCTCTGCGAGACCATGACCGATGGATCGCTCTGCGCCATGGGCGGGTTGACCCCGATGCCCGTGATGAGCGCGATCACGCATTTCCCCGAGGATTTCCAGCGGCGTGGCGATCTGCCCGCCGCCGCCGAGTAAGGAGGCGTCGATGGGCCTGATCAAGGAAATCGACTACGGCACCCCGATCCGCGTGGCGGATCAGACCGTGACCCTGACGATCGACGGCGAGAGCGTCACCGTCCCCGCCGGCACCTCGGTGATGGCGGCGGCGATGACCATGGGGACGCAGATCCCCAAGCTCTGCGCCACCGACAGCCTGGAGCCCTTCGGCTCCTGCCGCCTCTGCCTCGTCGAGATCGAGGGACGGCGCGGCACGCCCGCCTCCTGCACGACCCCGGCCGAGAACGGCATGGTCGTCCACACGCAGACGGACAAGCTCGCCAAGCTCCGCAAGGGCGTGATGGAGCTCTACATCTCCGACCACCCGCTCGACTGCCTGACCTGCGCCGCCAACGGCGATTGCGAGTTGCAGGACATGGCGGGCGCGGTCGGCCTGCGCGAGGTGCGCTACGGCTATGACGGCGACAACCACGTCAAGCCGACCTCCGAGAAGTTCCTCGAGAAGGACACCTCGAACCCCTACTTCACCTACGACCCGTCGAAGTGCATCGTCTGCAATCGCTGCGTGCGCGCCTGCGAGGAGACGCAGGGCACCTTCGCCCTGACCATCTCCGGCCGCGGCTTCGACAGCCGCGTCGCCGCCGGCCCCACCGACTTCATGAACTCGGAATGCGTCTCCTGCGGCGCCTGCGTGCAGGCCTGCCCGACGGCGACGCTCCAGGAAAAGTCCGTCATCGAGATGGGCCAGCCGGAGCATTCGGCGGTCACGACCTGCGCCTATTGCGGCGTCGGCTGCGCCTTCAAGGCCGAGATGCAGGGCGAGAAGATCGTCCGCATGGTGCCCTACAAGGACGGCAAGGCCAATGACGGCCATTCCTGCGTGAAGGGCCGCTTCGCCTACGGCTACGCCACCCACAAGGACCGCATCACCAAGCCGATGATCCGCGAGAAGATCACGGATCCGTGGCGCGAGGTGACTTGGGAGGTCGCCATCGAGCGCGCGGCCTCCGAGTTCAAGCGCATCCAGGCCAAGTACGGCCGCGACTCGGTCGGCGGCATCACCTCGTCGCGCTGCACCAACGAGGAAGCCTATCTCGTCCAGAAGCTGGTCCGCGCCGCCTTTGGCAACAACAACGTCGATACCTGCGCCCGCGTCTGCCACTCGCCCACCGGCTACGGCCTGATGTCGACGCTCGGCACCTCGGCCGGCACGCAGGATTTCCGCTCCGTCGAGCAGTCGGACGTGATCCTCGTCATCGGCGCCAACCCGACCGACGGCCACCCGGTCTTCGGCTCGCGCATGAAGAAGCGCCTGCGCGAGGGCGCCAAGCTCATCGTCGCCGATCCGCGCAAGATCGACCTCGTGAAGTCGCCCCACATCAAGGCGAACCACCACCTGCCGCTGAAGCCCGGCTCCAACGTCGCCTTCATCAACGCCTTCGCCCACGTGATCGTGACGGAAGGACTGGTGGACGAGGCTTACGTCCGCGAGCGCTGCGAGCTGGCGGACTTCGAGTCCTGGGCCCGCTTCGTCGCCGACGAGCGGCATTCGCCGGAGGCCCAGGAGCAGTATACCGGCGTCGATCCGGCGGAGCTGCGCGCTGCGGCCCGCCTCTACGCCACCGGCGGCCGGGCGGCGATCTATTACGGCCTCGGCGTCACCGAGCACAGCCAGGGCTCGACCATGGTCATGGGCATGGCCAACATCGCCATGGCCACCGGCAATATCGGCATGCTCGGCGCTGGCGTGAACCCGCTGCGCGGCCAGAACAACGTGCAGGGCTCCTGCGACATGGGCTCGTTCCCGCACGAGCTGCCGGGCTACCGCCACGTCTCGGACGACGCCACCCGCGAGAGCTTCGAGGCGCTCTGGGGCGCCAAGCTCGACTCGGCGCCGGGCCTGCGCATCACCAACATGCTCGACGAGGCCGTCGATGGCGCCTTCAAGGGCATGTACATCCAGGGCGAGGACATCGCGCAGTCCGACCCCGACACGCATCACGTCACCTCCGGCCTCAAGGCCATGGAGTGCATCGTGATCCAGGACATCTTCCTGAACGAGACGGCGAAATACGCCCACGTCTTCCTGCCGGGCGCCTCGTTCCTGGAGAAGGACGGCACCTTCACCAATGCCGAGCGGCGCATCAGCCGCGTGCGCAAGGTGATGTCGCCGCTCGGCGGCTACGGCGACTGGGAGGGCACCATCCTGCTCGCCCGCGCGCTGGGCTACGAGATGAACTACAGCCACCCCTCCGAGATCATGGACGAGATCGCGGCGCTCACCCCGAGCTTCACCGGCGTGTCCTACGCCAAGCTGGAAGAACTCGGCTCGGTGCAGTGGCCCTGCAACGACAAGGCCCCCAACGGCACGCCGATGATGCATGTCGACCGCTTCGTGCGCGGCAAGGGCAAGTTCATGATCACCGAGTTCGTGGCGACCGAGGAGCGCACGGGCCCGAAATTCCCGCTCATCCTCACCACGGGCCGCATCCTCTCCCAGTACAATGTCGGCGCGCAGACGCGGCGCACCGAGAACTCGCGCTGGCACGAGGAGGACGTGCTGGAGATCCATCCGTTCGACGCGGAGGTGCGCGGCATCGTCGAGGGCGATCTCGTCGCCCTGGAGAGCCGCTCGGGCGATATCGCCCTGAAGGCGCGGGTGTCGGAGCGGATGCAGCCGGGGGTGGTCTACACGACCTTCCACCACGCCAAGACGGGCGCCAACGTCATCACCACGGATTATTCCGACTGGGCGACCAACTGCCCCGAATACAAGGTGACGGCGGTGCAGGTGCGGCGCACGAACCGCCCCTCCGACTGGCAGGCGAAGTTCTACGAGGAGGACTTCTCCCTCACGCGCATCGCTCAGTCGCTCGACGCGGCCGAGTGAGGTTCAAGGCACAGCAACGCGGACGAACGGACATCCGATGAGCGCGACCTCGAGCAACGACAAGCTCGTCCGCATGGCGAACCAGATCGCCTCCTTCTTCCGGTCCTACCCGGAGGAGGAGGCGGTAGCCGGCATCCACAAGCACATCGTGGCGTTCTGGACGCCCAAGATGATCGCCGCCCTGCGGCATTACCTGCCCGAGGCCGGGGACCGGGTCGACGACCTCGTCGTCCAGGCGCTGCGAGAGGAGCCGCGCGCGGAGAGCCCCGTCCGCGCCGCCACCCGCGATCCGCATCTCGCCGGAGCGGGAGCGAGCGACGCGGGATAGGGGCTCGGGACGCCCCCAGGTCGGGACGGCCCTGCACCGGCGTCGGGGCGCCGGCCCTTGAGGGCGCGAACACGTTGGCATACCAAACGTGACGAGGCCGCGCCTTCCGGTGCGGCCGGAGATCCGTCGTGGCCGCCGCGTTGAAGACGATTCCGCCCGAACCCCCGCGACGGTCGAAGGGGCGGCCGTGATCGACAAGCTCGATTTCCTCCTCGCCCTCTCCCGCGAACAGCATTTCGGCCGCGCCGCCGAGGCCTGCGGGATCACCCAGCAGACTCTCTCGGCGGGGGTGAAGCAGCTCGAGAACCGCTTCGGGGTCCAGCTCGTGCTGCGCGGCTCCCGCTTCCAGGGCTTCACCCCGGAAGGCGAGCGGGTGCTCGGCTGGGCGCGCCGGATCGTCGCCGATACCCGCGCCATGCACGAGGACGTCTCGGCGCTGCGCAACGGTCTTTCCGGGCATCTGCGCATCGCGGCCATCCCCACCGCCCTGCCGATGATCGCGGCGCTGACGACGCCCTATCGCGCCCGCTACCCGGACGTGCGCTTCACCATCGAGTCGACCACCTCCACCGACGTGTTCTCCCTGCTGGAGAATCTGGAGGCGGATGCCGGCGTGACCTATCTCGACAACGAGCCCCTCGGGTCGGTGACGGCGGTGCCGCTCTACCGGGAGCATTACTGCCTGCTCACGGCCGCCGGTGGCCCCTATGACGACCGCTCCAGCGTGACCTGGGCCGAGGTCGGCCGGATCCCGCTCTGCCTGCTGACGCCCGGCATGCAGAACCGCCGCATCATCGACCAGCAGATCCGCGACGCCGGCCGCGAGCCGGCCCCGACGCTCGAATCGAACTCGATGATCGTGCTGATGACCCATGTGCGCACCCTGCGCTGGGCGAGCGTGATGCCGGCGATCCTGGCCGAGACCCTCGGGCCGATGAGCGGGGTGCGCTCCATCCCCATCGTCGAGCCGGTGCTCGAGCACGCCATCGGCCTCGTCGCCCTGAAGCGCGAGCCGGCGACGCCGATGATCGCGGCCCTGTTCACGGTGGCGCAGAAGGTCGCCCGCAGCCTGGAGACGCCCGGCGCGGGCCAGGAGCCGGCGCCTCACCTCACCTGAGCTCGAATCCGGCCGTTTCGGAACGCGCCGGGGTGGATCACGGGCCGGGCGCGAGCCCGCGCCGAGTGCCCGGCGTGTCTCACGAAACTCCCGCCGATCACGATACGCGGAGAGAGTCCCGCGAGGCGCTCCAGAGCCTATTCAGGAGAAGCGGGGCCCGGTTCTCCGTCGGAACATCCGGCAGATCCTAAGCCGGCTCCGATCCGAGGCGTTTGCGCTGGACCTTGCCGTTCGGCGTGCGGGGCAGCGCCTCGACGAAGCGGATCTCGCGCGGGCACTTGTAGGCGGCGAGGCGCTCGCCGCACCAGGCGATCAGGGCGGCCGGATCGGGCTTCCCGGCACCGTCCGCCTCCGGCTTGAGCACCACGAACCCGGCGATCACCCGCACGTCCGCGCGCACCGCCAGCTCGGTGACGCCGACCTCGGCGACGGCGGGGTGGAGCGCTAGGGCGGCCTCGACCTCGTTCGGCGAGACGCGATAGCCCATGGCGTTCATCAGGTCGTCCTCGCGGCCTTCGAACCAGAGGTAACCGTCGGCGTCGAGGCGCGCGAGGTCGCCGCCCGCGAACCACTCCCCGCGCATTGCCGCCGCCTCCTCGTCGGGGCGGCCCCAGTAGCCGAGCATCAGCCCCGGATCCGAGCGGTGGACCGCGAGGAGCCCGGTCTCGCCCGGCGGCAGCGGCTCCGGCGCCCCCTCGCGCGGCAGGATCGCCACGCGCCGGCCCGGCTGGGGCTTGCCCGGCGAGCCCGGCCGCACGGGCACCGTCGGGCCGCTCGACACGTAGGTGGAGATCTCGCTCATGCCGAGCGCCTCGTGGAGCGGCTTGCCGGTCCGCGCCGTCCAGGCGTCGAGCAGCTCCGGCGCCAGGGCCTCCCCGGCGGTGATGCCGTGGCGCAGGGACGACAGGTCGTGGGCGTCGAGATCGGCGTATTTGAGCATCTGCCGGAAGACCGTCGGCACCGCCGCGAAGAGCGTGGCGCGGTGCTCGGCGACGAGGCGCGGCCAGACGCCCGGATCGCGTCGGCCGTTATAGATCACGGCGGTCGCCCCGCAGGCCCAGGGATCGGCGAGGCCGACGCCGAGGGTGTAGCTCCAGTTCATCGTGCCGGCATGCAGCACGATGTCGGATTCGGTGAGGCCGAGCCAATGCGCATGCATCGGGCGCCGGCCCCAGACGGCGCGGTGGGCATGCAGAACGCCCTTCGGCCGGCTGGAGGTGCCGGAGGTGTAGATCAGGAGGGCGGGGTCGTCGGCGGCGGTATCGGCATAGGCATCGAGCGGCGCGCCCGCCTTCATGGCCGCGATGTCGCCGCGCCCGAGCAGGATGCGGCCGTCGAGGGTGGCGGGATCGACCGGGCAGTCCTCCCCCGCGACGATCACCGCCGCGTCGGCGTCGCGCGTGAGGAAGGCGGCCTCGTCGGGCGTCAGTTGCGGGGAGGAGGGCAGCGCCACCAGCCCCGCCGCCAGGGCGCCGAAATAGACGAGCACGTAATCGGCTTCGTTGCCCATGCGGATCATCACCCGCGCGCCGGGAGCGAGCCCGAGACCGAGCAGCCCGGCCGCGATGCCGCGCACGGCCCTGTCGACCTCGGCATAGGTGAGGCTGGCGCGCCCTCGGTCGCCGGCCATGACGAGCGCGGTCTTGCCGCCGCGAAGGCGCGCATTCCCGGCGAGGCAGTGGCGGGCGGCGTTGAAGCGCGGCGGGGGCGGATCGGCGTCGGTCATCGGTGCGGCGGGTCATACCCGATGCGGCGCATGCGACGCCACCGGACATCGGCGGCGGCTTTGCCCCGAACCGGAAATCGCGCATAAGGACGGCGATGATCGCGGCGCGACGCCAGGGGGCCTTCGGGGCGATGACGGGCTGGTGGGCCACCGCCGCCCGCCTGCTCGCGCTCGTCCTGGCGCTCGCCCTCGCCGCGCCGGGGACCGGCCTCGCCGGGGAACCGCGCGGCCATCGGGGAGACCACGCTCGCGCCGGAATCGCGCTCGCGTCGGCCGACGCCTCGCATGCCGCCGATGCAGACACCGGCTGCCAAATTCCCGGCTGCCACGTCCATTGCGGCTGTCACTTCCATGCCGCCGCCGGCCCGGACGCCGCACCGGCCTCGACGGGGCGGCGCACGGCCTCCCGCGCGCGCTACGCGTGGACCTCCGAGGCTCCGTTCTCGGTCCCGCCCGGCCGCCTGCCGCGCCCGCCGCGCGCCTGACGCGACGCCGCGAAGGCGAGCGTCTCGCACCGGAGAGCCCCGCGCCTCCGGGACAGCCCTTCCATGTGACAGAACGGGATCGACCGCGACGCCCCTGACGGCGCCGGATCCCGCGACGAGCAGGCATCATGCGCATTCTCCTGGCAGCGGTCCTGGTGGCCGCCGGCGTCCTCGTGGGCGCCACCGTTCCGGCCGTCTCCGGCCTCGTCCGTGACCTCCTCGCCTCGGCCGGATGGCCGCCGCCCGCCTTCACTCCGGCGGCTCGGCATGCGGAGGGCGACGGCCACGGCCACGATCACGGCGAGCCCGCGCACGGGGAGGCCGGGAAAGGCCATGCCCATTCCGGGCCGGAGGGCGAGGAAGATCATGTCCGCATGACCCCCGAGCAGGTCGAGGGACAGGGCATCGGGGTGGCGAAGGCGGAAGCCGGGACGCTGTTCCGGCATATCCTGGTTCCCGGCACCATCACCCCCGACGCGGACCGGATCGCCCGCGTGCCGGCGCGGGTCGCCGGCACCGTCTCCGAGATGCGCAAGCGCCTCGGAGACGACGTGGCGAAGGGCGAGATCGTCGCCGTCCTCGATAGCCGCGAGGTCGCGGACGCCAAGAGCGAGTATCTGACCGCCTCGGTGAAGGCCGATCTCGAGCGCATCAACTTCGAGCGCCAGCAGAAGCTGCTCGCCTCCCGTTCCGCCTCGGAGGCCGCCTTCCAGAACGCCCGCGCCGTCTTCCTGGAGAACCAGCTCCGGGTCGACCTCGCCCGCCAGAAGCTGTCCGCGCTCGGCCTTGATGCTACCGAGGTCGCCGCCGCCCAGAAGCGCGACGAGGCGGCGCCGACCACGTCGAGCCTGCGCCAGTACGAGCTGCGCTCGCCGCTGACGGGGCGGATCGTCGAGCGCAAGGTCGATGTCGGCACGGCGGTGGGCAAGGAGGGCGACCCGGCCGATCTCTACACCGTCGCCGATCTCTCGACCGTCTGGATCGAGCTCTCGGTCCCGACGAGCGAACTCGCCAAGGTCCGGGAGGGCGCGAGCGTCACCGTCACGCCCCGCCGCGAGGGAGGCGAGCGCCACGAGCGGGGCAAGGTGATCTTCGTGAGTCCGCTGCTCAACGCCGAGACCCGCGCCGCGCGCGTCGTGGTCGCGCTGCCGAACGCCGGCCTGTCCTGGCGGCCCGGAACCTACGTCACCGCCGAGGTCGAGATCGCCCAGGACCGCGTGCCCGTCCGCGTGCCCAAGACCGCCCTGCAAACCGTCGACGGCAAGCGCGTCGTCTTCGTGCGCACGCCGGAGGGGTTCGAGAAGCGCGAGGTCGGGCTCGGACGCTCGGACGACGATGCCTTCGAGGCCGCGTCCGGACTCGAGCCCGGCGAGGAGATCGCCGTCGCCAACAGCTTCCTCCTCAAGGCCGAGCTCAAGAAGAGCGAAGCCGACCACGACCATTGAGGAGCGCGCCGTGATCGCCCGGATCCTCGACTTTTCCGTCCATCGGCGCTGGCTGGTGCTGCTGCTGTCGCTGCTCGCCGCCGGCTTCGGCGGCTATGCCGCGAGCCGGCTCCCCATCGATGCCGTTCCCGACATCACCAACAACCAGGTGCAGGTCAACACGACCGCGCCCTCGCTCTCGCCCGTCGATATCGAGAAGCAGGTCACCTATCCGGTCGAGACCGCGCTCGCCGGCATCAAGGGGCTGGAATACACCCGCTCGCTGTCGCGGAACGGCTTCTCGCAGGTCACGGCCGTCTTCGCGGAGAAGCTCGACATCTACTTCGCCCGCCAGCAGGTCGCCGAGCGCCTCGCCCAGGTAAAGCGCGACCTGCCCCCCGGCGCCGAGCCCGCCATGGGCCCGATCACCACGGGGCTCGGCGAGATCTACATCTGGTCGATCCGCTACGCGAAACCGGGGGAGCGGCGGGTCTCCCGCGAGGGCGAGCCGGGCTGGCAGGCGGATGGCAGCTACCTGACCCCCGAGGGCCAGCGCCTGCGCACCGAGCTGGAACAGACCGCCTATCTGCGCACGGTGCAGGACTGGATCATCCGGCCGCAGATCAAGACCGTGCCGGGGGTCGCCGGCGTCGACGGCGTCGGCGGCTTCGAGAAGCAGTACCACGTCCAGCCCGACCCCGATAAGCTCGCCGCCCTCGATCTGTCCTTCTCCGACGTGGCGCGCGCCCTGGAGGCCAACAACGCCAACCAGGGCGCCCGCTACCTGGAGGACAACGGCGAGGGCTACGTCGTGCGCGCCGCCGGCCGGCTCGAGGGCATGCAGGACATCGCGACCGTCGTCGTCGCGACGCGCGGCGGGGTCCCGGTGCGGATCGGGGACATCGCCGAGGTCCGCATCGGGCGCGACCTGCGCACCGGCTCGGGCAGCCAGGACGGCCGGGAGGTCGTCATCGGCACGGCCCTGATGCTGATCGGCGAGAACAGCCGCACGGTGGCCGCCGCCGTCGACGCGCGCATGGAGCAGATCCGCAGGAGCCTGCCTCCGGGGGTCGAGGTCCAGACCGTGCTCGACCGGACCCGCCTCGTCGACGCCACCGTGCGGACGGTGGCGAAGAACCTCGCCGAGGGCGCGGGCCTGGTCATCGTCATCCTGTTCCTGCTGCTCGGCAACATCCGCGCCGCCGTCATCACGGCGCTGGTCATCCCGGTGGCGATGCTGATGACGCTGACCGGCATGGTCGAGGCGCGGATCTCGGCCAACCTGATGAGCCTCGGCGCGCTGGATTTCGGCCTCATCGTCGACGGGGCGGTCATCATCACCGAGAATGCGCTGCGCCATCTCGCCGAGCGCCAGCACGCCCTCGGGCGCCCCCTCGACACGCAGGAGCGCCTGCGGACGGTGCGCGCCTCGGCCGAGGAGATGATCAAGCCCTCCCTCTACGGGCAGGCGATCATCATCCTCGTCTACGTGCCGCTCCTCACCTTCACCGGGGTCGAGGGCAAGATGTTCGAGCCGATGGCGCTGACCGTCATCATTGCCCTGGCGTCGGCCTTCGTACTGTCGCTCACCTTCGTGCCGGCGCTGATCGCCATCGCGATCACCGGCAAGGTCACGGAGACGGACAATCTCGTCGTCCGGGGGCTGAAGGCGGCCTACCGGCCGGTGCTCGGGGCGGCGGTTCGCAGGCCCGCCGCCTTCGCCGGCGGCGCCCTGCTGCTGATGGCGGGGGCGGGGGCCCTCTCGACCCGGCTCGGGACGGAATTCATCCCGCAGCTCGACGAGAAGAGCATCGCGCTCAGTGCCACCCGCATCCCCTCGACCTCGCTGACCCAGTCGCAGGCCATGCAGCTGAAGGTCGAGCAGGTCGTCTCGCGCTTCCCCCAGGTCGCCTACGTGTTCTCGAAGACCGGCACGGCGGAGGTCGCCACCGACCCGATGCCGCCGAACGCGTCGGACACCTTCGTCATCCTGAAGCCGCAGGAGGAGTGGCCCGATCCGTCCCTGAGCAAGGCCGCGTTGCAGGAGGCGATCGAGAAGGCGCTCGGGCAGCTCGCCGGCAACGCCTACGAGTTCTCGCAGCCGATCCAGCTCCGCTTCAACGAGCTGCTCGCCGGCACGCGGGGCGACCTCGCCGTGAAGGTGTTCGGCGAGGAGTTCGAGCCGATGCTCAAGGTGGCCAACCGGATCGCCGCCGTGCTGCGCGGCATCGACGGGGCCGAGGACGTGAAGGTCGAGCAGACCACGGGCCTGCCCTTCCTGGAGATCAGGATCGACAAGGCCGAGGCCGCCCGCTACGGCCTCAGCACCGGGGCGATCCAGGAGGTCGTCGGGGCGGCCATCGGCGGGCGCGAGGCCGGCGTGGTCTTCGAGGGAGACCGCCGCTTCCCCATCGTCGTGCGCCTGACCGACAAGGCGCGCGAGGACCGCGAGGCGCTGGAGAACATCCCGGTTCCGCTGCCGCCAGGCCCGAACGGACGGGCGGTCTCGGTGCCGCTGAGGCAGGTGGCGAGCTTCTCCGTCACGGAGGGGCCGAACCAGATCAGCCGCGAGAACGGAAAGCGCCGGGTGGTGGTGACGGCCAATGTCCGCGGGCGCGACATCGGATCGCTCGTGGCGCAGGCCCAGGCCGAGGTGGCGGATAGGGTCCCGCTGCCGAGCGGCTCCTACGTGACCTGGGGAGGGCAGTTCGAGAACCTCGCCTCGGCCCAGCGCCGGCTCATGGTCGTGGTGCCGGTCTGCTTCTTCCTGATCTTCCTGCTGCTCTGCTCGGCCCTCGGTTCGCCCAGGGATGCACTGCTGGTGTTCAGCGCGGTGCCGCTCGCGCTCACGGGGGGCATCGCGGCGCTGTGGCTGCGGGACACGCCGGTCTCGGTGCCGGCGGCGGTCGGCTTCATCGCGCTCTCGGGGGTCGCCGTGCTGAACGGCCTCGTCATGCTCACCTTCATCAAGCAGCTCGCGGCCGAGGGGAGATCGAAGCGGGAGGCCATCCTGGAGGGCGCCATGACGCGCTTACGGCCGGTGGCGATGACGGCGCTCGTCGCCTCCCTCGGCTTCGTGCCGATGGCGATCGCCACGGGGACCGGCGCCGAGATCCAGCGGCCGCTCGCCACCGTGGTCATCGGCGGCCTGATCAGCGCGACCCTGCTGACGCTGGTGCTGCTGCCGGCGCTCTACGCCCGCTTCGGCAGGATGCCCGCTGCGCGCGCGCCGGAGGAGGCGCGGCCGCATCGCGAGGCGGCCGAGTGAGGGCTGCCGGCCGCCGGCCGGCCCTCTCGTCGCCCTACAGCATCGCCTCGGCGCTACCCTTCAGCGTCACCGGAATGGTGAGATAGCGGACGCCGTTCGCCTCAGCCGGCGGGAACTTGCCGGCCCGCATGTTCACCTGGATCGAGGGCAGCAGCAGGCGCGGCGCGGCAAGGGTGGCGTCGCGCGCGGTGCGCATGGCGGTGAACTCCTCCTCGCTCACGCCTTCTCTGACGTGGACGTTGCGCGCGCGCTGCTCGCCCACCGTCGTCTCCCAGGCATACACGTCGCGCCCCGGCGCCTTGTAGTCGTGGCACAGGTGCAGCACCGTCTCCGGCGGCAGCGCCAGCAGCGTGCGGATCGAGCGGTAGAGCGCATGCACGTCGCCGCCGGGGAAATCCGCGCGGGCGGTGCCGAAATCCGGCATGAACAGCGTATCGCCGACGAAGACGTGGCGGCCGATCCGGTAGCAGATGTCGGCCGGCGTATGGCCCGGCGTGTAGAGCACCTCACAGGCGAGATTTCCGATATGGAACGTCTCGCCATCGGTGAAGAGACGGTCGAAATCGCTGCCGTCGGTCTTCAGATCGGTGGCGTTGAAGACCGGGCGGAAGATCTTCTGCACCTCCTTGATGTGCTCGCCGATGCCGATCTTTGCGCCGGTCTTCGCCTTCACGTAGGGGGAACCGGAGAGGTGGTCGGCATGGGCGTGGGTCTCCAGCGTCCAGACCACCGCGTACCCCGCCTCCTCGGCCGCCCTCAGCATCGCCTCGACCGAGCGGGTGTCGACGCTGCCGCTATTGTGGTCGTAGTCGAGCACGGGGTCGATGAAGGCGGCCTGCTTGGTCTCGGGGTCGGCCACGATGTAGCTCACCGTGTTGGTGGGCTCGTCGAAGAAGGCGCGGATGACGGGCTCGGCCATGGGAACTCTCCTGTCTCGGTGGGGCGTGCGAGGGTCAGGCGCCGGGGATCCGGCGGCGGCAGGTGTCGAGCCCGAGGAGCGTGTAGGCGGGGCAGAAGCCGATGAGCGCCGTCAGCGCGAGCACCGCGCCGATGGCGATGGCGGCGTAGGCCCATGCACCGGCGAGCAGCGCGAAGCCGAGCGCGGCCACGAGCAAGCCCGCGACGAGGCGGAGAGCGCGGTCGGCACCGCCGAGATTGGCTGTCATCGGAGATCGTCCTGGCGGTGCCGATGGAGGGACCGGACCGGGCGCGGCACCGGGCGCCCGCTCCGAAGGGGTCACGGTGTCGCGGCGAAGGCACCCGCGTTGCGGTAGAGCATGTAGCCGGCAACGACGAAGATCACCGTGGCGAACACCGTGTTGAGGGCGCCCTTGTACCCGGCGAGGCGGTTCGCGAGCCGCATCCCGAGGAAGCCCCCGACGAGCCCGCCGGCGATGAACTGCCCGGCGACGACCCAGTCGACCGTCCCGGACAGGGCGTAGTTCAGCGCGGTGGCGAGGCCGAAGGCGCCGACCGCGAGCAGCGAGGTGCCGACCGCGTCGATGAGGGGCATGCCGGTGGCGAAGACGAGGCCCGGCACGATCAGGAAGCCACCTCCGATTCCGAAGAAGCCCGACAGCACGCCCACCGCGAAGGCGACGGTCACGACCTTCCCGCTCGGCACGGGGCCGCAGCCGGCCGGCTCGGCGGCCCCGCCCTGGCTCTTGCGTCCGCGCAGCATGTGCACGCCGACGACGACCATCAGCAGGGCGAACAGGAAGAGCAGGCGCTGCCCGTCGACCGCCTGGCCGAGCGTGGAGCCGGCAAAGGCGCCGAGCACACCGACAGCGGCGAAGACGGCGGCGCAGCGCCAGCGCACGTTGCTGGCCCTGGCATGGCCGGCAAGGGTCAGGAACGCATTGGCCGCAACGGCGAGGGCCCCCGTTCCGATGGCGAGATGCGGCTGGGCCATGCCGACGACGTAGAGCAGCAGCGGTGTCGCCAGGATCGAGCCGCCGCCGCCGATCAGGCCGAGCGTGAATCCGACCCCGGAGCCGGAGAGCAGGACGGGAAGCGCGCTCATCGACGGTGCGTTCTCCTCGATCGACCGCCCTCGGCGTCGGACGGGCGACACGGGGTCTCTTCGATCTATAAAAATATCAATCGAACGGGTGCCTGCTCACGCCAAGCAATTGGACACACTTGCAGACGCTGTCAATATGTGGTTTTGTTGAAATTGTGTATCATAATATATAAATACATATTGATTAGCGCATCCATGGAAGCCAAGCGCCTCGACCGGGACCTGTCTGTCACGGAGCAGGTCGCTCCCTCCGATCTCGCGGACGCCGCCCGCGCCGGCTTCCGGGCCGTGATCTGCAACCGACCGGACGGAGAGGGCGCGGACCAGCCGAACTTCTCTGAGATCGAGGCGGCTGCCCGCGCGGCGGGGCTCGAAGCCCGCTACCTGCCCGTCGAGTCGGGCAAGGTGTCCGACGGGGACGCGGCCGCCTTCGACGCGGCGCTCTCGGCGCTCCCCAAGCCCGTTCTCGCCTATTGCCGCACCGGCACGCGCTCGGCGACGCTGTGGTCCCTGAGCGAGGGGGCCAAGGGGCGGCCCTTGCCGGAGATCCTCTCGGCGACGAAGGCGGCGGGCTACGACATGAACGGCGCCGCGCGCCGCATCGCGGCGGGCGGACGGATATCCGCAGCGGATGCTGCCGCCGATCTACTGGAAGGCCATGCTCAAGGGCCGCGAGTGGATGGCCAAGCCGCACCCGGCCGACAGGGCGGCCGCCTGAGCGGTGAAGCGGGCCCCGCCTCATGACGGGCGGGGCCTTCAAGCCCGGTGGCCCGCGCCGCGCGGGCTCGGCGGACGCTCCATGGTGAGCCGGTAGAGCAGCATCCCGCCGAGCATCGCCGCCACGAACAGGGCGACTTGCGGCAGGCCGAGGGTCAGTCCGGCCAGGGCGGGACCGGGGCAGAACCCGGCAAGCCCCCAGCCGATGCCGAACAGGGCGGCGCCCGCCAGGAGGCGGGCATCGACGCTCCGGTTCGCCGGCACCTCGAAGCGGGGCGCGAGGACGGGACGCTCCATCCGCGCCTTGAGGGCGTAGCCCAGCGCCGACACGCCGACCGCCCCGCCGAGCACGAAGGCGAGGCTCGGATCCCACGCACCCGCGACATCGAGGAAGCCCAGCACCTTCTCCGGGTCCATCATGCCCGAAAGAGCGAGACCGAGGCCGAAGAGCAGGCCGCTGCCGAGCGCGGCGAGAAGACGGGGCGGGTTCATCGGGCCGCTCCGTGCCGGACGAGGAAGACGGTGACGATGGCCGCCGCCATGAAGGTCGCCACCGCCGCGAAGGACCGCGGAGACAGCCGGGCGAGACCGCACACGCCGTGGCCGCTGGTGCAGCCCGAGCCGAGGCGCGTCCCGAAGCCGACGAGGAGCCCGGCTGCCACCAGCATCGGCCAGGATGCGCCGATGCGGGCTTCCGGCCAGTGGCCCGCCGTCAGCCGGAACAGCGCCGGCCCGGCGAGGAGGCCGACGAGGAAGGCGATCCGCCATGCGCCGTCGCGCGCGGCCGTTCCGAGCAGCCCGCCGAGGATGCCGCTGATCCCGGCGATGCGGCCGTTGGCGAGGAGCAGGAGCGCCGCCGAGGCTCCGATCAGGGCGCCGCCCGCGAGCGCGGGGAGGAACGCGTTCATGGCTCGTCTCCGACCTGACCGAATTGGGCGGCTTGGCCCAGTGCGCGAGCGCGCGCGTCGAGCGCGGCCGCCGGCACCCGCCGCTGCGGACGGTCGAGGATCAGGATGTCCTCGATCGCGTCGAGAAGCGCGCTCATGCGTGGGTCGGCCAGGCTGTAGAACACCACCTTGTGCTCCCGCCGGGTGGTGACGACCTCGGCGTTGCGCAATTCGCCGAGCTGCTGCGACAGGGTCGGCTGGCGGATGCCGAGGCGCTGCTCGATCTCCGAAACCGAGCATTCGCCTTCGGCCAGCAGGTAGAGGATGCGCAGCCGGTTCGGGTTGGCGACCAGCTTGAGCTGGTCGGCGGCGGCGCCGGCCGGCGCCTCGTCGGTGCTGCGAGCCATCATGCGCTTTCCAGGCGGTAATACCAGTCGGCTCCGCAGGCGCCGACCTCGTCGCCCGTCAGCGGCGGGTTCGCCAGCGCCGGCTCGCCCGGCCGCCAGCCCTCCGGCGTGGAAACGTCGCCCGCATCGCTGGCCTGGAGCGCCTGCACCAGCCGAAGGATCTCGGCGACGCTGCGCCCCACCGTCAGCGGATAGGCGATCGAGGCGCGCACGATCCCCTCGGGATCGATGACGAAGGTGGTGCGCACCGTGGCGCTCGACGTCGCGCCCGCCGGCAGCATGCCGTAGGCGCGAGAGATGCCCATGGCCGGATCCTCGACGATGGGGAACGGTACCCGGACGCCGAAGCACTGCTCGATACTTTGCAGCCATGCCAGATGTGAGGACAGGCTGTCGACGGAGAGGGCGAGCAGGTCGCAATCCAGCGCCTGGAACGCGTCGTGAGCCCGCGCGAAGGCGACGAACTCGCTGGTGCAGACGGGGGTGAAGTCGGCCGGGTGGGAGAAGAACACCAGCCAGCGGCCCCGGTACGACTGGAGCGCCCGTGGGCCCATCGTGGTCCGCGCGCGGAAGTTCGGGGCCGCGTCGCCGATAATGGGTGGACAGGCGGTCGGCGGCATCGCAGCCTGGCCGCTGATGGTCTCGGTGGTCATGGATCGAGGCTCGGGGAACGGGGTGCGGCACAGTGCTTCCACCCGATCCGCCGGGTCAATATATATTATTCTATTCGTATTGAAATTGACGCGAAAGATATGGATTGACAGGCGGGCGCCTGGGCGCGAGGTAGGATCCACGCGTGGCGCGTAGCCGGCCGGATCGGTCGTCGCGCGGCCCATCCCTGCGAGGGCCCGATCCGATGCTGGCCGACCATCTTCCGAGCGCCGTCGACCTCGCCCGCAGCCAGTTCGCCTTCACGGTCGTCTGGCACTTCCTCTTTCCGGCCTTCACCATCGGACTGGCGAGCTATCTCGCCGTTCTGGAGGCGTTCTGGCTCGCGACGGGAAGGGACGTCTATCTCGACACCTACCGTTACTGGCTGAAGGTCTTCGCCGTCGCCTTCGCCATGGGCGTCGTGTCCGGGCTCGTCATGAGCTACCAGTTCGGCACCAACTGGTCGGTCTTCTCGGACAAGACCGCGCCGGTTCTCGGCCCCCTGCTCGGCTACGAGGTGCTCACCGCGTTCTTCCTGGAGGCGGGCTTCCTCGGGGTGATGCTGTTCGGCCTGGAGCGGGTCGGGCCTCGCCTGCACTTCCTGGCGACCTGCCTCGTGGCGGGCGGCACGCTGCTCTCGGCCTTCTGGATCCTATCGGCCAATTCTTGGATGCAGACGCCCGCCGGCTACGGGCTCGATGCGGACGGCCGTTTCGTGCCGGAAAGCTGGTGGGCGGTGATCTTCAACCCGTCCTTCCCCTACCGCTTCGCCCACACCGTCACCGCCGCCTATCTGACAACGGCGATGATCGTCGGCGCCGTGGGGGCATGGCACCTGCTGCGCGACCGCACCAACCCCCGCGCCCGGCTGATGTTCTCCATGGCCATGTGGATGGCGGCGGTCGTCGCCCCCGTGCAGCTGGTGCTGGGCGATCTCCACGGCGGCAACACCTACCATCACCAGCCGGCCAAGCTGGCGGCAATGGAGGGGCTGTTCGAAAGCACGCCCCGCGCGCCCTCGATCCTGTTCGGCTGGCCGGACGCGCAGGCCGGCGAGACCAAGTACGAGATCGGCATCCCCGGCCTCGCGAGCCTCTACCTCGCCCACGATCTCGAGGCGAAAGTCACCGGCCTGAAGGACCTGCCGCGCGACACATGGCCGACCAACCTGCCCCTGGTCTTCTGGGCCTTCCGGGTGATGGTCGGCCTGGGGCTGCTGATGGCCGCGCTGGGCCTGTGGTCCCTCTGTCTCCGTTACAAGGGGCGGCTGTTCGAGGCGCCCTGGCTGCACCGCTTCGCCGTGGCGATGGGACCTTCCGGGCTGATCGCCGTGACGGCCGGCTGGGTGGTGACGGAATCCGGCCGCCAGCCCTTCACGGTCTACGGCCTGCTGCGCACGGCCGAGAGCCATTCGCCCATCGCCGCCCCCGCCGTGGCCGCCTCGCTGGCGGCCTTCGCGGTGGTCTACTTCACGGTGTTCGGGGCCGGCATCTGGTACCTGCTGCACCTGTTCAACCAGACCCCGCGCCCGCACGAACCCGGCCTGACCGTCGGCCAGCCGGTGCGGACCGCCGGCATCACCCCGGCGCCCGCCCTGGCGGGCGAGCCCCGTCTGGGTCCGACCGCGTGACGGAGGCTGCGATGAACCTCGACCTCACCCTGATCTGGGCGCTCCTGATCGCCACGGCGGTCTTCCTCTACGTGGCGATGGACGGGTTCGACCTCGGCATCGGCATCCTCTTTCCGGCCGTCCGCGCCAAGGCCGAGCGGGACGTGATGGTGAACTCGGTCGCCCCCGTCTGGGACGGCAACGAGACCTGGCTCGTGCTCGGCGGCGGCGGGCTGTTCGCGGTCTTCCCGCTCGCCTACGCCACCATCCTGCCGGCCCTCTACATGCCGCTCATCCTGATGCTGCTCGCCCTGGTGTTCCGCGGCGTCGCCTTCGAGATGCGCTTCCGGGTCGTCACGCCCCGAGGCCAGCTCTGGTGGGACCGGGCCTTCTCCTGGGGCAGCTACGTCGCCGCCTTCTGCCAGGGCATCGCGCTCGGCGCCTTCGTGCAGGGCATCCGCATCGAGGGCCGGGCCTATGCCGGCGGATGGTGGGACTGGCTGACGCCGTTCTCCGTCCTCACCGGGATCGCCCTGGTGGTCGGCTACGGCCTGCTCGGTGCCTGCTGGCTGATCTGGAAGACCCACGGCGAGTTGCAGATCCGCGCCTACCGCCTCGCAAAGCCGCTCGCCGTCGCCACGCTGTTCCTGATCGCCGTGGTCTCGGCGACCATGCTCGCGGTCTCCGCCCCCTTCCGCGAACGCTGGCTGGGCCTGCCCGGCATGCTGGTGGGGGCGCCGGTCCCGATTCTCGTCGGGCTGCTCGCCTGGCGCTTCGCCCACGGGCTGGGACGGCGGGAGGAGGTCTCGCCCTTCCTCTGCGCGCTCGGTTTCTTCCTGCTCTCGTATATCGGCCTCGGCATCAGCATGTGGCCGCATATCGTGCCGCCGAGCGTCACGATCTGGCAGGCGGCCACCCACCCGAAGGCCCAGGCCTTCCTGCTCTACGGGGCGGCGGTGCTGGTGCCGCTGATCCTGGTCTACACGGCCTATGTGTATTGGCTATTCCGTGGGAAGGTCACGGCGGAAGCGGGGTATCACTGATGCGCCGGCTCGGCTGGTTCGTCCTGCTCTGGGCAATGAGCATCGCGAGCCTGACGGCCGTAGCCCTGCCGCTGCGCTGGCTGCTCAAGGCCGTCTGAGCGACGCCCGCCGCGATCGGTTCACGCGGACCGGCGAACGGCCGCAGGCCCCCTGATCTCGTCCACGGTCTTCTGGACCGTTCCATCGCAGGTCGCAAACGCCCGCCATCGCCACCGCCCATAGTATCGGAGCGCGGCTGGATTGACCTGCCGGACCCGTTTCGCCCAGCGGAAAGTGCGTGGCGGCGGAAACGCTTGACCCTGGCCCGGAGCCGTGGCTTTTGGGGCCGCGCGGCAACGAGACTCCGTAGCTCAGCTGGATAGAGCAGCCGCCTTCTAAGCGGGCGGCGGAAGGAACGGCCAAGCGCTCCTCCCCTCTGCAGAGCAGTCGCCGCGACCGCGCGCCGAACCTTCCGGTAGCAAACCCGTAGCATACCGGCAGATGGCTCCGAACGCGCCGCTTGAGGCGGCGTGACGCCTGCGCGACGGCGCCGAGCTCGCTACGGCGGGATGGGGCTATCCGGCCGAGCCGCCGCGGCGTCCCCGCGCCTGACGGACCGGCGCGGTCGCGCGGCTGCGCTCCTCGGCGACCAGGCGCACCAAGGGCTCGGGCGTATCGTCCTTCACCTGGACTCGCCGGAGCACCCGCGACAGGCATGCGTCGAGGTCCGCCGCCTTGACCTGCGCCTCCGCAATGGCCCCCGGGCGCCCCGGCGGCGATGCGGCCGCCCCGGCGCGCAGCATCTCCATGTAGCCGGCGTGGGCGTCGCGGAGGCGCAGCGCCTCCATGACCCGGCCCGCCAGCCTCATGTCGTCTCGGTCCATCCCCGCCATCGCGCGCCCTCCGCCACCGTCCCGGGGATGGCGGGCGCGGGGTTACGGCCGCATTTCCGGACACCGGCGCGTTGCCGCCGTCCACAGGGATGGCGGCTGGTGGCTTTCGAGGACCGGTGGGACGATTCCCTCGTCACCCGGGAGAGCCCCCCATGCGCTACGACGACGACCGCGACGACGACGAGCAGGACCCCTTCATCCGCGATAGGCTGGAGGAGATCTACGCCGATCAGGACGACACGCCCCTCCCGGAGCCCGACGACGAGCCCGGGCAGGACCTCGTGCCCCCGGCCGAGCCCGAGATGGCCATGGCGCTGCCGGAGGAGGGTCGGGAGGAGCCCGTGCTCACCGGCGCCGCCGTGGCGGCCGCGGCCCGCCGGCAGGACGCCGCCCGCAAACGGATCGAACGCGCCGCCCGCCGCCGCCAAGGCGTCCCGGACACGCGCACCGTCGACAGCGCCATCGCCTGGGCGCTCGCCCGTGTGCTGCGCGAGGCGGGCGTCCCCGACCTGGTCCGGCGCGCCGGGACCGTGGAGGGGCTCACCGTCGAACTGGCGCCGATCCTCCGCTACGCCATGGAGGCCTTGCGGGCGCGGGGGGGCAGCCCGGAGATGCGGCGCACGGTCATCGCCGGGAAGCTGCTCCCGGGGCCGACGAGCCGGGCCGGCTGAGGCGGCGGCGACCCGGACGGCGTCCAGCCAAGTATCCGTTTCAATGAGGCATGGTAACGGGGCGCTCCTCTTCCAGGGGGCGCCCTTTCTGTTGGCGCGTCCGGCTGAGGGGGAACGCCCAGGACTTCCTTTACTCTGCCCACAGGAAGTCGACCGGCGAGCCTTGGCGCCGATTCGGCGAGCTGCGATCTCAAGGTGGCACCGAACGAGGGAGGCCGCCCTGATGACGCACTACCACACCAGCGCCCACCAAGTCGGGCAGGCCTTCGAGACCGCGGCCTACTCCTTCGCCGGCGGCCTTGCCTCCGCCCTCATCACCGGCCGGGCCGCCCGCGCCGAGCGAGATGCCGAGACGGCGGATGCCTGGCGCGCCGTCGCCGCGCGGGTCCGCGCCGGACGCATCGAGGCTGTTCGGGCCAGGCAGGCGGACGCCGCCCGCGCCGAGGCCGCCCGCCAAGACGAAGACGAGCAGCGCCGCCGCATCCTCATTCTCCGCGCGCGTGCCGCCGCGGCATGACGAGATGCCACCGTCGCATCCCGTGATGCCAGCGCGTGTGCTGGGGGAAAGAGTCAAGTCGGTTAAGCAAGACAGATGGCGTTATCCACAAATAAATAAGCCCGCCTCGGTCTCCCGGGGCGGGCTCGCTTGCGTCGGGCCGTCCGATCAGGCGACGGCGAAGGCCGGTGCCGGCCGGTGGGACGCCTCCCGCCGGTCGCGCCGGGGTTCGGCGTCCGGGTGCGGCTGGGGCGCCACCTTCACGGCGAGGCGCTCCATCTCCTCCTTCCGCCACTCTGCCATCGTGAGCGGCCGGGGCAGCGCGGCGAGATGCCGGTTGCCGAGCAGGTGCGCGCCGACGTGGCGGGGCTCCAGCGACGCCAGCCGGAGGGCCTGCTCCGGGGTCAGCCGGTCGAGGTAGACGCGCGCCGCGTCGTCGAGGCAGGCCGTCGCCTCGGGCGCCTGCCCGGGCAGCGGTGCCAGGTGCGCCACCGCGGCGCGCCCCCATGCCTCGTGGACGGCGGCTGGCGTCGAGGCGGGCTTAGCCTTGGTGGCCGCGTCCTCCTGCGCCATCGCCTCGATCTCGGCCATGGCCTCGGCCTGCGCCTCGGCGACTGCCGGCGGCGGGGCGGTGACGGCCCGGGCGACCCAGCGGGCGCCGTCCCAGATGAGCCGGGGGACTGCCGCCATAGCGGCCAGGGCGGCCCGCATGATGGCGGCGATGAAGCGGATAAGCGAGCGCACGGTTTCCTCCTGAGGGGTGACCCCGTCAGGGTGCGCTCGGACGACGAAAGCCACACGGGCCGCGGGGGCTCTTGTGCCCGGCATCGCGAATCGTACCATGGTCCCTATGCGGTCGGCCCTGCCGACCGCCCATCCGCCGCACGGGAGACCTCGGCATCATGCGTCCCACCGCCCCCATTCTTTCGCGTCCCGCCCGCCGCCTTGAACAGGCCGACCGCGAGCGCATCGCCGACGCGCTCCATGCCGCCGGCGCCACGCCGGTCGTGCACGCTCGCATCGCGGCCCCGTACGACGAGTACCCGCACCCCGAGCTCGACCTCGTCATCCAGGCCGACTGGCGCAGCACGCGCCCGATCAAGGAGGCTTGGGTCAACTGGGCCCTGGAGAACGACCTCGACCTCGACGGGAAGATCGAGGTCCGCCTCCTCTACACGCATGCGCTGCCTGAGGGGCGAAAGCGCCGCGAGCGCGAGGGACTCAGCGGCCTTCAGGTCGATCTCGCGCAGGTCCTGCTGGAGCGCGATCTCGCGGCCCTCGACGCCGACGACCGTGCCCTCGGCCTGGCCATCTGAGGGAGGCGACGGTGAACGACAACAACCCCGTGCACTTCCACGCCCTCGGCGCCCGCCGCGCTGCCTTGAGCGCCTTGCCGGCACTCCAGTACCTCAAGGGCGCCCGCACCCGCGCCGACGCCGAGGGCGTCGCAGCCTCCATCGCGGCCGCCTGTAGCCGGCCGCGGCCGGCGTGGTACCGCGAGGATCGGCCCGGCGACCGGTACCTCGGAACCCTCGCGAGCGGTGAGGTCCTGGCGTGGGCCTGCGGCGTCACTCCGGACGAGCCGCTGGAGCTTATGGCGTGGGTGGACGAGTGGCAGGGCGCCTGCGTCTGGAGAGCGGAAGCGTGACGCCCGATCTGCTCGCGGCCGCCGGCCAGGCCCTCTTCGGTGACGAGTGGCGCCGCCCCCTGGCGGCCGCCCTCGATGTCGATGCGCGCCTCATGCAGCGGTGGGCCGCGGGCCAGCGAGGCATCCCCGAGACGGTGGCGCCGGCGCTGCTCGCGCTGCTCGGGCGGGAGGCGTTGGGGCTGGAGGGGCGGGCCCAGGCCCTGCGCCGGGCGGCCGTAGCCATCGCGGAAGCCGAATAGCCGAAGGGCCCCGGGACGCTCCCCGGGGCCCTTCGGCGTTTCAGCGGATCTTGCCTGCGGCCGCGTCGGCGGCGAGTTCCTCGGGCCAGGTCGCCGCCCGTGCCATGCGCGCCTTGATCTCGTCGAGCCGCACCGGCCGGAAGTCGCAGGCGTCGACGCCGACATCCGCCGACCGCCGCGTGTCCGGCAGGCTGGCGTGGGTGTGCCCGAAAAGGTGGAGGGTCCCCTGCCAGATGCCGGGCCAGGCCCGCATCGAGTAGTGGCACATGAACAGCCGGGTGCCCTCGACGGTGACGTCGACGAACCCTTCGTGCTGGCTCGCCCAGGGCAACCGCCGGCCCCGCTGTTCGTGGTTCCCGCAGACGAGCCGCTTGACGCCGTTGAGGCGCTTGAACACCGCGGCCGCGTGCTCGGCCGAGCAGCCGAACGCGAAGTCCCCGAGATGCCAGATCTCGTCGCTGAGCCGGACGACGGCGTTCCAGTTGGCGATGAGGGTCTCGTCATGCTCCTCGACGGAGCCGAAGGGTCGCGGCCGGGACATTCGCCCTTCCATCATGCCCTCGTGGCCGTAATGGGTATCGGCGGTGAAGTAGGTGATGGGGTTCGAGGTCGAGTTCTTCATCGGGGCAGCCTCCTGTCGAAGGGGCTGCCGCGCTCGCGGTCACGCCCCCGGGTGGGTGGGTCTCTCGGTGCGGGGGGTGGCTATTCGTTTCACGGCGCTCTCCATGCGGGGCCAGGGTGGGATCGCAGCTCCCGACTCCCTCGGCAAGCGGCGGCTGCCGGCGTGGTTACGTTTTCCCTCGCCGGATCTCCTGGGCGGCCATGTCCGGATTTTCGGACATGGCACCTCCCGTGAGCTTCCGATTGACTCCCGAGGCGATTCCGCAACAACCGAACCTCAACGCTGTAGGGGTTAGCTCCGCCCCATCGTCACCGCGGACGTCCGGGAGGGCTTGCGCGCGCTCGACGCCAAGTCGGTCAATTGCGTCGTGACCTCGCCGCCGTACTTCTGGCAGCGCGACTACGAGGTCGAGGGGCAGATCGGGCACGAGGCGACCATCGAGGCGTACGTAACGGCCTTGGTCGAGACCTTCCGGGAGACCTACCGCGTGCTCGCCGACGACGGCGTGCTGTTCCTCAACCTCGGCGACGCCTACTACAACGCGAAGGGCCGCCCCCCTCGGTCACGACCCGAAGCACTCGGCCCGCCTCATGGCCCGGCAGAAGCTGCGCGCGGTCGACGGGCCTGGCCTCGGCCTGCCGCGCAAGTCGCTGATCGGCCTCCCGTGGCGAGTCGCCCTGGCCATGCAGGCGGACGGCTGGGTCCTGCGCAGCCCCATCATCTGGCAGCGCCCGAACGCGCTCGGCGAGCCGACCGCCAAGGACCGGCCCTGGCGGACGTACGAGCACCTGTTCCTGTTCTCGAAGGGGCCGCGGTACCGCTTCGACCGGTCCGGTCTGAACGGGGCGGAGGACGTCTGGGTGATCCACGCCCGGCCGGAGAACCCCTATGCGCATTGCGCGCCGTTCCCCGTCGAGTTGGTCGAGCGATGCCTTGCCTGCGGCTGCCCGACCGGCGGCACGGTTCTCGACCCCTTCCTAGGATCGGGCACCACCCTCGTCGCCGCGGCGCGGGCCGGCCTCCATGGTGTGGGGGTCGAGCTCAACGACGCCTATGCCTCGCTGGCGGAGCGTCGCATCCGCGAGAGCGTGTCCGATGTTGCGCGGCGTCCCCGCAAGGTCGCCGTCGCGGCCGAGTAGGACCACGATCATACGGTTTCCGGTTAATTAGGCCAGCTTGGGTTTTGGCTTGGCAGTTTTGGGCAGCCAGTGGAAGCTTGTGCGTGAGCGGATGACGTTGGTCTGCTCGCTCAAGGTGGCGCATCGCTGCTCGACCACCCGTTCCAGCTCATCCAGGTTGGCGATGTGCCGGTTGACCACCGGCTCGTCGACCAACGGCCACAGCGTCTCGGCCGGCTGCAGTTCGGGCGTGTAGGGCGGCAGGTAGACCAGCCGGACGCCCTCGGGCACGCGCAGATTGGGCTGGGTGTGCCAGCCGGCATTGTCGAGCACCACCACCGCCCGGCAGCGCGTGCCCGCTCCGACCTCGCGCGCGAAGTCGGCCAGCAGCCGCTCGAAGAACGGCTTGGACAGGCCGTTGGAGAGGTACCACACCGTCTCGCTGCAGCCCGACAATCAGGATGGTGACGGCACGACAATCAAGATGAGGCACTGATCTCGTTCGCGTCCCGGAGGGAGGGCGAAGCCCGAGCGTAGGGACGCGAACGAGATCTGGCGATCACGGCCGACCGGCTGTGCGGACGGCCCTCCTCGCCGAGGAGGGGTCCCGCATGCCCGGCCGCCATGTGACCGATCGCCAGATGAGGCTCTACATGCAGTTCCGTCAGACCGACCCGCGACGTGCCGCGGCCGCCAAGGCCGGCTTCAGTCCCGCCACCGCCGACCGCATCGAGCAGGATCCACGCCTGCCATCTCTGAAGAAGGCTCCCAGGGGTCGGCGGCGGCCCGATCCTCTGGCCGAGATCTTCGAGGCCGAGGTCGTACCCCTCCTGCAGGCCTCCCCGGGCCTTCGTCCCATCGCCCTGTTCGAGGAGATGATCCGGCGTCACCCCGAGCTCGATGCCGGCGTCCGGCGCACCCTGGAGCGCCGCATCCGGTCCTGGCGGGCGCTGCACGGTGCGGAGCAGGAGGTCATCTTCCGCCAAACCCACGAGCCCGGGCGGATCGGCTTGTCGGACTTCACCGACATGAATGCCGCCGGCATCACCATCGCGGGGATCGCGCTCGATCACCGGCTCTACCACTTCCGGCTCGCCTACTCGGGCTTCGAGCATGCCCACGTGGTGCTGGGCGGCGAGAGCTTCGTGGCGTTGGCTGAGGGGGTGCAGAATGCGCTCTGGAGCCTGGGCGGCGCACCCGGCGAGCACCGCACCGACAGCCTCTCGGCCGCCTTCCGCAATCTCGACGCGGACGCGAGCGCCGACCTCACCCGCCGCTATGAGGCGCTATGTGCCCATTACTGCGGATCGGCATCGAAGCGGGACCCCAGCCGAAATTGCATTAACGCGTTGAGATCGCTCACATAAACAAGAAGGTGATGGGGTCCCAATCGGCGCCGACCGGGACCCCGCTCTACCGTCGATTTTGCTAGCAACATCAATGCGCTACTTCGATTTTGATTGGGGTCCCGCTTTCAACGCCGATCCACATTCTGCAGCTCTCCCTGTCTCGACGCCGTGAGTTCCTGGCCGACGCGGGAGCCGTCGAGTTGACGGGCGACCCGGTGGCGCTCGCGAACGCGCTCCGGCGCCTTCAGACCATGCAGGGCGACGACTGGGAGCGTTTCGCCAGCCGCGGCTGGCGCTGGCTGCACTGGCTGCGCACGCATCCGACCACGCAGGAGCGGGTAGCCCGTCTGGCCGAACTCATCGTGCCGGCCCGCCCGGAAGCGGTCCTGCCGTTCGGCGCCTGGACGGGGGGAACGTCGCGCGACCTCGCAGCGCTCGGCGGCCAGGGCTGGCCGCAGCGGTTGGCGCGGCGCATCATGCCCTAGGCACGGCTTACCCACCGAAGCGCGGTCGCTGCCCGCTCCAAAACTCAGCCCTGCGAGTGCGCCTCCTTGCGATCCTGGTCGCGGACCAGCCAATACACCGCGCCAAGCGCGAGTACGGCAGCGGCGAGGCCGAGGATGGTCATCGGGTCCGTATTGGTGGCGTCCAGGATGATGAACTTGCGGGCGAGGGCCAGCAGCGCGATCAGCACCACCGTCCGCACCTGGATGATGCTCTGGTGCCGGTGCAGCACGCTCAGGATCGAGTGGTTGAACTCCAGCGCGATCAGCACCACGAAGATCATGCCGAAGATCGACTGGAACACCCCATGCTCGGCCGGGTCGAGCATGCCGAACAGCACCATGCTCGCCACGCGGAAGGTCAGGTTGACCAGCGCCGCCACGATCACCGCGCTGATGAGCATGGTGAGCAGGATGGAGACCACCTGCTCGAAGCGCTCGTAGGCGGACAGGCCCGGCCAGGCCTCGCGCGTCTCCTGGAAGGCATTGGAAAGGGCGGCGCCGTGCCGCCCTCCCGATCGGGAGCCCGCCTCCGGGGTCACCCCGGGGGTGGGCTGTGCGCGATGATCCATGTCCATGGCTACCGCGCGGACCCGGCGCCGCTGCTTGTGCCTCGCTCGTCCTCGACCTCGACCTCGGTGCGCCGGACCGTGTCCTGGACCACCTCGACGCGCTCGCCGGCCTCACGGTGGATGACGATCTCCTCCTTGACCACCGGCACCTTCTCGACCACGGGCACCTCGACCCGCTCCTCGGCCTCGATGGTGCGCTCGCGCAGGAGCCGGGCCTCCTCCTCGGGGGTGAGCGTGCGCCCGACCGGGTGGCGCTCCACGCGCACGTGCTCCTCACGCAACTGCACCTCGGCGGTGACTGGCACCTCGACCACGTAGGCGCGCACGCGCACCCGGCCCTTGATCACCTGGCGCTTGCCGACCCGCAGCTGCTCCTCGACCACGGGGATCACCTGCTCGCCTCGCGCCCCCGTGGTGGCCGGGGTGGCATCTGCCGAGCCGCCGGCCTGATAGCCCGCCCAGCCCTCCCGCCGCCACGCGGCCTCGCGTTGCTCCATATCCACCGAGCCGTTCCGCTCCAGGATGGCGGAGGCGCGCTCCAACTCGTCCGGGTCAACGCGCACGCTCAGGACCACGCCGCCCCGGCTCATGCCCTCGGCATAGGCGTAGCGGTCCTGGCTGGGTAGGAACAGGTGCTTGAGCGAGGCCCAGAACCCGCCCTGGTCTCGTTCCCGGTCATACGAGCTTTGGCCCGTGGGCCTGGTGTAGGACGCCGCCCCCTCACCGGGAATAATTTGGATCTCGGCCCGGGTGATTCCGGCCTCCACCAACTGCTCGACGGCCCGCGCGGCTTCGGCGCGGGTATCGACCAGGGCAGTCAAGGTGTGCTGCTGCTGGGTCTCCCGCGTCATGGCGGTCTCCTCCTTATTCGTGGGGTTCAGGGACCATCGCCTGCTTGGTCGCGAGCAGGCCCGCGGCGGAGGCCGCTTCGGGAAGTGATGATGGCTCATTCGGCTGGGCCGAACCTCGTCGACCTGCCACCGGTCGCGCCTTCGGGGACAGGCGCATGCGGCGCCTGCCCCTATACCGCGCGATGCTCAGCGGCTCTGTGCGCCCTCGAACTTGAACTCGGGCGCCTTGTTGAGGTCCTCGCGGCTGGTGTTGATGACCGCGCGGTAGGAGCGGTCGCCGTCCGGCGTGAGGACGATCGAGCTCGGGGGCAGCGAGATGTAGCGCTCGCCGAGCCCCAGGAAACCACCGATCCCGATCACCACGCCGGAGATGGTCTGGCCCTGGCTGATGAGCAGGTCCTCGACCTGGCCGAGCTTCTGACCGTCGTTGTTGTACACGGTCGTCCGCATCAGCTTCGAGGCGAGCGTGTCGGCGGGCTGAGCGGTGTAGTAGGTGATCAGCACCGCGCGCGGGTTGATGGTGATGAGCCCGCCCGGTCCGGCCTGGGTGCCCTGCGTCGCGTTCCCTGCCGCGCCCTGGACGGCGGGAGCGCCGCCCTGACCCGGTTGGGTTGTGGCTTGGCCGGTGCCGGCCTGTCCGCCCTGGCTGCCTTGGCCCTGGGTGCCGCCCCAGCCCGGGACGGTCTGCGCCGACGTGCCGCCCTGGTTGCCGGAGCCGGACGCCGTTCCGCTGCCCGCCGCGCCGGTTCCCGAGCCGCCAGTGGTCGAACCGCCCGAGCCGGCTCCGCCGGACGTGCCTTGGGCAACCGCGTAGCCGGTCAGGGCGGCGAGCGCGCAAGCTGCGATGAGGGTGCGTTTGGACATTGGGTGATCTCCTGTGGTCGTCGCCCGGATCGGGCGTTCTGGATGGGGGAGAGGGCGGGAGCGCCGCGTCAGGCGCCCTGCGCCAGCGCGCCGCCGGCCGGGCGGTCGCGCTCCCGCCGCAGGCGGAAGGCGAGGATGAGGAGCAGGGCGCCGAAGGCCAGCGCGTAGCCGCCGAGCCACCAGGTCAGCACCACGGCGCCGATCAGGGGCGAGACGACGAGCAGAACGCCCCAGAGCAGGGAAACGACGCCGCTGAGGGCCAGCCACCACCGACCGTGCGACTGGGCAAGCTTGAAGGCCGCGCCCAGCATGAGCCCGCCGGTGAGCAGGGCCCAGGCCGCCGTGATGAGCACGAAGGCCAGCACCGCCCCGCCCGGGAAGAAGGCCGCGATCACACCCATGAGGATGTTGAGCACGGCTTCAGCCAGCAGGAGACCCCAGCGCTCGTGGGCCTGCGCCGCCCGCACCGCGGCGATGATGCCGAACACGCCGTCGGCGATGAGATAGCCGGCGAACAGGAGCGCCAAGGTCAGCACGGTCGCCACCGGCGAGACGATGGCGATGATCCCGAACAGGATGCCGCACACCCCGCGCAGTGCCACCGCCCACCAGTTCTGGGCCAGCACCGATGCCATGGCCTCCAGGCCACCCCCGTCAGGCCCGGCCGGGAAGACGCGCACCCGGGATGAGGTCCCGCCGGGGTTGGACGGTGCGGAGGGGCTGCCTGTGCTCATGGAGAACTCCTGGTCAGACGTCTGGCGGTGGCTCCGGAGGTGTCCGGCTCGACCCGAGGCTTAAGCGCCCGTGGTGCCCGAACCGGCGCTCGACGACCCGCCCTGGGAGGCCTCGCCGCCTTGGCCGCCAGCGCCCTGCCCGGAACCCGAGGACCCGGTCCCCTGCGCCGTCTGGGCAGCCTCGCTCCCGGTGCCGCCCGCGCTGCCCTGACTCGACTGTGCCCCACCCTGGCCGCCACTTTGGCCCCCGCCACCAGCCTGCACCTGGATGCGGCGCGAACGCTGCTGCTGGGCGGTCTTCGGCAGGGTGACGGTGAGGACGCCATTCTCGAAGTTCGCCTGCACCTGCTCGGGATCGACCGGGAAGGGGAGCTGGAGCGCGCGCTGGAACGTGCCATAAGAGCGCTCGACGAAGTGGAAGCGCTCCTTCTCCTCCTTGCGCTCCACCTTCTTCTCGCCCCGGATCACCAGCACGTCGTCGTTGAGATCGATATGGACGTCGTTCTCGGTGACGCCCGGCAGCTCGGCCGTGATGCGGATGTCGCTGTCGGTCTCCGAGACGTTGAGCTGCGGCGCGATCAGGGCCGCGCCGCCCTGGCCGCCACTGGTGAGAGCCGTGCCGCGCAGGACGTCGTCGAACAGGCGGTTCATCTCGCGGTGGAGCGAGAGGAACGGATCGCCGCCGAGCAGGCTGCCGCCGGAGCGGTAGGGGGTAAGGGGATTGCGCGCCATCGTGCTTCTCCTAGGCGCTTGCGGGTCGGGTTCGGCCACCGCGCCTCGGGGGTGGCCGAACAAGTTCTGGGCGAGGGTGTCTCTCAGCCAGTCGGGGTGGACGGAGTCTTGGGCGCTCCGCCCTCGTTGCGCTCGGGTGTCGTAAGGTCAGGGCCAACCTCGGCCACCCTGTCGGCGGCCACGCCGGTCCAGGCCGGGGGGTCGCTGGCCGGGAACGACTCCAGGCTCGCCTCCTCGACCGGATCGAGCTCGGCGGGGTTCGCCGACTTCTCCTCGTCCCGGTCCGGCTCAGGTCTGGCGGACATGGCGTTCCTCCTTCAGGGCTGGCTTGACCGCGCCCCTACTCGGCCGCCGCTTGGCCGGCCTCGTCGGCGCCGCCACGCTGGGCGTCCCGCTCCACCTCCACCGCATTCCGGTGGTCGCCGGCTGCCCCACCCTCGGCCGGCTTGGCTTCGCCGTCGGGCTTCGCCTGGGGCTCGAGCACGACCTTCTGCTGGGAGCCGTCCCAGCGGGCGAGCACCCGGTCGCCCTCGTGGACTTCGCCGGCCAGCATGGCGCGGGCAAGCTGCGTCTCCAGCTCCGAGCGGATCAGCCGGCGCAGCTCGCGTGCGCCGAACTCGGGCCGGAAGCCCGCCGCGGCCAGGTGGTCCAGGAGCGAGGGATCGACCACGAGATCGACGCCCTGGCCATGGGCCGTGCGGCGCACGCGCTCGAGCTGCAGCTCCACGATTGACCGGATCTCGGAGCGGGCCAGCGCGTGGAAAACGATGATCTCGTCGATGCGGTTGATGAACTCGGGCCGGAAGTGCCCGCGCAGCACGTCCATCAGCTCGCGCTTCAGCTTCGCCTGGTTGTCCTCCGCGGTGCCGCGGAGGTTGAGGTTGCGCTGGATAATGTCCGAGCCGAGGTTGGACGTGGCGATCAGGACGGTGTTGGTGAAGTCCACCACCCGCCCCTTGCCGTCGGTGAGCCGCCCGTCGTCGAACACCTGGAGCAGGACGTTGTAGACGTCCGGATGCGCCTTCTCGATCTCGTCGAGCAGGATCACGCTGTAAGGCCGGCGCCGCACGCGCTCGGTGAGCTGGCCGCCCTCCTCGTAGCCGACGTAGCCCGGGGGAGCCCCGATCAGGCGGGCCACCGCGTGGCGCTCCATGTACTCCGACATGTCGAGGCGGACCATGGCGTCCTCGTCGCCGAACACGGTCTCGGCGAGCGCCTTGGCGAGCTCCGTCTTGCCCACGCCGGTCGGCCCGAGGAACAGGAACGTGGCTACCGGCCGGCGCCCCTCCCGCAGGCCCGCGCGGGCAAGCCGCACCGCATCCGAGACCGCGCGCACCGCCTCGTCCTGGCCGATCACGCGCTGGTGGAGGCGCTCCTCCATGTGAACAAGGCGCTGCTTCTCCTCGGTGGTGAGTTCCTGCACCGGCACGCCGGTGAGCTTGGACACCACCTGCGCGATGTGCTCGGTCTTGACCTCGGCCGAGGCCGAGCCGCGCTCGCGCCTCCAGCGCTCGGTGGCGTCCTGCAATTCCTTGTTGCGGGCGTCGTGCTGGGCCTGGATGTCCTGGGCGCGGTCGAACTGCTTGCGGGACGCCGCGTAGTCCTGCTCGCGCTTGAGCTGGCGCACCTCCGCTTCGAGCTCCTGCACGTCCACGGGTCGGGCGGTGGCGGAGATCTTCACCCGCGCCGCGGCCTGATCCACGAGGTCGATGGCCTTGTCGGGCAGGAAGCGGCCGGTGATGTAGCGGTCTGACAGCTCGGCCGCGGCGATGACCGCCTCGTCCGTGATGGTGACCTTATGGTGCGCCTCCATCGTGTCGCGAAGCCCGCGCAGGATCATGATGGTCTGCGCCACCGTCGGCTCGGGCACGAAGACCGGCTGGAAGCGGCGCTCGAGTGCGGCGTCCTTCTCGATGTGTTTCTGGTACTCGTTCAACGTGGTGGCGCCGATGAGGTTCAGCTCGCCGCGGGCCAGCGCCGGCTTGAACACGTTGGCGATGTCGAGTCCGCCCTCGCCCCCGCCCTGGCCGGCGCCGACGATGGTGTGGATCTCGTCGATGAACAGGACGAGGCTGTCCTGCGCCTCGGTGACCTCCTTGAGGATCTGCTGCACGCGCTCCTCGAACTCGCCGCGGTATTTGGAACCGGCCACCATGGAGTTGATGGAGAGCTCGACCAGACGCTTGTCGCGCAACGCCTCCGGCACCTCGCCGGCCACCATGCGCTGAGCCAAGCCCTCGACGATGGCGGTCTTGCCGACCCCAGGCTCGCCGATGAGGACGGGGTTGTTCTTCTTGCGCCGGGCCAGCACCTCGATGGTGGTCTCGATCTCCTTGGCGCGGCCGATCACCGGATCGAGCTTGCCCTCCCGCGCCAGCTTGGTGAGATCGCGGGCGTACTTGTCGAGGTTGGGCGTGTTGGTGGGCGCCTCGACCCGGCCCTCCTCGGCCCCGCGGCCGACCACCTTGGTGACCTGCTGGCGGATGGCCTGGGGGGTGAGCCCGTAGCGGCGCAGCACGTCGCTGCCTAAGCCCTCGCCCTCCTCGGCCAGCCCGATCAGCAGGTGCTCGGGGCCGACGTAGGAGTGGCCGAACTCGGCCGAGGCCCGAAAGGCGCGCGCGAGCGCGTCCTTCACCCGCGGCGACACGCCGATCTCCCCGCCCTCCTCGGGCGCGGCGTCCCCGCGCGGGGTCTCCTGCTCGACCTGACGGCGCAGATCGTCGAGCGACACCTTGAACTGGTCCAGGATGGTGCGGACCACGTCGCTCTCGGTAAGCGCCAGCAGCAGGTGCTCGGTATCGACCTCGCGTCGTCCGGCCTCCGCCGCCTCGCGGGCCGCCCCTTGCAGGATTTCTTCGGCGTGCTTGGACAGGCGATCCGCCACGCCCGCTTGGGCGCCGCGGCCCCGCGCGGACCCCCGTCCGGAGCGGACCGGAATGGCGCGGCCGCCGCCGTCTCCCTCTCCCCCGGTACGGTCTCGGTCATCACTGGGGTCGCGGCCCGCGCCGGCACGCTCGTCGCCGCTCAAGCCGGGGCCGGAGCCGAAGAAGTCGCCGCCGAAGAAGTCGTCGAACAGGCTGCCGCCGCGGCCACCGAACAGTGACTCGAGCGGCGAGCTGGAGCGGCCCTGTTGGCGCGCGAGGCGGCGGTAATCGACGTCACACAGCTCCATGTTCTGGCGCTGGCCATCCGAGACCACCTGGGCCCGCACGGTGGCAGGCCGCACCCCGCAGACATCACAGATGCCGTTCGCCATCGTACCCTCCCGGCCATTGCGCGCCGCTGCCGCTACATGAATGCGCGAGGATCCCGAACGGTTCATGGGAAATCAGGAGGTCTGGTCGGAAAAGTGCGGCGCCTCTTAACCTGGATCAAGTGCCGGCCGGTGCTGGCGCCAATCCAGGTCTCGCCCGGCGGGACGGTTGCGTCAGGGCTTGCGGACGACCACCGCCATGCTTCCTCCGATGCTGCGAAGCAGCCCCGCCGCGGCCTGCGACACCGCCTGGTGATGGTCGTCGTCCGCGGACTGCCGGTTGGCCTCGACCGCGCTCTCGACCGCCTCGACGAGCTGCTCGCGCGTCAGCACGCGCGTGTCGAGCAGGGTCATCAGCAGGCACTCCACGAGCGCGAGCGCGGCCCGGCCCTCGGCGTGGTGCAGGGTTTCGGTGCCGTCGAGCCGCTCGTGGCGTGCGCCGCCCTCGCTCACGTCGCCTCCCTTTCCCCTCCGCCGAACTCTGGGCTGGCACGCTCGAACACGTCCTGAACGGGGCGGGCCAGGCGCTCCAGCGCCCGCAGATCGAGGAGGCGGGCCGTGCCGCGCTCGAGGCAGGCGACCTCGGCCTCCCGCAGGTGCTTCAGCACGCGGCTGACATGGACGTCGGTGATGCCGAGGAGGTCGGCGATGTGGTGGTGCTTCATGGGGAGCCGATACTCGGCGGCGTCGGGCGCGATGTGACCCGAGCGCGCCAGGCGGCCGCGGAACTCGAGCAGCATTTGCGCCACGCGCTCCTCGGCGTTGCCGTTGCCCAACCCCACGACCCAGGCGTGGAGCCGGCGCTCGTCCTCGATCACCTGCCAGATCACGCGCAAGGTCACGTCGAAGTCGTGCGCCATCATGGCGCGCAGCCGCTCCTGCTCCACGCGGTCGATGGTCGCGTCGGTGATCGCCTCCACGGCGTCCGGCTGGCGGACCATGAACATGGTTTTGATGCCGAACAGGTCGCCCGGCAGGAACACCGCGATGATCTGGTTGCGCCCGTCCGGCAGGCGGCGGGTGCGGGCGAGCCAGCCTGTGCGCAGGCGATGAACGGTCTCGTGCTCCTCCTCCATGCCGATCACGGTCTGGCCGGCGCTGAAGACTTGGGGTGTCGGTCCCATCAGGTTGAGGATGGCCGCCTCGCCGCGATCGAGCGCCTCCCGGATCTCGGGGCGGTGGAGGGCGTAGCGGGCCGGGTCAGGCATGGGCCATCCTGGGGGAGCCGGGGGGCAGCTGATGCTCTTCCGAGTCGGCCGGCAGGATCGACCGGGGCCGAGCCCGGGTGCGGGTTCACCCCTGACAGGAAACTCCTGCCGCGCCGCGACGTTGGCAGCGCCGATCAGCCCCACGGAGCCGGCCATGCTGATGGACGACCTGCGCGACATCTACCACGCCGAGCTGCAGGAGTTGCGTAGCATCGAGGCTATGCTCGTCGGCATGTTGCCGAAGATGGCGGCCGTCGCCAAGCACCGCCCCTTGCGGGAGCTGTTCGAGACGCATCTGGAGGAGACGCGCGGGCAACTGAAGCGGCTCGACCACCTCATCGCGGTTTGGCGCCTCGACGCCACCGAGCATGTGGACCAGACGATGCAGGCCATCCTGCGCGAGGCGGAGCGCGCGATAGGGCTGGTGCGCGACCCCTACCTGCGTGATGCCGGACTGATCTCGTCGGCGCGTCGCACCGAGTACTACGAGCTGGCCGCCTATCACACCTGCGTCGACTTTGCGCGCGTGCTCGAGCTGCACGACGACGCCCGCCTCCTGCAGGAGCTGCTCAGGCAGCAGGCGCGGTCCATCAGCAACCTCGACCTGGTGGCCGAGGTCGCGGTGTACCCGGAAGCCAACGCTCTGGAGGTGATCACGATCTGAGATCGCGACGTCGCCCCAGCGGCATCGTGCGCGGGAGCCCTGTTCATCGGCGCCGAAAGATGCGCCGGCCCAGGACGGAGCGAAAGCGCTCGACCTCCGCCGAGGAGTGGACGTCCCGCCCGTCCCGCGACATGGCGCCGGGCTCCGAGGAGCTTGGCACGAACAAGCGATCGAGCGCGGGAAGGGCCGAGGGCCGGGCGACCACGTAGGCGTGGTCGCCCGGCGCGAGCGCGTCCTCGCTCCGGCGCATCTCGTGGGCGAACCTGATCCGGTTGTCGCGCACGACGAAGGCGAGGCGCACCCCCGGCGGCAATGGTGCGCCGCCGAGGATCGGGGCGCCAAGCCGCACGGGGAAGCCGACCAGTTCCTCCTCGACCCTGATCGGCGCTCCGAGGTCGACCCGGCGCGGCTCCACATGGCCCGGGGCGGCGAGCCCGAGCCGGCGCGCGATCGGCCCCGCCGTCCAGCCTTGCAGCACCAGCGACGTCAGCACCACGAAGAACGCCACGTTGAAGTAGAGCTCGGCGTCAGGCACGCCCGCCAGCACCGGGATCGAGGCCAGGAAGATGCCTACCGCCCCGCGTAGGCCCATGGCCGACACGAAGACCCGCTCGGCACGGCTGAAGCCGAACGGCGCCAGGCAGGCGAACACGGAGAGGGGCCGGGCGACGAGGATCAGGGCGAAGGCGACCACCAGTGCCGGCCCTGCCTGCGCGACGAGCCGCGAGGGCGTGACGAGAACGCCCAGCACCACCAGCATCCCCATCTGCGCGAGCCACGTCATCGCCTCATGCACGTTCAGCACGCGCGCGGCGCCCGGGATCGGGCGGTTCCCGACGACGACGCCGGCGAGATAGACGGCCAGGAACCCGCTGCCGCCGGCCACCGACGTGGCGCCGAACACGAGGAGCCCGCAGGAGAGCGCGAAGAGCGGGTTGAGACCCGACGGGAGCCGGACGCGGTTCAGCGCCCACGAGGCTGCGAACCCGCCCGCGAGGCCCAGCGCCGTGCCGAGGACCGCCTCCTGCGCGAGGTGGAGGAGCACCGACGCCCCGGGCGGCGTGCCCGGATGGGCCGCCAGCTCGACAAGCGTGACGGTTAGGAACACGGCCAGCGGGTCGTTGGCGGCCGACTCCACCTCGAGCGTGGCCTCGATGCGGTGCTCGACCTTGAGGCCATGGGCGCGCAGCAGGAAGAACACGGCCGCGGCGTCGGTGGAGGCGATGGTCGCGCCGAGCAGCAATGCGCCGGGCCAGGTGAGGTCGAGGGCGAAGCGCGCCGCGACGCCCACGATCAGCGCGGTGAGGAGCACCCCGAGGGTCGCCAGCATCAGGCCCGGCTTGAGACACGCGCGCACCGCGTCCGCCCTGGTGCGAAGCCCGCCGTCGAACAGGATGACCGCGAGCGCGAGCGACCCGATCAGGTAGGCGGAGTGGTAGTTCGCAAAGGTGAAGCCGCCCGGGCCCTCCCGCCCGATCAGCATGCCGACGGCCAGGAAGGCGATGAGAACGGGCGCTCCGAGCCGCGCGGCGAGGAGGCTGGAGAGCATCGACCCGACCGCGACGAGGGCGGTGGCGAGGACGACGAGATTTACGGCACTGATGCTGGACATGAGGTGGCTTAAGGCAAAGGGGCGGGCCGCTGCGCAAGGCGCGATGGCCGCCTCAGGTTCCGATCTGTCGCGGCCAGCCGGGGTCCGCTGCTCGCGCCTGGGTGGAGCGGCCTGCGGAGGTGCCGGCCCATCTGGGCCAGCGCCGGCGGGGGAACCCATGGCGGGGGCGGCTGTTGGGCCTGTCGGGACGGAGTTCCCACGGCCGAGCCATGGCGCTTGGTGACCAGCGGCGGTGCTCCTTCGGGCCTTGAGGGCATGAAGGCGCTCGGGCGCGCTCCGGTCCGGGACAGCCCCGCGACACCCGCCGGCGCGCAGCGCCATGAGAGCCAAGGAGAACCGGCATGAGCCAGCCTGACCAGGAGCATATCGAGCCCCCCGGCACCGAGGCGGAGATGACGCCGCGTGCCGACCATGGCGAGGAGAGCTACCGGGGCTGCGACAAGCTCACCGGGCGCGTGGCGGTGATCACGGGCGGGGACAGCATCGGGAGGGCGGTGGCCATCGCCTACGCCCGCGAGGGCGCGGACGTGCTCATCAGCTACCTGAGCGAGGCGGAGGACGCGGACGCCCGGGAGACGGCGCGCCACGTCGAGGCGGCGGGGCGACGCTGCGTGCGGGTCCCCGGCGACATCGCCGAGGCCGCCCAGTGCCGGTCGATCGTCGACCGGGCCGTGGCCGAGTTCGGCCGCATCGACATCCTGGTGAACAACGCCGCCTTCCAGCGCACGTACCAGTCGCTGGACGAGGTTCCGGACGAGGAGTGGGAGTACACGTTCCGCACCAACATCACGGCCATGTTCCGCCTCGCCCAGGCCGCCGTGCCCCACATGCGGCCGGGCTCGTCCATCATCAACACCACCTCGATCCAGTCGGACAAGCCCGCCCCGATGCTCTTGGCCTACGCCGCGACCAAGGGCGCCGTCTCGAACTTCACCGCGGGCCTGGCCCAGATGCTGGGCGGCAAAGGCATCCGCGTGAACGCGGTGGCCCCCGGGCCGATCTGGACGCCGCTCATCCCCTCCACCATGCCGGACGAGAAGGTGAAGAGCTTCGGCGAGGACACGCCGCTCGGCCGCCCCGGTCAGCCCCGGGAGCTGGCGGGCATCTACGTCCTGCTCGCCTCCGACGAGGGCAGCTACATGACGGGCGGCATCCACGCCGTGACCGGGGGCACGCCGCTGCTGTAGGCTTCGCACGCTCGGCGGCGCCTGGCGCGGTGAGGCCTCGATCGGGTCGCGGTCGATCACCGGAACCTGATCAGGACTACGCGCCGCGGGGTTACCCCGGTCCTTGCCCCTCCTCGGTCGGCTGGCCCAGAGCCGGGTGGAAGTCGGCGAAACCGGCATCGTCGAACAACGCTCCGAGCCGGTCAGGCAGGAGCAGGGAGGCGATATCGTGCGGGAAGGCGGCGGTAGGCCCGCCTGGAGGGATGGAGCGTGATGGCCGAGCCCTGGCGCGTGGTGATCATCGGTGGCGGCTTCGCGGGCCTGGAGGCCGCGAAGGCGCTCGGGCGCGCGCCGGTCGAGGTCACCCTGATCGACCGGCAGAACCACCACTGCTTTCAGCCCCTGCTCTACCAGGTGGCCACCGCCGCGCTGAACCCGGCCGACGTCGCCTGGCCGATCCGCGGCATCCTCTCGCGCCAGAAGAACACGCGCGTTCTGATGGCCCAGGTGAACGCGATCGACGCGGACCAGCGGCTCGTCCACACGACCGGCGGCGACTTCGCCTACGATCAGCTTGTTGTCGCTACAGGCGCGACCCACGCCTACTTCGGCCATGAGGAGTGGGCGCCGCACGCGCCGGGGCTGAAGCGCATCGAGGATGCGACCGAGATCCGCCGCCGCATCCTGATCGCCTTCGAGCGTGCCGAGCTCGCGTCCGAGCCGGCCGAGCGCGAGGCTCTGACCACCTTCGTCGTGGTCGGGGGCGGTCCCACCGGGGTCGAGATGGCCGGCGCCATCGCCGACGTGGCGCGCGAGGCCCTGCCGCCCGACTTCCGCACCATCGATCCGCGCCAGGCGCGCGTGCTCCTCGTCGAGGCCGGCCCGCGGCTGCTCGCGGCCTTTCCCGAGCCCTTGAGCGCCTATGCCCGGCGCACCCTGGAGCGTCGGGGGGTGGAGGTGATCACGGGCACGCCGGTCACCGCCATCGGCCGGGGCCACGCGATCGTGGGCGAGCGCCGGATCGATGCGGGCGCCATCGTGTGGGCGGCCGGCGTGGCGGCCTCGGCGGCCGCGGACTGGCTCGGCGCGGAGCGCGACCGCGCCGGTCGGGTCAAGGTGGCCCCGGACCTGACGCTTCCGGGCCGGCCGGAGATCTTCGTCATCGGCGACACGGCCTCGGCCGCCATGCCGGACGGCAGGCCGGTGCCGGGGCTTGCTCCCGCCGCCAAGCAGATGGGCCGCTACGTCGGTGAGCTCATCGCCGCCCGCGCCAGGGGACGGCCGCTCCCCGGTCCGTTCCAGTACCGGCACCAGGGCGACCTTGCCACGATCGGGCGGCGGGCGGCGGTGGTGAAGCTCGACCGCCTGACCCTCACCGGGTTCACGGCCTGGCTCTTCTGGAGCGTGGCCCACGTCTACTTCCTGATCGGGCTCCGCAGCCGGATCGCGGTCGCGTTCAGCTGGGTGTGGGAGTACGCGACCTTCGGCCGGCGCGCGCGCCTGATCACCGAGCCCGCGAACGCCGGTCCCGCCGAGGCGCCGCCGGGAGGGCCGTCGCTCCTGCCCTCCGCCGCCCAGCCGGCGGCCGGGGCGGGGGTCGCCCCGTCGAAGGGCCGCGTCTGGGGTTAGCTCGACGGCTGGGCTCACCCTCGCTGTGGGGCGCGCTCAACACGCACCTGCAGGCGAGAGTTCGAGCTGTTCTCGGCGAAAAACCGGGTCGACCAGGGCACCGGTCGAGGTCTGGTCCGTTGTCGTGCCCGTTGCGGCACCTCTCCCCGCGGCTCGATGCGGTACGAACGGAGGAGTGAGCGCGATGCGCCCTGAGACGCTGGACTTCATGAGATCGCTGGCCAACGCGCCCTCGCCCAGCGGCTTCGAGCAGCCGGCCGCAGAGGTCTACCGCCGCTACACGGAGCGCTACGCCGACCTGGTCAGGACGGACGTCGCCGGCAACGTCGCCGCGGTGCTGAACCCGGAGGCGGAAGCCAGGATCATGCTGGCCGGGCACATCGACGAGATCGGGTTCCTGGTCCACCACATACGCGAGGACGGCCTGCTGCACTTCAGCGGCATCGGCGGGCATGACGACGTCACCCCGGTCGGGCAGCGGGTCTGGGTGCATGGGCGGCAGCGCTTGCCCGGCGTAGTCGGCAGCCGGGCCTTCCACCTTCTGAGCCCTGACGAGAAGACGAAGCGGCCGGAGATCAAGAAGCTCTGGATCGACATCGGGGCGAGGTCGAGGGCAGAGGCCGAGGAGGTGGTCCGGCTCGGGGACCCGGTCACCTTCCAGCAGGAGTTCCAGCCGCTCATGGGGGAGCGCGCCGCCGCGCGCGGGTTCGACAACACGGCCGGCGCCGTGATCATCGCGGAGGCGATGCGGCTGCTGCACGACGAGGGCGGCCTGCATCCCGAGATGGGCCTGTACGCGGTCGCCACCGTCCAGGAGGAGATCGGGTCGCGCGGCGCCCAGACCGCGACGGAGGCCATCGGGCCGGTCACGGGTCTCGTCGTCGACATGGACCACGCAACCGATCTGCCGCGGCTCGACGAAACCCAGCTCGGGCAACTCGAACTCGGGCGCGGGCCGACGATCGCCCGCGGCGCGAACGTGAACCCGGTCGTCTTCGACCTCCTGACCTCGGCGGCGCGCGAGGAGGGCATCCCCTATCAGGTGAGCGTCTTCGCGGGCATCACGCCCACGGACGCGAACGCCGTGCAGGTCGGCCGCGCCGGCGTCGCCACCGGGCTGGTCGGCGTGGCGCTTCGCTACATGCACACGCCCTCCGAGACCTTGAGCCTCGCCGACGTCGAGGCCTGCGCCCGCTTGGTCGCGGCGTATTGCCGGCGGGTCGGGCCGGACACGGACTTCACGCCGCGCCTCGCGAACGGCTCGTGAGACCGGCGGTGAGGCGTGGCGCACAGGTCCCTTCACGTCACGCCAGGGCCGGGAGGGGCAGTACCTCCGTGCTCCCTCCCGGCCCTCACCACTATGCGCGAGGCGTGGTCGACCCAGTAATGCTGCATGGGCCGGAACGTTCCTGTTTCGTATGCTGCCGGACGGTGTGCCGGGACCGGGCGGCTTCGCAGGGTGCATGAGCAATTGTGAATGTCCGCGTGGCTTGCGGGTGCTCTCTCCCAGGTATGGCAACGATGCCTTCTCCGCCCCTGATGCAGTGCCTCAGCCCCGCGGAACTCCGGGTGGTCGAGAGCGCTTACCGAACCGCCCTGAACGCGGTCGATGAGAGCACCACGGCCGCCTTCTCGCCGCTGGAACTGCGCCGAGTGCTCGCCCGCAGCGTCATCGAGCCTGCGCTGGGTGGCGAGCGTGATCCGAGCAGGATGTGCGAGGCTGCGCTGCGTCGTCTTCGGGGGTTGAGGAGCGGATAGCGGCTTCCCGCCCAGCGTGGTGGCCAGCATGGCGGGGCATCTGCTTGGCAGCGCCTCGGCGCAGCGGTGGATCGGTCGCACCGCCGGCGGGTCCATGATCGGCGCCGAGGTGGTGATCGCCTCGCCGCAGCACACCAGGCTTGACCAGCCGTCCCGCTTCCCACTCGGCGCCCAAGACGCGTGAGGGCCGCGAGCAGGCGCGTCGGTCCGACCGGTGCCCTGACGAGAGGAGGAGGGCTGGGAGGAGCTTTGTGACGAGTGTTGGGGTGAGAGAAAGGCTCTCGCCCGCCCGTCGCGGAGACCCGCCGACATGGCGACCTTGCCGAAGATCACGCTCACCAGCGCGCGCGACATCCCCTTCAACAAGCTGGTGCTGTCCCAGAAGAACGTCCGCCGCATCCAGAACGGCCAAAGCATCGAGGACCTCGCTGAGGACATCGCCCGCCGCGGCCTGATCCAGTCCCTCCACGTCCTACGAGGCGGCCGGGGGCGAGGTGCTGCGCGACCTGTTCAGCCAGGATGGTGATGGCTGGATGAAGGATGTGCCGCTCCTGAGCCGCCTCGCGCAGGAGAAGTTGCAGGCAATCACGGCCGAGGTGCTGGCCGAGGGCTGGCGGTGGGTCGAGGCGGCCGAGAGCTTCCCCTACAACCACACCTACCACCTGCGCCGGCTAGAGCCGGCCGAGGTGGCGGTGATCGAGGACGCCCAGGGCGCCTTCGCCGCCCTGCAGGAGGAGTACGAGCGCCTCGAACAGGAGTACCAGGACGTCGAGGAGTTGCCCGAGGAGGTGGATGCGCGGCTCGGCGAACTCGAGCAGGCGATCGAGACCTTCGAGGGCAGGCAAGCGCGCTACAGCGCCGAGCAGATGGCCTACGCCGGCGCCTTCGTGAGCATCGGCTACGACGGCAAGCCCGCCATCGACCGGGGCTGGGTGCGCCGGCAGGACGAGCCGAGAGCGGCCGAGCCCGCCGTCGCCGAGGGCGGTGGGACCGACGTCACGCCCGGGCAGACGCGCGCCGGGACCATCCAGCGCGCCACCTTCACGGTCGGCGGCGCGGCGGTGGGCGGCGCTGACGTCCAAACTCCCCAGGGGGCGGAGCCCGAGGACGAGGACGGCGAGCGTCCCTTGAGCGCGCGCCTGATCGCAGAGCTGACCACCCAGCGCACGGTCGCCCTGCGTGAGGCGCTCAGCAACGACCCGGACGCGGCCTTCCTGGCCGTGCTCCACGCGCTCGCGCTCGGCGCGTTCTATCGCGGCATGGCCGCCTACGCGGCCGGTTACAGCGCCCATGGTCGCGGGGCGGAGAGCTGCCTGGAAATCCAGTTCCGCTCGACGGAGCCCGGCCGGGACGTCCCGAACCTGGCCGAGGCGCCGGGAGCCATCGCCCTGGAGCGTCGGCGGCGCGAGTGGCAGGAGCGCCTGCCCAAGGAGGGTGTGCGCCTCTGGGACGCCCTGCTGGGCCTCGACCCCGACTCGCGGGCGGACCTGTTCGCCCTGTGCGCCGGCCTGAGCCTAAACCGATGCAGCAGCCCCATGACGGGCGGGCCGGGGCCATCGCCCATGCGGACCGGGTGGCGGAACTCGTCGGGCTCGACATGACCGAGCACTGGCAGCCGACCAAGGAAACCTTCTTCGGGCACGTCACGAAGGGGCGCATCCTGGCCGCCGTGCGCGAGGCCAAGGGCGAGGCGGCCGCGCAACTTATCGATCACCTGAAGCGGTCCGAAATGGCCGAGGAAGCCACGCGACTGGTCGAGGGCACCGGCTGGCTCCCGCAGCCGCTGCGCACGCCGGGCCTGGAGCGCAGCAATCCGGCACCCACCCAGCCCGAGCCGGCGCCCGCCGCCTTGGAACCGGAGGAGGAGGCGCTTCCGGCCTTCCTGGCGGACGAGGGCGAAGTGCCGGCCGCCGTTGCCGGCCCCGAGCCGGGCGAGGAGCCCCAGGTCGGCATGGACGAGGATCGGAGCTGGGACATCGACGCCTTCGAAGGCGATCCGGAGAGCCTGGAGCCCGACGCCGAGGCCCGGGCGCTGGCTGACGCGGAGCGCCGCGACGACGAGGGCTACTACGGCATCGCCGCCGAGTAGGCCTCAACGGGACCGCCTCCGGGCGGTCCCACCCCCATCAGCATCGCACATCACGAGCCGAGCCCGCCTTGACGAGCGGGCTGCGCGCCGGAGGATGCGTGCGAGCGAGGAGCGCAACGCCTTCCTGGTTCGCTTCTCGGACGCGGTGCGCGGCCTGTCCGACCCGGCCCTGGTGGCGGAGGAGACCTGCCGCATCCTCACCGAGCAACTCGGCACCGAGCGCACGCTCTGGGCCGTGATGGATTGGGAGGCTCGGGAGTACGTTTCAGATTGGGTCTTCTACGCGGACGGCACGACGGCCGAACCGTCGCGCTGGCCGTTCGACGAGCGCGAGCCGTTCGCCGCGGAACACCTGGCGGGCCGGCCGGTGGTTTACGAGGATGTCGTGCTCGACCCGCGCATCCCCGACCCGGTCAAGGCGGCGATGGTCGAGCGAGGCCTCCTGGCCGGGATCGCGGTTCCGGTGCTGGTGGGCGGCCGACTGGTCGCAATCCTCAACACCAGCCAGGGGATCGCGCCCCGTCGCTGGACCGCCGAGGAGGTCGCCTTCGTCGAAGCGCTCGCCAAACGCGCCTGGTCGGAGATCGAGCGGACCCGCATCGAAGCGGGGCTGCGGGAGAGCGAACAGAAATACCGAACCTTGTTCGAGTCGATCGACGAAGGCTTCTGCCTGCTCGAATATGTCGACGATCCCCAGCGCTCGTTGGACTACCGTTTCGTGGAAGTGAACGCAGCGTTCGAGAAACAGACCGGGCTGACCGGTGTCGTCGGCAAGCTCAGAAGCGAGGTGAGCCCGAACACCGAGGATTACTGGATCGGAACCTATGCCGAAGTGGCCCGAACCGGCGTGGCACGGCGCGTCGAAAGCCACCATGAAGAAACCGGCAGGTGGTACGACGTCTTCATCTCGCGCGTTGGCGGGGAAGGCAGCCGGCAGATCTGCCTCGTCTTCAACGACACGACCGAACGCAAACGCGCTGAGGAGGTGCTGCGCGAACGCGAAGAGCGCCAAGGGTTCCTGCTTGAGCTGGGGGACGCCATGCGGTCCCAGACGAGCGCCGAGGGCGTGGTCGAAACTGCTACCCGGCTCCTGGGACTCAGGCTCAACGCCTCACGCGTCGCCTTTGGGGAATTCGACGACGAACACGACCTGGTCCACATTCGCCGGAGTTGGACTGCGGATGGTGCCGAGACGCATCCTGCCATCCTACGGCAGTCCGATTTCGTCGGACCACTTTTGGATGACCTGCGGGCGGGCAGGACGGTCCGCTTCGACACGCTTGGACCACGCCCACGCTTTCAGCCTGAGCGACTGGCGCAGGGCCTCCAGGTCGCCCCTCCTCGCGTCCCCGTTGAGCTCCGCGTCGAGGGCCTCAGCCTGCCTGCGGCGCTGTTCCTCCAGGGCGAGCCGGCCGTCGTCCTCGGCGAGGGAGGCCTCGGCCGCGGCGATGGCGTCGACCGCTACCGCGTCGCCCTGCGCCGGGTCTTCCCAGCACACGAGCTGGACCGCGCCCCCGCTCCGCTCGACCGTCCCCCAGGAATAGCCCGCATCGTAGAGCGGCGCCTTCGCCAGCCGGAAGGCACGGGAATACCGCGTCGAGTCTCCCTCACCGAGCCAGAGGACGCGCGGGCCTCGGCCGGTGCGCACGTCACGAAGGCGGCGCCACGTGAGGCCGAGCGCCGAGAGGGGGATGGCCGCCCCGAGGGGCGTGGGGACCGGAGCGGCCGGCTCCGAGGCGCCCCGGGACGCGGCGACGGCGGCCGCCAGGATCGGGAGGACGACCCCGGCGGCAGTGAGGATGAGGAGAGCGAGGGAGAGCACGGCAGCGGTCTTTCACGGGTTGGCAACGAGGGTAAAGTGCCCCCCCGAAGACAGGATTCGCAAGATGTTGTCGAGCTCCAAAATGCTTTGAAAGTCGGTGGATCGGAGCCTCCTTCGATGACATAAATTGAACGGTGTTCAATTTAACCAAGCGGCTCTTGCGCGCATCGTCGTGGTGCTTACCATCGTTGGCAATGCGGGTCGTAATAGGGCGAGCTGCGGCTTTCTACTGAGGGAATGATAACTTCGATGGGACCCAGGTTAACGCGCGACGAGGTCCTCGACCTCCTGCGTGCCCGCGTGGAGGCCGCCGGTTCGGCCAGCGCGGCCGCCCGTTCGCTGGGCGTCAGCCCGGCATACCTCATTGACGTGCGCGCCAAGCGGCGCCCCCCGGGCGCGCGGCTCCTCGCCGGCCTCGGGCTTGAGCAAGCCATCGTCCCCGTGGAGGGCGCGGGCCGTGTCGCGTAACCCCTTCCTCGACGACCCGGACATCCGGGACCTGCCCGATTTCCTCAGGCATCTCATCGCCGACGAGCGCCTGGCGCAGTCCCCGTCCTTCAACCGCTCTGCTCCCCGCGCCCCGGTCGAACCCCTTCCGCCCGAGGTGCCCCCGGCCGCGCCCGTCGACGCGCGCCCCGTCGCGCAGGTTCGCACCGTCCCGGCGGCGGCGCCGAAGCTCCCGCCGCGGCCGCCCCGCCGCATGCCGTCAGCCGATCCCCGACAGTCGCAGGGGAGGCTTCTGTGAGCGACGGCGTCTACAGCATCGACGCTGCCATCCACGCGTCGCCGTCGCCGGCTTTGGTCGCGCAGATCGTCGATTCGCACGGCGCCGAGGCCGCCCAGGAGAGGTGGCATTGGCTCGACGCCTGGGCGCACGAACGTCCGCTGCCCGAGCTGTCACCGCGAGAGGCTCGCCGTGGCTGACGTCCTCGCTCGCCTCGCCAACCGGGCGCCCTCGAACACCGAGCGGCTCCCGGGCCAACTCGATTTGGAGGATGCCATTGCCGAGAAGGTCGCTGCCGAGGCGGCAGGCGCAGCCCGCCTCGCCATTGGCGCGAACGGCGGCCCCCGCCTCGACGAGCGCGACATCGATGTCGTCGCCCGCATCGCACGCGCTCAATACGGAGAACTATGGATCGGCAAAATCGGCGTCGAGATCGGCGTGGATCACCGTCAAATTCGCCGCTGGCTCGCGGGGAAAGGCACGCCGCCCCCCACGGTTCTGTCCTGCGTCCGGCTGCAGGCTCGTAGCCACGCAGCCCGCATCCTGCGCTCGCGTGAGGAGTAGGCAATGACCGATTCCCCCTTCGAGCCCCCGGCGGTCGTCCGCCTGGAGGGCGTCGACGCCGCCGTCGAGGCCCCTCGCATCCGGGCCGGCGAGCCCTGGGCCGGCACGGAGATCGCCGGCTTGCAATACTACGACTACGACCAGACCGGCCTGGACGGCGAGCCGGTCCGCCCCGTGCCGGGGACCGCCTCGTCCTCGTCCGGGCGCCCGACAACGAGTACGACCCGCGGGCCGTCGAGGTCTGGTGGCGGAACGACATCCGCCTCGGGCACCTGCCCCGGGGCGTCGCCCGGGAAGTCGCCCCGCAGATGGATGCGGGCGTGCCCCTGCGGGCCTACGTCGCTGATGCCGGTGACGGTTCGGCCTGGTCGGCCCGGGCGCTTCTCGTCGGCCCCGCCGTCGCCGAACTGCACGGGAAGCTGATCAAGCACGCGGTCGCGCAGGCGCTGGAAGAGTGGCGCTGGTCGGAGAAGCTTGCCGAGATGCGCCGCGAGGGCGACAGCCGCGCCCGGGCCGCGCGGTTCGAAGAGCGCCTGAAGCGGGCCAGGGCCGCCCGGCTCGCGCAGGCCGTCAACACCTTCGTCGCGCAGCTTCCGCCAGAGCCCATCGACGAGGCGCGTCTGCCCGAGGCCGGACGGTGCATCGAGCTCTTCGACATCGCCCATGCGGTCGGTTGCTCGCGTTCGACCGCACGGCGCCTCGCCGAGCGGGCCGGCGCCCGCGTCGAGGTCTCGATGCGGGGCTGGTACGCGGCAAGCTCGACGGTCGTCGTCACAGACGAGCTCCGGGCGGTCCTGGCCGAATGGGCCGCCCGGCCGCGCCGGCGCGTCACCGTGGCCGAGCTCGTCTAGGGACCGGCGGACTCAGGCGGGGTTCGTCGCCCCGGCTGGCCGACGTCGCTGGCGCCACGTGCGCCCCTCGGCGTACGCCTTGGCCGCCGCCTTCCGACGGCGCTCACCTTCCGCCTCCAGGTCGGTGACGCCGCGCTGGCGAAGGTTCTCGGCCACGATCTGCTCCTTCAGCGTGATGCTGTCCGGGAGCTCTACCTTGAGCCGCTCGGCCCACACCGCTTTCTGCCACGCCTCCAGGGCCGGCGCCTTCAGGGCGAGCATCTGGTCGAGCGTGTAGCGGCGCGTCATCGCGTTCCCGTCGGACACTTCCAGCAAGTCCGAGTTCGCGTGGTCGAGGACCATGCCGACGACGGGCGTCGCCACGCCGAGATCGCGCTGGCACACGGTCGCGAAGGCCCTCCGGACGTCGTGGGGCGAGGCCTCGATGCCCGGCATCGCGGCGACGGCGTGCGTCAGGGTATGCGGCGACAGGTGGGTGACCGGGTCGCCGAGCCGCCGCGGTCTCGCTGCCGGGTACATCCATTCCGACCGCGCCACGCCCCGCTCATCCGCCTCCCGGCGCGAGAACGCGAGGTACGTGTCGATCCTCCGCCAGACGTGCGGCGGGAGCGGCAGGGCATGGGACCCGTGGCGCGGGTCGTCCTCCGTCGGCGCGCCCTGGCCGATTTTCCGGTGGCCCTGCCACCAGATGCCCCAGCCCTCACGCTCGGCCCAGGGCTCGAATTCGTCGATCCTGGCCTTGACGACGCTTAAGCGCCTCTGCGCGGTATAGATGAGGAGCTCGATGGCGCCGCCGACGGACGTCGAGAGGACGCCGTGCTGGGCGACGGCCAGCATGTAGGCGACGGCGGGCAGGCGCGGGTACCGCCGCTTCGGCTTGCTTCCGGACTTCGGCGCCCGCAGCCCCGCCATGGCGTTCGGGTCGGCGCCGGCTAGGTGTTTCCGGCCGGCGTCGCCCATCCACGGCCAGAACCGCTTCGAGACGCGGACGACGTCCCGGGCGGTCGACCGCTTGCCTTGCTCGACCAGCGTCTCGACGACGGCCGCGACGTCCGCCGCGGTGATGCGCGAGACGATGCTGGCGTCGAGCGTCCGCATGGCCGGCCCGCCCATCACCCCCAGGTAGTTCCGAACCGTCGCGTCCCGGAGGAGCCCCGCCTCGACCTCGCGCCGCATCCAGGCGCCCCAGGCCTGCCGCGCCTCGCCGAACGTCCACGTCGCCGGGCCCTTGTCGCGCGGCATGAAGGTCGGGACCTCGACCTCGCCCTTCGACGCGAGGGCGGCGCGCTTGAGCGTGATCCACTCTTCCGCCGGGACGCCTTGTCCGGCCTCGACATGGTCCCGGACGGCCCCGGCGACCGAGCGAGCCTGCGCCAGGGTCCATTCCCGGGCATCGCCGAGGCGCACGCGCAGCGGCTTGTCGGCGTGCCGGAACCGGATCGACCAGACCGCCGCCGTCGGCGTCAGGCGCAGCGTCAGCCCCGGGCATCCCCCGTCGGCGACGTCCCGGGGCGCGGCGCCAGTCTCGCGCGCCTCCCGGATCAGGCTCTCGATGCCCTTGGCGGTGAGGGTCTCGGCTTTCCTTGGCATGTCGTGCTCCGCTGGGACGGAAGCTCTAGCGCGTAGCAAACCCGTAGCAAATCGGCGTCTCGCTACCCGTCCCCCGCAGCGATTGCGGAGGCCCGGCCAGGTTCGCCCTCGCGTCCCTCGGAAGGGGCCGGAAACGGGCCTTCGCAGAGGGGAAACGCCTTTCAGGTGAGGTTCTTGTGGACGGGCGGCGGGCGGGCTGATACGACGGAAATCGGTCAGGCCCCGTAGCTCAGCTGGATAGAGCAGCCGCCTTCTAAGCGGCAGGTCGAAGGTTCGAGCCCTTCCGGGGTCGCCAGCCACCTTGTTCCGACACGTCCTCGGCGGCGCCGGTCCGGTCGCCTCAGTGTCTGGCCGGGAAGCCTCTTTACCCCATTCCGGGCCGCATCCCGGCCCGGCCGATCAGGCTTCGGCCTTGCGCCTCGGGGCACGCTTCTTCTTGTCCTCGGGCTCGCCCTCGGAGCTGTCCGCCGCCTCGGCGGGGTCCTGATCGGGAGCCACGGCCTTCCCGACGCTCTTGCGGCGCTGCTGGCCGAGGCCGAGCGCCCGCGCCAGCTCGGAGCGCTGCTCCGAATAGCTCTGCGAGGTCATCGGATAGTCGGGGCCGAGACCCCACTTGGCCCGGTACTGCTCGGGCGTCAGCCCCCGCAGGGTGAGGTGGCGGCGCAACGTCTTGTACTGCTTGCCGTCCTCGAAGCTGATCAGGAAGTCCGCCGAGATCGACTTGCGGATCTCCTGGGCCGTCGCCTTCGCGGGGCCTGTCTCGACCGGGGGCGCCACGGTTCCGCTGACGGTGCGAATCGCCTCGTGGACGTCGCTCAGGAGCTTCGGCAGCTCGGCGCTCTGGACGTGGTTGTTGCTGACATAGGCGGAGACGATATCCGCCGCCAGGGTGACGAGGCGGCCATGATCCCCGGCTGAGTCGTTCATCGTCGTGGTTCCATTGTCACGCGCTGAGAATGACCTTGGCCGAAACAAGCTCAGCGAACGTCTTCACGTAGACAATACGAATGAAATCACCGCATTCGTCAAGCGGTAATTCCGATCCCAAAATTCGGTTGCGTGCAATCAATAATGCTCGATCGCCGTCGACATTGGAAGCCGGTGCGAAAACGGCGGGAAAGCCGGCGAGGAATCTTCGTATTGTTCCGGTCCCGGCGGTCGGACAGCAACCGCCGCGCGGCGATGCTTTCGCGCCGCCGCCCGACGGAAGCCGCCCCCGCGCGGCGCGCCGTCCGCCGGGAGCCCCGCTTGTCGCTCTGCCGGCCTCTCAGGCGAGGCCGAGCATCAGCCCGATATTCTGCACGGCGGCGCCGGACGCACCCTTGCCCAGGTTGTCGAGGCGGGCGACCAGCACCGCCTGGCCGTGCGCCTGCGAGCCGAAGACGCGCAGCTCGAGCCGGTCGGTATCGGCGAGATCCTCGGCCTCGAGCTTCTCGCGATGGGTGCCGGTGCCGGCGCCCTGCACGACCTCGACCAGGGGCTGGCCGGCGTACCAGGCCGTCAGCGCCGCTTCGAGATCGACGGCGGAGGGGCGCCCCGGCAGGGTGTCGAGATGGAGCGGGATGCTGACCAGCATGCCCTGGCGGAAATTGCCGACGGACGGCACGAAGATCGGCCGCCGCGTCAGCAGCCCGTAGGCCTGCGTCTCCGGGATGTGCTTGTGGGCGAAGCCCAGGCCGTAGAGCTGGAAGACCGGCGCGGTGCCCGCCTCGTAGGCCTCGATCATGCTCTTGCCGCCGCCGCTGTAGCCGCTGACCGCGTTGATGCTGAGATGCGCGTCGGCGGGGATCAGGCCGCCTTCCACCAGCGGGCGCAGCAGGGCGATGGCCCCCGTGGGGTAGCAGCCCGGATTGGCGACCCTGCGCGAGGCGCGGATGGCGTCGGCCTGCCCCGGCGAGAGCTCGGCGAAGCCGTAGGCCCAGCCCTCGGCGACCCGGTGGGCGGTGCTGGCGTCGAGGATGCGCGGGCCGCCGCCTGGCAGTTCGTCGGCGAGCGCCACGGTCTCACGCGCGGCCTCGTCCGGCAGGCAGAGCACGACGAGATCGACCTCGGCCATCAGCGCGCGCTTGGCGGCCAAGTCCTTGCGGCTCTCGTGCGGGATCGAGCGCAGCGCCACCCGGCCGTCGCCCTCGAGGCGCGCGCGGATGCCGAGGCCGGTGGTGCCCGCCTCCCCGTCGATGAACACGGTGGGCCGGGTGGTCTCTCCGTTGGCAGCCGACATCGCCGATCGATCCTCGCGTAACGAAACGAATATGGGTGGGGTTGTGCACCGTGCGCCGCAGAGTCGACGCGCGGGCGGCTCCCCGAATCCCGCCATCTAGGGCCGCGACCATGACGCCACGGCGACTTCGGCCGCGCCGGTCGCCCGGCCCCGAACGGAAAAGGGCGGACCCTTTCGGACCCGCCCCTTCCGTATCGACAGTGCCGAAACGCTCAGCGCTTCGAGAACTGGAAGCTGCGGCGGGCCTTCTTGCGGCCGTACTTCTTGCGCTCGACCACGCGCGAGTCGCGGGTGAGGAAGCCCTCGCGCTTGAGCGGGCCGCGCAGCTCGGGCTCGTAATAGGTCAGGGCCTTGGAGAGGCCGTGGCGCACGGCGCCCGCCTGACCGGAGAGGCCGCCGCCAGCGACGGTGACGGTGATGTCGTACTGGTCGACGCGGTTGGCCACCTGGAGCGGCTGGCGCAGGATCATGCGCAGCACGGGGCGGGCGAAGTAGATCTCGACGTCGCGCTTGTTGACGACGACCTTGCCCGAACCGGGCTTGATCCAGACGCGGGCGACCGCGTCCTTGCGCTTGCCGGTGGCGTAGGCACGGCCCTGGGCGTCGAGCTTCTGGACGTGGACGGGCGCCTCGTTCTCCGAGGAGCCGACCGCGTTGGACCGGTTGAGGTCGGCGAGGGACTGAAGGGTCGCCATGATCAAGCGCTCACGTTCTTGCGGTTGAGGGCGCCGACGTCGAACGTCTGCGGCTGCTGGGCTTCATGCGGGTGCGCGGTGCCCTTGTAGACACGCAGGTTGCCCATGATCTGGCGGAAGAGGGGCCCGCGCGGGAGCATGCGCTCCACGGCCTTCTCAACCACGCGCTCGGGGAACCGGCCCTCGAGGATGAACTTCGCCGAGCGCTCCTTGATGCCGCCCGGATAGCCGGTGTGGTGGTAGTAGTTCTTCTGGTCGTACTTGCGACCGGTGAACTTCACCTTCTCGGCGTTGATGACGATGACGTTGTCGCCGCAATCGACGTGGGGCGTGTAGGAGGCCTTGTGCTTGCCGCGCAGGCGCATCGCCACGATCGAGGCGAGACGGCCGACGACGAGGCCCTCCGCATCGATCACGAGCCACTTCTTGTCGACGTCGGCGGGCTTCAGCGAGGTGGTCTTCATGGCCGCTTCCCGTGTCGGTGCGTGAAAGGTGCCGACGACGGCCGGCACCGAAAACGAAGCGCCGCCGCGTTTCGGGAACGCAGCGGCTCTGGCGGGGTCTCTAAGGGCTCCGCCGCCTCGCGTCAAGCGTCGTGCGGGCCGAAAATCTCAATCCCCGCATGGCCTTCAGGGATGCGGTATCAGGATACCGTCATGCGGGCGGGATCGAGTAGGTGCCTGTGGCGTGGCAGACGAGATCGTCGCTTCCCCTCGATGCGATCGCGACCTCGCCCACGGCGAGCCGGCGTCCGAGCTTCAGCAGGCGCGCCTCGGCGACGAGCCCCGTCGCCCCCGGCCGGCGCAGGAAGTTGAAGGAGAGGTTGGTGGTCACGGCGAGCGCCACGGGCCCGATATTGGCGAGGATCGCGGCGTAGAGCACCAGATCGGCCAGCGCCATCATGGACGGCCCGGAGACGGTGCCGCCGGGGCGCAGGTGCCGCTCGTGATGATCCATGCGCATGCGCGCCGAGAGCGGCCCCACCGCCTCGAGATGGTAGCTGCGCCCGCCGGCATGCATCTGCGGGAACTCGCGCTCAAGGAAATCGAGCACCTCGGCGAGGCTCATCACGGGCAGATCGCTGGGCAATATCGTGCTCATCGGCGCCTTGCAGCACGGGGCCGGATCGCCGACAAGTCCGCCATCATGATGACGACACTCGACCAGGCGCCGGACGGGCTCGCCGCCGCGCACGATGCCTACCCGGACACGCTCATCCGCGCGATCCTCAAGGAGACGCGCAGCATCGCGCTGGTTGGCGCCTCCGCGAATCCGGCGCGGCCGAGCTGGATCGTGCTGAAATACCTGCGCGATCGCGGCTACGAGGTGATTCCGGTCAATCCGGGGCTTGCCGGCCAGGAGCTTCTGGGCGCGACGGTCCTGGCCTCGCTGTCGGAGCTGACGCGGCCCGTCGACATGGTCGAGATCTTCCGCAATTCGGAAGCCGCCGGGCCCCTCGTCGACGAGGCGCTAAGCCTCGATCCCCTGCCGAAGGTGATCTGGATGCAGCTCGGCGTGCGAAACGACGCCGCCGCCGCGCGCGCCGAGGCCAGGGGCGTCCGCGTGGTGATGAACCGCTGCCCGAAGATCGAGTACGGCCGGCTCTCCGGCGAGATCGGCTGGACCGGAGTCAACTCCCGCATCATCAGCGCCCGCAAGCCGGTGCTGGCGAAGAAGGGCATCCAGAAGCTGACCATCGAGTCGCGCGGGGGCAACCGCTGATCGCGGCACGCCGCTCGCCTTTCCGCCAATCGATGAGGACGGGTTTCCGATCGCTCGCCGATCCGGGTTCGGCGAACCTGCGATCACGATCATTGGTGTCTGGAACGAAGGGCCAGCCCATCGAAGGGGCTGGTGGGCGCGACAGGGATCGAACCTGTGACCCCTACCATGTCAAGGTAGTGCTCTCCCGCTGAGCTACGCGCCCTTTCCGCGAAGCCGTCCGGCTCCGGCGAGGAGGGGCCTATAGCTTCTGCGGCGGGGGGGCGCAAGCGGCTTCACGCGGGTTCTTGATGCGGACGGTCCGCGTGTCCGAGGACGCTGCATCTCCGGCGGAAATCGGTTATGGCCCGCACGCGCATCGCGGCGGGGGCGAGGCACGGCAGGGATTCGGCGCGGCCACCGGGAATGAGATTCTTCGTCGATTTCGACAGCGGCGACATGATCCGCTGCTGGGTGGTGCCGGACAATCCGGTGGCCGTCAGCCGCATCGTCGTGAAGGTGGACGGCTGCCGCGAGGCCGAACTCTCCGCCAGCATCGTGGACGACACCTTCCGCTCTCTCGGCTGGCACTCCACCGGGCAATGCACCTTCGTCATCACCGAGATGGAGGTGCCGGGCCTGGCGCGGATGCCGCGCCTCGAGATCTACGACGCGGACACCAACGTGCTGGTGCATCGCCGCTGCCCGCAGGACGGCCTGGTTCAGGGCCGGCTGCTGCTCATCAACGCGAGCATCAACCCGGAGAACGCCCTCCAGGGGCTGTTCTTCCGGCATTTCCAGCAATCCTATTTCGGCATCGGGAAGATGAGCGAGGAGGTGCTGAAAAGTGCCCTGGAGACCCAAAGCCTGACCTCGGCCTTCCTCTCCGGCGCGCTGACGATCCCCCGTTTCGAGCACCTCTTTCCGCCGGAGAAGTATCTCACCACGGTGCTGGTTCACGATCCGCATGTGGAGATGGCCACCCGCCTGTTCTGGCTGCGCGAGCGGGCCGAGATCGCCGCCGATCCGGCCCGGAACTGGCGCCTCGGCAAGCTCGCGGAAGCCGCGACCTTCGCCGCCGAGTACGATTTCGAGGACCCGAAGAGCCTCAAGCGGCTGTTTCGGATGCTGCCCGAGCCCGCCTATCACCTGCTCTACAATCCGCTGACCCGGCAGTTCGGCACCCGCCTGCCCGACGACCGGCTGCATCCGGGCAACTCCATCGTCGCCATCGAGATCCTGGCCCGCGTCGGGATCGTCGGCCACCGCGACTATTACGACGCGTTCGTCTCGACGGTGCTCGACCGGCTCGGCATCGCCGACGCGATTCCCAGGCCCGAGCCGATCCCCGCCGAGGTCGCCGCGCTGGCCCAGCGCCTCAAGGGCATCCGCGCGGTGGCGGACATGCTGGTCTTCGACGTCGCCATGGCGGACGCGGTGCGCTCGTCCGTGGCCAAGAGCTGGGGCGGCTGAGCCGCCATACGCAGAGCCCGGCGGGGACAGGGCGGCGGGGGCGGTTTCCCGCAGGACCGATCCCCGCTAGTGGTGCGGTGCAGCGAGCGCCGGAGGGACCGGCGCGCGCGGACAATCGGAGGGTGTCGCCTTGCGCATCGCGATGGTCGGATCGGGCTATGTCGGGCTCGTCTCGGGGACGTGTTTCGCCGATTTCGGGCACAGCGTCGTCTGCGTCGACAAGGACCCGGCCAAGATCGCGGCGCTGGAGGCCGGCCGCATGCCGATCTTCGAGCCGGGGCTCGACGCGCTGGTCGCCGAGAACGTGCGCCAGGGCCGGCTTTCCTTCACCACCGACCTCGCCCGCGCCGTCGACGGGGTCGATGCCGTGTTCATCGCGGTGGGCACGCCCTCGCGTCGCGGCGACGGCTTCGCCGACCTGTCCTATGTCCATGCGGCGGCCAGGGAGATCGCCTCGGCGCTGACCGGCTACGCGGTGATCGTCACCAAGTCGACGGTGCCGGTGGGGACCGGCGACGAGGTCGAGCGCATCGTCCGCGAGACCGCGCCGCAGGCCGATTTCGCGGTGGTCTCCAACCCCGAATTCCTGCGCGAGGGCGCGGCCATCGCCGACTTCAAGCGGCCCGACCGCATCGTCATCGGCGCCGAGGACGCCCGTGCCGAGGCCGTGATGCGCGAGATCTACCGGCCGCTCTATCTCAACCAGGCGCCGATCCTCGTCACCGGACGCCGCACGGCGGAACTGACCAAATACGCCGCCAACGCGTTCCTCGCCACGAAGATCACCTTCATCAACGAGATCGCGGACCTGTGCGAGCAGGTCGGCGCCGACGTGCAGGAGGTCGCGCGCGGCATCGGCCTCGACAACCGCATCGGCGGCAAGTTCCTGCACGCGGGACCCGGCTATGGCGGCTCGTGTTTCCCGAAGGACACCCTGGCTCTGGTCAAGACCGCGCAGGACGCGGGCACGCCGGTCCGGCTCGTCGAGACGGTGGTGGCGGTCAACGACCAGAGGAAGCGCGCCATGGCCCGCAAGGTCATCGCCGCCTGCGGCGGCAGCGTGCGCGGCAGGACCGTCGCCGTGCTCGGCCTGACCTTCAAGCCGAACACCGACGACATGCGCGACGCGCCCTCCCTCTCGATCATCACCGGGCTCCAGGACGCGGGCGCGCTGATCCGCGCCTATGACCCGGAGGGGATGGAGCAGGCCGGGCCGCTCCTCTCCGGCGTGACCTACGCGGACGACCCCTATGCCTGCGCGCAAGGGGCGGACGCCCTCGTGCTCGTCACCGAGTGGGACGCCTTCCGGGCGCTCGACTGGACCACCCTGAAGGCCGCCATGGCGCAACCTGTCGTGGTCGACCTGCGCAACGTCTACCGCCCCGACGACCTCGCCCGGCGCGGCTTCCGCTATACCGGCATCGGCCGCCCGCCCGCCGGCGGCGCGGCCTGAGCGGAGGCGAATCAAGTCGACGGCACGTTATCCGCCGGCGGCGCCAAGTCAGGCTTGGCCGCGACCTTCGAATGTGGCGGTTTCTGGATAATTGTTGCCGGACTATCCTCGCGAATGCCGGCAGAGCCGATGTCGTCGTCGCCGAAAGGCCAAGACGAGAGCGAGGAAAACGGGCCACAGCAGAGCGCGAAAGGCCCGTTGCCGTCAGGTTGTCACGGCCCCCGGTTGGACACCGCAATGGTGCCACACTAAGGGTCGAAGGGATTGCCTGCCGGCTTGCAACCGTGCCTCCCCGCCAACAGCGTGTGCGAATCGAACGTGACTGAACGGACAGACATCGCGATCGTCGGTCGGGCCTGCCGGCTCCCCGGCGCCCCCAGCGTCTCCGGGCTGTGGCAGCTCCTCACGGAATCGCGTTGCGCGGTCGGGCGTATCCCGCAGGAACGCTGGTCGCTGGAGCGCTTCGGCCATCCCCGCGCGCAGGAGCGCGGCAAGAGCTACACCTGGGCCGCCGGCACGCTGGACGACATCTGGTCCTTCGATCCGGCGGTGTTCGGCATCTCGCCCCGCGAGGCCGAGCAGATGGACCCGCAGCAGCGGCTCCTGCTCGAACTCACCTGGGAAGCCCTGGAAGACGCCGGGATGCGGCCGTCCGCGGTCGCGGGCAGCCATGTCGGCGTCTATGTCGGCGCTTCTTCCCTCGACTACGGCAACCTGCGCATCCTCGATTCCGCGTCGGGGGACGCCTATGCCGCCACCGGCAACACGCTCTCGATCCTCTCGAACCGCATCTCCTACATCTTCGACCTGAAGGGCCCGTCCTTCACCGTCGACACCGCCTGCTCGTCCTCGCTGGTGGCGCTGGACAACGCGGTGGCTGCCCTGCGGTCTGGGCGCGTCGACACCGCCGTGGTGGCGGGCGTGAACGTGCTCGCGAGCCCGTTCAACTTCATCTGCTTCTCGAACGCGCAGATGCTCTCGCGCACCGGGCTGTGCCAGGCGTTCTCGGCCAATGCCGACGGTTATGTCCGCTCCGAGGGCGGCGTGGTGCTCGTGCTCCAGACGGCGGAAGCCGCGCGGCGCGCCGATTCGACCGTGCGCGGCGTGATCGCGGCGAGCGGCGTCAACTCGGACGGGCGCACCACCGGCATCTCGCTGCCCTCGGGCTACGCGCAGGGCGCGCTCCTCGAGAAGGTCTATTCGGAGGCCGGCATCGACCTCGATTCCGTGGCCTTCGTGGAGGCCCACGGCACCGGCACCCCGGTGGGCGACCCCATCGAGGCGAGCGCCATCGGCGGCCGCCTCGGGCGCAAGCGCGCCCGGCCGCTGCCCATCGGCTCGATCAAGACCAATATCGGCCATACCGAGCCGGTCTCGGGCCTTGCCGGCCTGCTCAAGGCTAGCTTGGCGCTGGAGCACGACCTGATCCCGGCTTCGCTCCATTCGGCCGAGCTCAACCCCGAGATCCCCTTTACCGAGCTGAACCTCGACGTGGTGCGCGAGCCGCGCGCGATCGAGCGCACCCGCAAGGAGCGCTTCGCCGGGGTGAACTCCTTCGGCTTCGGCGGCACCAACGCCCATGTCGTGCTCACCGACCCCAAGCCGGCCGCCGCCAAGGCCGAGAAGGCCGATGCCGGCCGCGCGCCGGAGGTGCTGCTGCTCTCCGCCCAGAGCCGCGCGGCGTTGAACGAGCTCGCCCTCGACTACGCCGAGCGATTCGACGGCGCCGCGCCCGCCGAGGCCGCCCGCATCGCCTCCGCCGCCGCGCATCGCCGCGAGCGCCTGAACGCCCGCCTCGCCGTCTCCCTGGACGGCGGCAAGGAAGCTCTCACGACGGCGCTGCGCGCCATCGGCGAGGGCGAGGACGCCGAGGCGGTCGTGACCGGCACCGCCGTCGAGCGCGCCGCCGACGTGGCCTTCGTCTTCTCGGGCAACGGCAGCCAGTGGGCCGGCATGGGCCGGGAGGCCTACGCCACCAACGCCGTCTTCCGCGAGACCTTCGACCGGATCGACACCCTTTTCGAGCCCTACTCGAAATGGTCGCTCAGGGAGGCGCTGGAAGCCGAGGACCTCGAGGAGCGGCTCGCGCTCACCAGCGTCTCGCAGCCCCTCATCTTCGCCATCCAGGCGGCATCCACGGCGGCGCTGCGCGCCCAGGGGCTGAGCCCGAAATTCGTGCTCGGCCACAGCGTCGGCGAGATCGCGGCGGCGGAAGCGGCCGGCATCCTCAGCCTCGAACAGGCCGTGCGGGTCATCTACTACCGCAGCCACCACCAGGAGGCGACGCGCGGCCAGGGCACCATGGCGGTGCTGCTCGCCCCGGCGGAAGAGACCGAAACCTTCCTCAAGGACTACCCGAGCCTCGACATCGCCGGCTGGAACAGCCCCAAGGCCGTGGTCGTCGCGGGCCCCGAGAGCGCCATCGACGCGGCCGTCAAGGCGCTGTCGCGCAAGCGCCGGCGCGGGCGCAAGCTCGATCTCGAATACCCCTTCCACGGCCGGATCATGGACCCGACCGAGAAGCCGCTGCTGCGCGATCTCGCCGGCCTGAAGCCGTCCGCCGGCACCACCGCCATGGTCTCGACGGTGACGGGCCAGGTTCTCGCCGGCAAGGAGTTCGGCGCAAGCTACTGGTGGCGCAACATCCGCGAGCCGGTGCGCTTCTGCGACGCCGTGCAGGAGGCGACCCGCCAGGGCGCGCGCGTCTTCATCGAGGTCGGCCCGCGCGCGGTGCTGCTCTCGCATGTGGGCGATTCCATCGAGCCGCTTGGCATCGAGACCGCCTCCATCGGCGTGATGCACCGCAAGCCCGCCGGCTCCGACCCGATCCGCAAGACCCTCGTCGCGGCCCTCGCGCAGGGCGCGGCGGTGGACGAGACGATCGTCTTCGGCGATGCCCCGAAGGGCGCCGTCGACCTGCCGAGCTACCCCTGGCAGCGCCGCGGCTTCCGCCTCGCCGACACCACCGAGAGCGTCGGCGGCACCACGCCGCGCGGCTATCACCCGCTCATCGGCCAGCGCACCGCGCCCGACAGCCTCGACTGGCACGGCTATGTCGATGTCGAGACCGTGCCGGAGCTCGACGATCACCGCATCGAGGGCCAGGCGATCATGCCCGGCGCCGGTTTCGTCGAGATGGCGCTCGCCGCCGCCCGCGAGGCGGCGAAGGACGACACCGTCGTCCTGGCGGATTTCGAGATCCATTCGCCGATGGTCTTCGCCGAGGAGGCGCTGCGCGAAGTCACCGCCCGCCTGTCCGGCAGCGGCAACCAGATCCAGATCCTGAGCCGGCCGCGCCTCACCCAGGCGCCCTGGCAGCTCCACGCCTCGGCCAAGATCGTCGACGGCACCTTCCTGCCCCCCGCCCGGCAGGACGTGGAGATCCCGGCCGAGTCCGCGATCGCCGGCGAGGAACTCTACAAGCGCGCCCTCGCCTCCGGCCTCGGCTTCGGCCCAAGCTTCCGGCAGGTGGCGCTGAGCGCCCGTCTCGACGAGACCACCATCGTCTCCGAGCTGGTGCCCGCCGAGGCGGACCCCGCCTACGGGCTCGTCCCCGCCCGGCTCGACGCCTGCTTCCACGGCCTGATCCTGCTCTTCGCGGACCTTTTGGGCGAGCAGGGCGGCAAGGCCTACATCCCGGTGCGCTTCGGCGAGATCCGCCTGCTGCGGCCGGGCTCGGCCATCGCGCGGGCGGTCATCAAGACGCGCCGCTGCAACGAGCGCAGCATCCTGGCCGATTTCAGCGTGCTGGACGCCGAGGGCGAGGTCATCGCCACCATCCGCGAGGGCCGCTTCCAGGCGCTGCGCGCCAAGCACGGGGGCGAGCTGGCCGCCTTCGCCATCACGCAGCGGCCGGAACTCGCCACCGAGCCCACCGCGATCCCGATGGAGCGCCGTCCGAGCGTCGCCGGCCTCGTCCAGCCGAAGGCGCGGGCCGCCCGCGCCGCCGCCGAGGCGCCGCTTTCCCCCGGCCACCTGCTGCTCGAGGGGTGGGCCACCTCCCTCGCCTACCGCCTCGCCGCCGGCCTCCAGAAGGGCGGCCGCGTCACCCTCGACAAGCGCGTGCCGGACGACCTGCGCCCCTGGGTGACGAACGCCCTCTACGCGCTGGAGAGCAGCGAGCTCGCTAGCCGCGACGGCGACCGCTGGACCCTGCGCGAGGACGTCTCGCTGCCGGCGCCGGAGGAGATCCTGCGCTGGGTCGCCGCCGACCATCCCGAGCTGTCCGCCGAGCTGGTGCTCGTGGCCGATGTCGGCGCGCTGGTGTCGCGGCTCCTGGCCGGCGATCTCGCGGAGCGTCCGGCCCTGCCGCAGAATGCGCTCGACGCCTTCGCCCTGCGCAGCGCCACGGCGCGCGCCTCGGCCGAGGTGGTCGCCCGGATCGTCGAGGCGACCCGCGGCCGCCTGCCCAAGGACCGCGCGCTGCGCATCCTCCAGGTCGGGTTCGGCCCGCTCTCGGCCCAGATCGCGGCCTTCGCGGAATCCGTCGAGGCCCGGCTCAGCCTGTTCGAGGCCGACCGGCGGCTGGCCGAGCGTTCCCGTCTGGCGCTGCCGCGCGGCATCGCGGTGATCGAGGACCCGGCCGAGCTCGGCACCGGCGCCTTCGACCTGATCCTGTGCAGCGGCGCGCTGCATCTCTCCGAACGCGCCCTGATCGGCCGGCTCGGAGAGGCCCTCGCCACCGGCGGCGTGCTGCTCGCCGTCGAGCCCGGCGCCTCCCTCTTCCGCGATCTCGTGTTCGGCCTGAAGCCGGACTGGTTCGAGGAGAGCGCCGACGGCCAGCCCATCGGCCGGCTCGACGACATCGCCGGCTGGCAGCGCTCGCTCAGCGCCAACGGCCTCGTCAGCGTCACGGTGGAGCGTGCGGCCTCCGGCAACGGCGACGACCTGCTCCTCGTCGGCGAGGCGCCGGCCCGGCCCCGTCCCGCCGCGAGCCAGAGCTTCGCCTTCGTCATCGGCTCGGAGGACGAGTTCGGGGCCGAGACCGCCTCCTCGCTGGCGACGCTGCTGGTCGCGAGCGGGGTGCATGTCTCGATCATCCTCGATTCGGATTCGGCCCTCGCGGAGCTGGAGCGCGAGACGCCGGACACGGTGGTGTTCCTGGCCGGCGCCTTCGGGCGCGACGGCGAGGCCGCCGGCCGCCTGCGCGACCGCTGCCTCAGCCTGAAGCGCTGCGTCGAGCATCTCGGCAGCCGGCAGACCCGCCTGTGGGTCGTCTCGCCGGGCGCCACGCGCGATCGCGGCGGCTCCGCCGCGTCCGTGGAGGCCGGCGTCTGGGCCTTCACCCGCACGCTCGCCAACGAGGTGTCGAGCCTCGACGTGCGCCGCATCGACCTCGCGCCCTCGATCTCCTCGAAGCGCGCCGCCGAGCGCCTGCGCGACCTGATCCTCTCCGGCACCACCGAGACGGAGATCGTGCTGGACGAGGACCGCACCCGCGTCGTCCGCTTCTCGCCGGGGCAGCCGAAGCGCTCGCAGCGCGATTCGGAGCCCGCCGAGGCGGCGCGGCTCGAGCGTTCCAACACCGGCGGCCTCAACGAGATGGCCTGGGGACCGGCCGAGCGCCGGACGCCCGCGCGCGGCGAGGTCGAGATCGCGGTGGAGGCCACTGGCCTCAACTTCCGCGACGTGCTCTGGGCGCTCTCGATGCTGCCCGAGGAGATCCTGGAGGACGGCTTCGCCGGTCCCCGCCTCGGGCTCGAGGTCGCCGGACGGGTCGTCTCCACCGGCGAGGGCGTCAAGGCGTTCCGCGTCGGCGATCCCGTGGTGGCCTTCGCGCAATCGGGCTTCGCCACGCATATTATCGCGCCGGAGCTCGTCGTCGCCCCCTGCCCGCGCGGGCTCGACCCGATGGCTGCGGCGACCGTGCCGGTGGCCTTCCTCACCGCCTATTACGGCCTCGTCTCCTGCGCCCGGCTGAAGCGGGGCGAATGGGTGCTCGTGCATGGCGGCGCCGGCGGCGTCGGTCTCGCCGCGCTCCAGATCGCCAAGCTGAAGGGCGCGCGGGTCATCGCCACGGCGGGCTCGCGCGAGAAGCGGGCCCTGGTGAAGGCGCTGGGCGCCGAGCATGTGCTCGATTCGCGCTCGCTCGCCTTCGTGGACGACGTGCGCCGCATCACCGGCACCGGCGTCGACGTGGTGCTGAACTCGCTCTTCGGCGAGGCGATGGAGCGCAGCCTCAACGTGCTCAAGCCCTTCGGGCGCTTCATCGAGCTGGGCAAGCGCGACTACGTCGCCAACACTCATATCGGCCTGCGCCCGTTCCGGCGGAACCTCACCTATTTCGGCGTCGATCTCGATCAGGTGCTCCAGCACCAGGGCGAGGACGGTGCCAAGATGTTCCGCGAGGTCATGGCGCTGTTCAACGACGGCGGCCTCAAGCCCCTGCCCTATCAGCCCTTCACCTCGGACGAGACCTCCGACGCCTTCCGGCTCATGCAGCAGTCGGGGCATATCGGGAAGATCGTGATCTCGCCGCCGGCTCCCGGCCGGGTGCTGGCGAGCCAGACGCAGCCCTTCGTCGTCTCAAAGGATGGCGTCCATCTCGTCACCGGCGGTCTCGGCGGCTTCGGCGTCGAGGCGGCCCGCTGGCTCGCCGACAAGGGCGCCACGCGCATCGTGCTCGTCGGCCGCAACGGCGCCAACACGGAGACCGCCAAGGCCCTCGTCGCCGAGCTGACCGCGCGCGGCGTGAGCGTCGAGGCGAAAGCCTGCGACATCACCAGCCGCGATGCCGTGGACGGCCTCGTCGCCGGGATCGAGAAGGCGGGCCACAAGCTCGCCGGCGTGATCCACGGGGCGATGGTGCTCCAGGACGGGCTGATCGCGAATATCGATCCCGAGGCGCTCGACGCCGTGATCCGCCCGAAGGTGATCGGCGCGCAGCATCTCGACGCCGCGACCCGCAACCGCGCGCTCGACTATTTCGTGCTGTTCTCCTCGGCCACGACCTTCATCGGCAACCCCGGCCAGGGCTCCTACGTCGCCGCCAACGGCTTCATGGAGGGGCTCGCCCGCCAGCGCCGCCGCCTCGGCCTGCCCGCCATGGCGGTGGCCTGGGGCGCCATCGGCGATGTCGGCGTGCTCGCCCGCAACAAGGCGGTGATGGAGACGCTGGCCGGGCGCGTCGGCGTCACGCCCATGGAGGCCCGCAAGTGCCTCGACCTCATGGCCGAGGCGCTCGAAGGCCAGGGCTCGGACCCGGACGAGGCGGTGATCGCCATCGCCGCGATGCATTGGGGCAAGGCGCGCGAGCGCCTCTCGACCCTGCGCTCGCCGAGCTACGACGCGCTCGGCTCCGACCAGCAGGCGGAGGCCGGCGCGGTGGCGACGATCAACATCGCCGCGCTGATGAAGTCGCTGGATGTCGACGCGGTGCGCAAGACCGTGGCCGATGCCATCGTCGAGGACATCGCCCGCATCTTGCGCCTGCCGAAGGACGACATCAGCCGGGTGCGCCAGCTCTCCGAGATCGGCCTCGATTCGCTGATGGGCGTGGAGCTCGGCGCCAGCCTCCAGGAGCGCTTCGCCCTCGATTCGCCGCCGGCGGGCATCTCCTCGGGCCTCACCGTCAACGAGCTCGCCGAGACCCTGATCCAGTCCGTCTCGGCGCCCGTGGACGAGGCGGCGGGGGTCGCCCTGACACTTGCCCAGAAGCATCTCGGCGCGGGGGTCGACGCCGAGGCGCTCCAACCCTTCAATGCCCTCGTCGAACAGAAGAGCCTCGAGCTCAAAGAGATCCTCTGAGATGACCCAACGACCGGACGGCGGACGCGCGGCGCTCGCGGGCTTCGTCACCAACCGGATGGGGCGCGGCTCCTCGCGCCCCGCCTCCGCGCGGCCGACCCCGAAGACGGGCGACGTGAAGGTGCAGGATTTCGAATCCCTGCCCGGCTACAAGGAGCTGACGCTCCAGCGCTCGGCCGCCGAGCTGATCGGCCTCGGCAACCCGTTCTTCCGGGTCCACGAGGTCAAGGCCGGCGCCACCACGCAGATCGACGGGCGCCCCTTCACCAACTTCTCGTCCTACGACTATCTCGGCCTCAACGGGCATCCGAAGGTCAACGCGGCGGCGCACGCCGCGCTCGACGCCTTCGGCACCTCCGCCTCCGCGAGCCGCATCGTCGCGGGCGAGCGGCCGGGACACCTCTCGCTCGAGAAGGCGCTCGCCAGGCACTACGGCACCGACAACTGCGTGGTGATGGTGTCGGGACACGCCACCAACGTCACCACCATCGGCGCCCTGCTGGAGCCGGGCGACGTGATCTTCCACGACGCGCTGATCCACAACAGCGTGGTGACGGGCGCGCAGCTCTCCGGCGCCCAGCGCCGCTCCTTCGCCCATAACGACCTCGACGCGCTCGAGAGCCTGCTCGCGGCCACCCGCCACGAGCACCGCCGGGCGCTCATCGTGATCGAGGGCCTCTACAGCATGGACGGCGACGTGCCGGACCTCGCCGGTTTCGTCGCCCTGAAGGAGCGCTACGACGCCTGGCTGATGGTGGACGACGCGCACGGCCTCGGCGTGCTGGGGAAGACCGGCGCCGGCCTGTTCGAGCATGCCGGCGTCGATCCGCGCGCCGTCGACATCTGGATGGGCACCTTCTCGAAGACGCTCTCGGCCTGCGGCGGCTATATCTGCGGCCCCTCGGCGCTGATCGAGTACCTGAAATGCACCGCCGGCGGCTTCATCTACAGCGTCGGCATGTCGCCGCCGCTGGCCGCCGCGGCGGAAGCCGCGCTCGGCGTGATGCATGCCGAGCCGGAGCGGGTGGAGCGGCTGCGCCAGAACGGCGCCCTGTTCCTCGCCTGCGCCCGCAAGGTCGGGCTCGATACGGGGTTCAGCCTGGGGCTCGCGGTGATCCCGGTGATCGTCGGCGACTCGCTGAAATCGGTGACGCTGTCGGACCGGCTGTTCAAGCGCGGCATCAACGTGCAGCCGATCATCCACCCGGCGGTGCCGGAGCGGGCCTCGCGGCTTCGCTTCTTCATGACCTCCGAGCACACGCCGGAGCAGATCCGCGAGACGGTCTCTGCGGTGGCCGAGGAACTCGCCGCCATCGAGAAGGGCGGCTCGCTGATCGAGCAGCTCCTGGCCAAGCGCGGCTGATTTTTTTCGACGGCGGCATCGTTTCCGAACGATGCCGGCCGCTGAACCTTGGCCGACACACGCCTTGCGCGTGGGTTCAGCCGGGACGGCGCATCCTTCCCTCTCGCCGGCCGGATCATCGGCCGGCACCCGGAAGGTTGCGAAACGCCATGCGTCCCCTCTCCCCGCCGACATCCCGGATCGCGGTCTGCCTCGCCCTGGCGCTGGCGGCCTCGCCGGCGCTCGCCGCCGATTACGACCGTCCCTACGGCGCGCCGCGCGGCCCCGAGCCCGGCTACGAAACGGCCCGGCCCTATCCGCCGCCTCCGCCCCCGGTGCCCGAATACCGCCGGCCGCATGTCACCGCCGGGCCCTATGGCGCTCCGCCGCCGGAGGGGCCGTGCCGGGTGTTCGTGAAGCGCCGCTTCGACCCGGACGGGGAGCTCGTCCTGCGCCGCGTGCGCATCTGCGACGAGCGCCCGGCCTTGGGGCCCCATCGCGGGCCGTTCGGGTTCGACGGCCCTCCCCCGGAGGGTGGCGCCGGCTGGCGCTGGCGCGGCCCCGGCTGGTAGGTCCGCCGCCTCAGAACTTCGCCGGCGCCTTCTTGAGGGCGCCGGAGAGGGTCTTGAGCTGGCGGTTGAGATCGGCCAGCTCGTTGAGCGCGATGGTCTTGTGGCCGTCCTTCACGGCGCGCTCGATGTCCTCGACCTGCGAGGACGCCATGCGCCTCAGTTCGGCCGCGAGCTGTTCACGGGTCATCGGCGCTCCTGTCATCGCCCGTCGCTGGTGATGAGGCCCGTGATAGGGCCTCATGCTTAACCGGCGGTTTGTACGACGCGGCCGCCGCTGCGGTCAGGTGCGCCAGGGATGGGCGGGCAGCTCGGTCTCGCCGATGGCCCGTGCACCGGCCTCGGCGACGGTGTGGTCGTTCTCCACCGTCGAGCCGCTGACGCCGATGGCGCCCGACATCACGCCGTCCTTGTCGACGATCGGGATGCCGCCGGGGAAGGTGATGAGCCCGTCATTCGAGTGCTCGATGCCGTAGAGCGGGCCGCCGGGCTGCGAGAGCTGGCCGATCTGGCCGGTCATCATGCCGAAGAACACCGCCGTCTTGGCTTTCTTCTGGGCGATGTCGATGGAGCCGACCCAGGCATCGTCCATCCGGTAGAACGCCTTCAGGTTGCCGCCGGAATCGACCACGGCGATGCACATCTGCGTGCCGATCTCCACAGCCTTGGCGCGGGCGGCCTCGATCGCCTTGTGAGCGTCCTCGATGGTGACGTGCATGGGGTTTCGCCTTTTCGACACGATGCAACAGATGGAGAGAGGTCGTGACCGCCCGGTTGCGTGGCAAGGCCCGCTTCAGCCCCGGCACGTCCGCGGTTCTGGTTTCCGGGTTCCGCTACGCGGCCCCGGAATGACGACGGGTCGATGCCGCCCCACACGGAAAGGCCGCCTCGAACGTCCAAGGCGGCCTTTCGAGCAATAGGTCCGAAAGGCTTATTTCGTGGACATCGCGTTGGCCTTCTCGATCAGCGCCTCGGCCATGCGGATCGAGGCGATGTCGATGAGGCGGCCGTCGAGGGAGACGGCGCCGCGGCCGGCCTTGGCGGCCTCTTCCATCGCTTCGAGGATGCGGCGCGCCTTCGTCACCTCGGCTTCCGAGGGGGTGAACACGTCGTTGGCGAGGTCGATCTGCGAGGGGTGGATCGCCCACTTGCCCTCATAGCCGAGGGCGGCGCAGCGGCGGGCCGCCGACAGGTAGCCGTCGGGATCGGAGAAGTCGCCGAAGGGACCGTCGATCGGGCGCAGGCCGTAGGCGCGGCAGGCGACGAGCATGCGGTTCTGGGCGAACAGCCACGGGTCCTGCCAATGGGTCTCGCGCTTGCCGGCCTCGTCCTTGTCGGTGAGGACGCTGTAGTCCTTGTTCACGCCGCCGATGACCGTGGAGCGGGCGCGGGTGGAGGCGGCGTAGTCGGCGACGCCGAAGGACATCGCCTCGAGACGCGGCGAGGAGGTGGCGATGGCCTCGACATTGGCCATGCCGAGCGCGGTCTCGATCAGCACCTCGAAGCCGATCTTCTTCTCGCGCTTCTTGGCCTGCTCGATCTGCGTGACCAGCACGTCGATGGCGTAGACGTCGGCCGGCACGCCGACCTTGGGGATGAGGATCATGTCGAGGCGCGGGCAGGCTTCGACGATGTCGACCACGTCGCGGTACATGTAGTGGGTGTCGAGACCGTTGATGCGGATCATCATGGTCTTGTTGCCCCAGTCGATCTCGTTGAGCGCCTGGATGATGTTGGTGCGGGCCTTCTCCTTGTCGTCGGGCGCGACCGCGTCCTCGAGGTCGAGGAAGATCACGTCCGCCTTCGAGGCGGCCGACTTCTCCATGAAGGTCGGGTTCGAGCCGGGAACGGCGAGTTCCGAGCGGTGAAGGCGCGGCGTCGCCTGCTGGATCAGGGTGAAGCTCATCGAGGTGGTTCTCCTTGGTTGACGATCTCGCGGGGCTTGCCCGGCCGCGCTTGAGGCGAGCCGATAGCCCCGGTGTCCTGTGGTGCAACCTGTATCGCGCGCTCGCGCGCGACAGGGGGCGCCGGTGTGTTTCTCAGCCTGTCGCGCCGAAACCCACGGCGATGCAATTGATGGACAACAGCAGCGCGGCCTTGACCGCCTCGCGCTTGTCCTCGTCCTCCTCGCCGCGGAAGCGGCGCAGCAGCTCGACCTGCTCCCGGCTGACCTGGTTGATGGTCGGCAGGCGCCCGTTCAGCCGGTCGCGGAAGAGCGGGAAGCGGTCGGCGAGGTCCTTGCCGCCGCTGATGCGGAGCGTCATCTCGCGGGTGAGCGCGTATTCGGCCTCGATCATCGAGAAGATCGTTTCACGCACGCCCTCGTCCGCGACGAGCCCGGCATAGTCTCGCGCGATCTCCAGGTCGACCATGAGCAGGGTCTTCTCGACCTCGTCTAGGATGAGCCGGAACAGGCGCGAATCGCGGAACATCCGCTTCAGAAGCTGTTCGCCCTGCGCGCCGCGCACGTCCAGGAAGCTCTTCAGCCCCGAGCCGACGCCGTACCAGCCGGTGACGACGTGCCGGTTCTGCGACCAGGCGAACACCCAGGGGATGGCGCGCAGGTCTGCGAGCGAGCGGGCGCCGAAGCGGCGGGCCGGGCGCGAGCCGATATTGAGCAGCGCCAATTCGTCCAGCGGGCTCGCGGCGCCGAAATAGGTCACGAGGTCCGGGTGCTGGATCAGGTTGACATAGGCCGCCCGCGAGGCGCCGGAGAGGGCTTCCAGCGCGTCGTCGAACTCGTTTCTCGGCAGCGCCTCCGCCTCGCGCTCGGAGGCGAGCGCGTGGTCGAACACCGAGGAGGCCAGAAGCTCCATCTGGTAGGCGGCGGTGCCCCGGTTGGCGTATTTGAACGAGACCACCTCGCCCTGTTCCGTGGTGCGGAAGCGGCCGTTGATGGAGCCGGGCGGCTGGGCGGCGATGGCGCGCCCCGTCGGCGCCCCGCCCCGGCTCACCGAGCCGCCGCGCCCATGGAAGAAGGCGATCGGCACGCCGACATGGTTGCCGAGGATCGTGAGCTTCGCCTGCGCCTTGTAGAGTTCCCAGTTCGAGGCGACGAAGCCGCCGTCCTTGTTCGAGTCCGAGTAGCCGATCATCACTTCCTGGACGCCGCCCTGCCAGCGGGTGGAGCGGCGCACCACCGGCACGGCGAGCAGCTCCTTCATGATGACGGGGGCGGCGCGCAGGTCGTCGATGGTCTCGAACAGCGGCACGATCGGCAGCGGGCAGATCTCGGTGCCGGCGCCGTCGAGGAAGATGCCGGCCTCCTTGGCGAGCAGATAGGCACCGAGCACGTCGGGCACCGAGCGGGTCATCGACAGCACGAAGGAACCGAAGGCCTCGCGGTCGAGCTGCTCGCGCATCTCTCCCACCAGCGCGAAGGTGGCGAGCGTCTCGCGGGCGTCGTCGGGCAGGTCGTCGAAGCTGCGCTCGGGGTTGCGCGGCTTGGCAAGCTCCGAGAGCAGCCACGCCTTCCACTCGGGCGATTCCAGCGCCGGGGGCTTGGCCGTGCCCTTCCCCTTGGCGTGCTGCTGGAGCCAGAGCGCCTCCAGGGTCTTGGTCGTCCGCGTGGTGTTCTCGCGCAGGTCGAGCCGCACCGTGGAGAAGCGGAAGATCTCGACCATGCGCCGCACCGGGCGCACGAGGTCGACCCCGAGGGAAGGGCATTTCGCGTCCGCGAGCCCCTTCTCCAGGGTGCGCAGGTCGTTGATGAGCCCGTCCGCGCTCGGATAATCGGGCCCCGAGGAGGCGCGTCCCTCGTTTCGGGCGATGGTGGCGTCGAGCTTGCGCAGGATGCAGGTGAGGAACTGGCGATAGGCCTCGCCCGGATTGCGGCCGGCGATGGCGCGCCCGTCGCCGCTCTCCGCGAGCAGCGCCGCGAGTTCGCGCTTGAAGGTCTCGGGCACCGGCAGGGAGCGCTCGGTGATCGAGAGCATGCGGCCGAGCTGGTTCACGCCGTCGCGGTAGCGCTGGAGCGAGGCCAGCGCGTTGCGCTGGAGCGTCGCGCGGGTGACGGCCGCCGTGACGTAGGGGTTGCCGTCGCGGTCGCCGCCGATCCAGGAACCGAACTGGAAGAAGGGCGGCACCTCGAACTTCTCGTCCGGGTAGTGCTGCGCCAGGCTCTCCTCCAGCGAGTACATCACCTCGGGGAGCATCTCGAACAGCGTCTCGTCGAAGAAGTGTAGCCCCCAGGCGACCTCGCGCTCGACGGTGGCCTTCTCCAGATGCAGCTCGCCGGTCATCCAGACGAGCTCGATCTGGTCGCGCAGCTCGTTCATCAGGCCGTTGCGCTCGCGCTCGGTCCAGCGCGGAAGTTCCAACTCGCGCAGCACGAGATAGATGCGCCGGAACTTCTCCAGCACGGTGACGCGCTTGCCCTCGGTGGGATGGGCCGTGATCGTCGGGCGGATGCGCAGGTTCTTGAGCAGGCCGTGGATCTGCGGCGCCTTGATGCCGCTGGCCTTGGCATCCTCCAGCACCTTCGAGAACGAGCCGCCGAGCGCCGAGCGCCCGTTGGTGCGCTCGATCTGGCGGCGCCGGCGCATGGCGGCGTTCTGCTCGGCGATGGAGAGGAGTTGGAACCAGATGCCCTGCACCTGGAGGGCGCGGGCGAGCATCTCGGGGGTGAAGGTCGAGATGTCGGCGTCGCCGTGGAGGACGGCCTCCAGCTCCGGTTCGTGCCGGCGCGCGACCTCGAGGAGCGCCTGGAACAGGATGTCCAGGGCCTCTTTCGAGGAGGTGCCCGTGATCACCGGCGGCGCGAAGGCATGCTCCACGACCAGTCCGGGCGATGCGTGCAGGGTGTTGAGCATGGGTTTGGCCCTTTCAGGTCGTCTGTTCGAGGCTGCGGCGACGGGCTGATCGCGTGGCCTTCCCTCTCCCCTCTGCGGAAGAGGGTGGCCCGCGAAGCGGGTCGGGTGAGGGGAGCGCCTTCTCCGGAAACGTCGCCCCCTCTCCCGCCCTGCATCCGCAGGGCACCCTCCCCCGCGAAGGGGGAGGGATCATGGGAGCGTCAGGCCGCCCGCTTGCCCATGACCTCGGCCACGGTCCGGCCGAAGGAGCCGGGATCGGGGGCCACGGCGAGGCCGTAGGACTTCATGATCTCGGCCTTCTCGGCGGCGCTGTCGCCGGTCGCCGAGATGATGGCGCCGGCATGCCCCATGCGGCGGCCCTTCGGTGCCGTGAGCCCGGCGACGAAGCCGATCACGGGCTTGGAGAAGTTCGCCTTGATCCAGGCGGAGGCCTCGGCCTCCTGCGGGCCGCCGATCTCGCCGATCATCAGCACGGCCTCCGTCTCCGGGTCCTGCTCGAACAGCGCCAGGTGGTCGAGGAAGGAGGAGCCGTTGATCGGGTCGCCGCCGATGCCGACCGAGGTCGAGATGCCGAGACCCAGCTCCTTCAGCTGGGAGGCCGCCTCGTAGCCGAGCGTACCGGAGCGCGAGATCACGCCGATATTGCCCTTGAGGTAGATGTGGCCGGGCATGATGCCGAGCATCGACTTGCCGGGGGAGATGATGCCCGCGCAGTTCGGGCCCACCACCATGGTGCGCTTCTCCTTCGGGTAGCGCATCAGGTAGCGCTTCACGCGCATCATGTCCTGGGCCGGGATGCCGTCCGTGATGGAGCAGACGAGCTTCAGGCCGGCATCGGCCGCCTCCATGATCGCGTCCGCCGCGAAGGGCGGGGCGACGAAGGTGATGGAGGTGGTGGCGCCGGTGGCGGCCACCGCTTCCTTGACGGTGTTGAACACCGGCACGCCGACATGGGTCTTGCCGCCCTTGCCCGGCGTCACGCCGCCGACGACGTTCGAGCCGTACTCGATCATTTCCTTGGCGTGGAACGTACCCTTATCGCCGGTGATGCCCTGGACGATGATCGGGGTTTTTTCGTCGATCAGAATGCTCATGACGTATCCCTCCCCTTATCTCAGTGGGCGCGCTTGGCGGCGCTGCAGGCCTCGACGGCCTTCCTGGCGGCTTCCGACAGGGTGTCGGCGGTGATGAGGTCGAGGCCGCTCTCGGCGAGGATCTTCTTGCCGGCCTCCACGTTCGTGCCGGCGAGCCGGACGACGAGCGGCACGTCGATCTTCACCTCCCGCGCCGCCTGGATCACCCCTTGCGCGACCCAGTCGCAGCGGTTGATGCCGGCGAAGATGTTGACGAGGATCGCCTTGACGTTGCGGTCCGAGAGGACGAGCCGGAAGGCCGTGGCCACGCGCTCCGGCGAGGCGCCGCCGCCGACGTCGAGGAAGTTCGCCGGGTCGCCGCCGGCATGCTTGATCATGTCCATAGTCGCCATGGCGAGACCCGCGCCGTTGACGATGCAGCCGATCTCGCCCTCGAGCCCGATATAGCTGAGGTTGTGCTCGGCGGCCTGGGCCTCGCGCGGGTCGCCCTGCGACGGGTCGTGCATGTCCGCGATGTTGCGCCGGCGGAACATGGCGTTGTCGTCGAATGACATCTTGGCGTCGAGCGCCAGCACGCGGTCGTCCTTGGTGACGACGAGCGGGTTGATCTCGAGCATGGTGCCGTCACAATCGCGGAACGCCCGGTAGGCGTTCATGATCGTCTTCACGGCGGCCGAGACCTGCTTGATGTTGAGCCCGAGCTGGAAGGCGATCTCGCGGGCCTGGAACTGCTGGAGTCCGACGGCCGGCTCCACCACCACCTGGATCAGGGCCTCCGGCTCCTTGGCCGCGATCTCCTCGATGTCCATGCCGCCGCGCTGGGAGGCGATGACGCGCACGCGCTCGGCCTTCCGGTCGAGGACGTAGCCGAGATAGAGTTCGCGCTCGAAGGGGTCGGCGGTCTCGATGTAGACGCGCTGGACGGGCTTGCCCTCGGGGCCGGTCTGGATGGTGACGAGCCGCTTGCCGAGCAGGTCCTTGGCGGCGTCGCGGACCTCGTTGTAGGTGCGGCAGAGCTTGATCCCGCCGGCCTTGCCCCGCGCCCCGGCGTGGATCTGGGCCTTCACCGCCCAGAACGAGCCGCCGAGTTCGGTCGCCGCGTAGACGGCCTGATCCGGGCTGAAGGCCACGGCGCCCTTGGGAACGGCCACGCCGAAGCTGGCGAGCAGCTCCTTGGCCTGGTACTCGTGCACGTCCATTGAGACCTCCTGGCGTTTCCTCGTTTCCCAAGGCTTATCCCGCAAATGCAGGGTCACGGGAACGCCCGGCGGCGGTCATATTTTTTTTGTTTGTCTTCAACCGCGTCTTGAGATGCGATTGTAATGCTTTTGAATACATTTTCCACGCAGGCAATGGACTTGCCTGCGTGGGGAATCGGACCTCAGACGAGCTTGCCCTTGACCAGCTCGTAGACGGTCTCGTTGAGCGTGCCGGCGTCGCCCAGCAGCGTCTCCAGCTCGCTCAGCCGCTCCTCGGCGAAGGCGCGGTCGTCCAGGCCCTTGGCGTTGACATAGACGTTGAGCGCGGCACTACGCAGCCCGGCATGGGCCGAGAGCACGGCCACGCCCGCATCCGAGATCACGTTGAGGTTGCCCTTCTCGGCGACGGTCCGGGCGAGGTCGATGACCTCGCGGCAGGAGCGGCAGCAGGCGAGCGGCACGTCGGTGGCGACCTTGAGCGCTGCCTGGATCGTCTCGGCGCGCGCGGCCTTCTCCTCGTCCGTGGCCTTGGGCAGGCCGTAGGCGCCCATCACCGCGTCGAAGGCCGCGACGTCGTCGGCGATCATGCCGGTGAGCGTCGCGCGCAGTGCCTCGGACTTGGCGAGGACGTCCTTCAGCTCGGCCTCGACCTCGACGTATTTCTTCTTGCCGATGGTGAGGTTGCACACCATCGACAGGAGCGCCGCGCCCATGGCGCCGGAGATGGCGGCAGCGCCGCCGCCGCCCGGCGTCGGGGCGGAACTCGCCAGCCCGTCGAGGAATGCTTCGATGGTCTCGCTCCGGGCCATGGCTCAGGCCATCTTCTTGGCGAGGGCGTAGATCTCCTCGGCATCGAGCACCTGCTCGGTGTTGTCGAAGAGCTGGCCGACGCAGGCGCGGTGCAGTTTGAGCTTGAGCCCGCCGATGCCGAGCGCGCCGAAGCTGCGCTTGCCATGGCGCTCCTTGCCCTTGTCCATGGCGTCGAGGCCGCCGATGCCGAGCGGGGGCTGGGCGTTGTAGTCGGCCAGGAACTCGATGCTGGATTCGTCCTTCCAGGCGTCCTCGGAGAGCAGCTCGAGGCCGATGGCGCCGGCCGAGAACACGATGTTCATGCCCTTCACGATGGCCGCGCGGGAGGCGGCATCGGGGGTCTCGGCGGCCTTCACGTCGACCCCGAAGCGCTTGTTGACGGCATCCGCCGCTTCCTGGGCGCGGCCGAGCTGGCGGGCGGCGATGGTGACATGCGCGCCTTCCTTGGCGAGCAGCGCCGCCGAGCGCATGCCGACGGGGCCGGTGCCGGCGAGCACGACCGCCTTCTTGCCCTCGACGGAGCCGGCGGCCTTCACCACCAGCGCGACGCCTGCGGCGGCGGTGGTGTTGGAGCCGTTCGAATCGAGCATGGTCGAGACGCGGAAGGGGCCGAAGAAGCGCTTCTTGACCGCCTTCAGCACCGCCTCGCCGGCGGCCATGTTGCCGCCGCCGACGAAGATCGCCGTCGACTTCTTCTCCGAGCCGCCGCGCGTGTAGATCGTGCCGTCGACCAGCGCGCCCACATTCTCCGGCGTCACGTTGCCGTAGCCGGTGATGTGGTCGGCGCCGCCGTCGTAGCCGACGACGGTGTCGAACACGCTCGGCACCGCGTCCGTATCGAAGAGGAACAGCAGCTTCTTCATCGTCTCACCTTCTCGGCCCGCGCCGCGCGCGGGGTGTTACGCGTTTCCAACCTGGCCTTGCCGTCGCCGATGGCGCGGAAGGCCGTTCTTGAGTGTCAGCCCTCGACCACGTTCTGCGGCTTGCCGGCCACGAACGCCTCGACATTGTCGACGAGCTGGTCGGCGAGGATCTGCATCGCCTCCTTGCTCGCCCAGGCCACGTGCGGCGTGACGATGAGGTTCGGCAGGTCGGCCTCGCAGAGGATGTTGCCGTCCTTCGGGGGCTCCTGGACCACCACGTCGAAGCCGGCGCCGCCGATGGTGCCGTTCTTGAGGGCCTCAAGCAGGGCCGCCTCGTCCACCAGGCCGCCGCGCGCGGTGTTGATGAGAAGCGCGTGCTTCTTCATCTTCGCGAGCTGCTCGGCACCGATCATGTTCTTGGTGTCGGGCGTCAGCGGCACATGCAGGGTGATGACGTCGGACTGGGTGAGGATGGTGTCGAGATCGACGAGCCCGTCCTGCGGGAAGACGTCGTAGGCGATGACCTTCATGCCCAGCGCCTCGGCCCGCTTGCCGATGGACTTGCCGAGCGCCCCGTAGCCGATGATGCCCAGCGTCGAGCCGGCGATGTCGTGGATCGGGTAGTCGAAGTAGCAGAACTGGGTCGACTTGTTCCAATCGCCCCGGCGCACGGAATTGGCGTAGGGCACGATGGCGCGCCGCAGGGAGAACATCAGCCCGATGACATGCTCGGGCACGGTGTTGAAGGCGTAGTTGCGGATGTTGACGACCGTGATGCCCTGCGCCTTGGCGGCGGCCTTGTCGACCACGTCCGTTCCGGTGGCGGCCACCGCGATGAGCTTGAGCTTGGGGAGCTGCTTCAACGTGTCGGCGCGCATGGGCACCTTGTTGATCAGCGCGATCTCGGCGTCCTTCAGGCGCTCGACGATCTCCTCGGGCGTCCAGGTCGACTCGTATTCCGTGTAGCTGTGCGGAAAGTTGAACGCGCGCACCTTGGCGTCGAGGGATTCGCGATCGAGGAAAACGATTGTCTGCGTCATGAATGCCCTCTCCTAGCCTCCGGCGGGTGCGGTCGAACCTTCGAGACCGCGGCCCCTCCCCGCGAGGGAAGAGGCCGATGGGAGGACGGCACCCGGCGCAATCGGCGCGCTCTTGTGCGGCGCCGCCTCGATGGCCCCTCCCGCTCGGGAGGGGGCCGGCGACGGGCCGCTCAGGCCTTCGAGAGCGGGTTCTCGCGCAGGTAGCTCGACGCGGCGGCGACGCCGGAGCCGGGCGTGACCTTCACGCCGTTGTCGAGCATGGCCATCTCCGCGCCGGCGATGGCGCCGAGCAGCGACAGCTCGTTCAGATCGCCCAGGTGGCCGATGCGGAACACCTTGCCGGCGACCTGAGACAGGCCGGCGCCGAGAGCGAGGTTGTAGCGCTCATAGGCGTGCTTGATGATCTTGGCGGCGTCGATCCCTTCCGGCACCACGATGGCGGTGACGGTGTCGGAGTTCCACTTGGCCTCCTTGGCGCAGGGCTTGAGGCCCCACGCGGCCACAGCCTGACGGGTCGCCTCGGCGAGAACGTGATGGCGGTGGTAGACGTTCTCCAGGCCCTCCTCGGCCACGCAGGCGAGCGCCTCGCGCAGGCCGTAGAGCAGCGGCAGGGACGGGGTGTAGGGGAAGTAGCCCCCCGGATTCTGCTTCAGGTGGTCGGCCCAGGCGAAATAGACATGGGCGAGGCGGTCGTTGTTGCCGCCGGTGCCGCCCTCGGCGACCTTGAGCGCCTTGGGGCTGATGCAGATGAGGCCGAGGCCGGCCGGGAGCATGAAGCCCTTCTGCGAGCCGGCGATGGCGCAGTCGACCTTCCACTCGGTGGCCTTGAAGGGCAGCGAGCCGATGGAGGAGATGCCGTCGACGAAGAGCAGGGCCGGGTGGCCGGCGGCGTCGATCGCCTTGCGGACGGCGCCGATGTCGCTCGTCACGCCCGTGGCGGTCTCGTTATGGACCGCCATGACGGCCTTGATCTCGTGGTTCTTGTCGGCGCGCAGCGCCTCCTCGATCCGGGCCGGGTTGATGCCGGTGCCCCATTCCTCGTCCTGCACGATCACGTCGAGGCCGAGGCGCTGGGCCATGTCGACCCAGAGATGGCTGAACTGGCCGAAGCGCGAGGTCAGCACCTTGTCGCCGCGCGACAGGGTGTTCGAGAGGGCCGACTCCCAGATGCCGGTGCCCGAGGACGGGAACAGCAGGACGGTGCCGTCGGTCGAGCCGAAGATCTTCTTGGTGTCCTCGAGGAGGGGCTTCACCAGCTTGGGGAAATCGACCGAGCGGTGATCCTCGGACGGGACCATCATGGCGCGCAGCACGCGATCCGGGATGTTGGTCGGGCCGGGCACGAACAGGTGGTTGCGTCCGGGCCTTCTCGTTGCCGTCATGGTGTTTCCTCCGAGATCCTGTCGATGGCCGGCCATGGGCGCGGCCGGCGTGTGTGATGGTCCAAGCGTGGTCCGGCGCCGTCCACGGCCGGCCGGGGCGACATCGGGTCGGGGCGACGGGCCGGTCCCGGCTCGCGCCGCGATCCCGCCCCCGGTTTCAGGCATGGCGGCGATCCGGAGCGGCGGGAGCGAGATCGAGCCGCCCGCGATCGCGACGCGTCCCGTTCGGGATGTCGCCGGTCGCCTCCGAATTGCCGCGCCCTCAATGCGGCCGCCGGGCCGTGCATGCAAGCATGGTCCGGGCGTTGATGACACCTTCCTTCCCGGCGCCGCCGACCCTGAGGGCCGGGCGCCGTCGATGCCCGACTTATGGACGCCCCGGACGGGGAAGGAAAACTGAAAAATCTTTGGTGCGGCTCAAAAAATTCTCCTGCGCCGCATCCTCCGTGCTGCACCCGCTCAACGCTTTCGGCGGCGCAGCAGCGCCGGGCCGGCGTCATCAAACTGATACGGGATTACGGTTTGGGTCAGCCGCGAAGAAGCCGGGACCGCCGATTGGGGAGATGCCCGTGGCCGACGAGACGGAGAAGGCGATCCGCGTCCGCACCCTGTTCCTGTCCGACATGCATCTGGGCACGAAGGGCTGCCAGGCCGGAATGCTCCTCGGGTTCCTGAGGGATTACGACGCGGACGAGATCTATCTCGTCGGCGACATCGTCGACGGTTGGCAGCTCAAGTCGGGCTGGTACTGGCCGCAGGCGCATAACGACGTGGTGCAGAAGCTGCTGCGCAAGGTCCGAAAAGGCACCAACGTCACCTACGTGCCCGGCAACCACGACGAATTCCTGCGCGACTATATCGGCATGACCTTCGGCGGGGTCGAGGTCGCGGAGAGCCGCATCCATACCGGCGCGGACGGGCGCCGCTACCTCGTGATCCACGGCGACCAGTTCGACATGGTTGTGCGCCATGCTCGCTGGCTCGCCTATCTCGGCGACGGCGCCTACAGCCTCGCGCTGTTCGTGAACACCTTCCTCAACAAGGTCCGCCGCCGGCTCGGCCTGTCCTACTGGTCGCTCTCGGCCTGGGCGAAGCTCAAGGTCAAGAACGCGGTCAACTTCATCGGCAAGTTCGAGGAGTTCCTCGCCGCCGAGGCGCGCCGCCACGGGGCGGACGGGGTGATCTGCGGCCATATCCACCATGCCGCCAACCGCGACATCGACGGCCTGCGCTACCTCAACACCGGGGACTGGGTGGAATCCTGCACGGCCATCGCCGAGCATTACGACGGCACCATGGAGGTGCTCTACTACCCCCGCATCCTGCGCGAGCGGGCCGAGGCGGAAGCGGCCGCCGCCGCCCGGCCCCCCGAGGCGCTGCCGGGACGGCGGGCCGTCGCGTGAGGCTGCTCATCGCCACGGATGCCTGGCATCCGCAGGTCAACGGCGTGGTGCGCTCCCTGGAGCACATGGAGATCGCCGGCCGCGCCCTCGGCTACGATCCGGTCTTCCTGACGCATCAGGATTTCCGCTCGCTGCCGATGCCGGGCTATCCCGAGATCCGGCTCGCCTACGCCACCAAGCGCAAGGTGGCGGAGCGCTGGAGCGACCTCGCCCCCACCCATGTCCACATCGCCACCGAAGGCACCGTCGGCTACGCCACGCGCCGTTACTGCCTCGCGGAGGGCCGCCCCTTCACCACGAGCTACCACACGCGCTTTCCCGAATATCTCGCCGCGCGCGCCCCCGTGCCCGAATCCTGGAGCTACGCCTGGCTGCGGCGGTTCCACGGGGCGGCCTGCGCCACCATGGTGAGCACGCCCTCGCTGGAGCGCGACCTCGCCGCGCGGGGCTTCACCAACCTGCTGCGCTGGACGCGGGGCGTCGACACCGAGCTCTTCCGGCCGCAGGCCTCCGACGCGCTCGACCACCTGCCGCGCCCGCACTTCCTGTTCGTCGGCCGGCTCGCGGTGGAGAAGAACATTGCCGCCTTCCTGTCCCTCGATCTGCCCGGCACCAAGGTGATCGTCGGCGACGGGCCGGACCGCGCCCGCCTCGAGGCGCTCGCCCCCGACGCGGCCTTCCTGGGCACGCAGACCGGTCCGGCGCTGGCCCGGATCTACGCCGCCGCCGACGTCTTCGTGTTCCCGAGCCTCACCGACACCTTCGGCATCGTGCTGCTGGAGGCGCTCGCCTGCGGGCTGCCGGTGGCGGCCTATCCCGTCACCGGGCCGCTCGACGTGATCGGCGGGACGCAAGCCGGCGTGCTCGACCGCGACCTGCGGACGGCGGCGCTCGCGGCGTTGCGCATCCCGCGCGAGACCTGCCGCGAGGAGGCCCTGCGCTATACCTGGGCCGAGAGCGCGCGGCAGTTCTACGCCAATATCGAATCCGCCCATGCCCGCGCGCCCTCTCCGCGACGTTCCTGGGGGCGGCGTCCGGCGCGGGCGGTCGAGCTCGGCTGAGCTTCGCCGCCGGCCCGGTGACGCGGCCCGCGCGGGATGCCATGGGGACGGCATGGCCCGCCCCGTCGTCCCCGTCTTCGATCCCGCCCGCGCCGCCGAGTACCCTGTCGCCATCGGCTGCGACGAGGTCGGTCGCGGGGCGCTCTGCGGCCCGGTCGTGGTCGCGGCGGTGTTCTTCGATCCCGCCGCGATTCCCCCGGCGCTGCTCGCCGCCCTCGACGACAGCAAGAAGCTGCCGGAATCCGTCCGCGACGCGTTGAGCCCGCTGATCCGGGCCCATGCCCGCGTGGCGCTCGCGGCCGGATCGCGGGAACTCGTCGACCGCATCAACGTGCGCGCGGCGACCCTCGACGCCATGCGCCGGGCGGTGCTGCGCCTGCGACTCGACGGGCCGGTGCTGGTCGACGGACGCGACGCCATCCCCGGCCTGAGCCAGCCCTGCCGGGCGGTGATCGGCGGCGACCGCCTCGTGCCGCAGATCGCGGCGGCCTCCATCGTCGCCAAGACCTTCCGGGACCGGCTGATGCGGGTGCTCGCCCGGCGCTACCCGGACTACGCCTGGGAGCGCAATGTCGGCTACGGCACCGCCGCCCACCGGGCCGGGCTGTTCGCGCGCGGGCGCAGCCCCCACCACCGCCTGACCTTCACGCGCGGGTTCGGAGCCCGGTAGATCAGAACAGCGAGAGCTGGGCGCGCGGAACCGTGAAGGCGGAGGCGTCGAGCCCGAGCCGTTCGGACGGATAGCCGAGCCGCTCCCGCGCCAGCCGCATCCGCCGCGCGATCAGCTCCGCATAGGCCCCCTCGCCCACCATCCGCCGGCCGAAGGCGGCATCGTAGACCTTGCCGCCCCGCGCCTGCCGGATCAGCGAGAAGACATGCTCCCGGCGTCCGGGGAAATGCTCGGCGAACCAGTCCGAGACGAGATCGTCGAGCTCGTGCGGCAGGCGCAGCAGGACATGGCTCGCCTCCCGCGCGCCGCAGGCCCGCGCCTCGGCGAGGATCGCCTCGATCTCGTGATCGTTCAGGGACGGGATGATGGGGGCCGCGATCACCATCACCGGGATGCCCGCCTCGCTCAAGGCGCGGATCGCCTCCAGGCGCCGGCGCGGATGCGGCGCGCGGGGCTCCATGCGGCGGGCGAGATCGGGGTCGAGGGTGGTGACGGACACCGCGACCTTGACGAGGTTCAGGGCCGCCATCTCCGACAGGATGTCGGCGTCGCGTACCACGAGGTTCGATTTCGTCACGATGCCGACGGGGTGGCGGAAGCGCAGCAGCACCTCCAGCACGCTCCGCGTGATGCGGTGGCTGCGCTCGATCGGCTGATAGGGATCCGTCGCGGTCCCGAGCGCGATGGTGCGCGGGGTGTAGCCCCGCGCCGACAGCTCCTTGGCCAGGAGCTTCGCGGCGTCGGGCTTGGCGAAGAGCCGCGTCTCGAAATCGAGCCCCGGCGAGAGCCCGACATAGGAATGGTTCGGCCGCGCGAAGCAGTAGATGCAGCCGTGCTCGCAGCCGCGATACGGGTTGATCGAGCGGTCGAAGGGGATGTCCGGCGAGGCGTTGCGGCTGATGATGCTGCGCGCCGCCTCCCGCGTCACCGTGGTGCGCAGCGGGCCCTCGGGCTCCGGCCTGTCCCAGCCGTCGTCGAAGGCGTCCGTCCGGGTCGCCTCGAAACGGCCGTCGGGATTGGCGGTGGCGCCGCGCCCGCGCCGCGTCCCGGCGGCCTTCTCGCTGGCGGCGAGGCGGCGCGGAGGGGGAGAGGATTCGGGATCGCGGCTCGGCATGGAAAAGAACATAACACGAACATTTGCGGCGAAGAATGCCGCAGCCGCCGGCAACCCCCAGGGATCGTGACGGCACGGCCGGCGAATGCGCGCGCGGGACGCGGATTTCTGTTCCTCAAGCCGAAATCCGGTTATGGGCGCGTATGATATCGGCTCTGACCTATATCGGCCGCCCGGCCGATCCGGATGCGATCGAACGGCTGGCCGACACCCTGAGCGCCCTCGTCGGCGGCGTCGCCGCCGGGCTCGTGGCCGATGCGGTGATCGTGACGGGCGCCGCGCACGAATCCGTCGTGACGGTCGCCGAGGGCACCGGGGCGACGCTGGTGGTGCGCGCCGGGGGCGCGAGCCCTTGGTCGGCCGGCGCCAGGGCGGCGCGGCGTGACTGGGTGCTCTGCCTCGATGCCGGGGACGTGCCGGCCGAGGGCTGGATCCGCACCCTCGACCGCTTCGTCAACACGGCCCGGCCGGAGGTCGCGCTGGCGCGCCTGCGCCGTCCTCACGCGGGCCTGCCCGCCCGCCTCGCCGCCCATGGCGAGGGGGTCATCGGCGTGAAGGGCGTGCGCGCGGGCGATCTCGTGCGCCGCGAGCGCCTCGTCGCCGGCCCGACCATGATGCCGCGCCTCAAGCCGCGCCTGCTGAACGCGAGGCTGGAACGCGCCTGATTTTCGGAGGCCGGTCGAACGGTCTTTTACGGTTTCGGGTCGTGCGTTCGGCGTCGCCCTGCGCCCCCTCTCCCTGCTGCGGGAGAGGGTGGCCCGCGAAGCGGGTCGGGAGAGGGGAGCGCCCTCTCCGGATACGGCGCTCCCCTCTCCCGACCCTCGCTGACGCGAGGGCCACCCTCCGCCGCAACGGGGGGAGGGAGACCTTCAGGCCGTGATCGAGGCGCCGCGGCGCAGGTGCTCGTCGAGGCGGGGCATTATCTCCACGAAGTTGCAGGGCCGGTGGCGGTAGTCGAGCTGCTGGGCGAGGATGCCGTCCCAGGCGTCGCGGCAGGCGCCGGGGGAGCCCGGCAGCACGAAGATGTAGGTCGCCCCCGCAACCCCGGCCGTCGCGCGCGACTGGAGGGTCGAGGTGCCGATCTTGTCGTAGGAGATGCGGTGGAAGACGGCGGAGAAGCCGTCCATGCGCTTCTCGAACAGGGGTTCGAGGGCCTCCGGCGTGACGTCGCGCCCGGTGAAGCCGGTGCCCCCGGTGGTGACGACCACGTCGATGCCCGGATCGCGCACCCAGCTCTCCACCTGCCGGCGGATCGCGTCGATCTCGTCGGGCACGATGGAGCGGGCCGCGAGCCGGTGGCCCGCCTCCGTGAGGCGCTGCTCCAGGGTGTCGCCCGAGCGGTCGTCGGCCCGCGAGCGCGTGTCGGACACGGTGAGCACGGCGATCGACAGCGGCACGAAGGCGCGGGCGGTGTCCTGCGGCGGGGCCATGTCACTCTCCGGTCCTGACGTGGGACGGAGCATAGGGGGCCGGGGAGCGTCCGTCATCGCGGCAAGACGCTCTTCATCTCTGCCTGCGATGCTTCGCGCCGTCGAGGCACGGTCCTTCCAGCGTGACACGTCCACCCGAATCGTCCTCGCCGGGAGCGTTGCCCGACGCCCACGGCGTCGCCGGCTGGCCTCACGGCGACCCGGAGCCGGCGCTCCCGAGACCCGGCACCCTGCCGGACGGGTCGGCATGGCCGCAGGTCCGGGTCCTGATCGTGGAGGGCCCCGGCGCGGCCGCCGACAGCCTCGCCTCGGCGGCGCGCCAGGACTATCCCGAGAGCGACCGCATCGTCCTCGCCGCGCGGGAGGTTCCGGCCGCCCTTGGCGCCTGCGATGCCGATTCCGTCCTGATCCTGCGCTCCGGCGACCTCCTCGCCCCCGGCGCCCTGGCGGCCCTCGCGCTGGAGGCGGCGCTGACCGGGGCTGCGGCCGTGGCGGGACTGCGGGTGCTGTTCGCCGAGCGCGTGCTGGGGCTCGACACGCCCTCCCTCGCCGGCGTCGCGGCCGACGAGCGCGGCGACTTCACCGGCGGCGAGATCCTTTTCTCGCGCCGCGCCGTCGCGGGTCTCGAGGGCGACGGACCGGCGGCCTGGTGGTCGCGTCTGGCGGCGCGCGGGGCTCTGCTGGTTCGCATCGGCCGGCCGGTGCTGCTCCAGCGCGCGGCGCCCGGCTCCTCCGAACGGAGCGGCCGGACCCTGTCCGTCGCCTCGCTCTCCGGCACCGGCCATGCCGGCGGCGCGAGCATCGCCCATCGCCGGCTGGAAGAGGCGCTGTCGCTCTCCGGGCACCGGGTGGAGCCCCTCAACCTCGCCGAGGAATCGCCCCCGGCGGCGGCCGAATGGACGGACGTCTTCCCGCGCGCCGAGGGGCGCGTCCGCGAGGGCGGGTTCGATTGGGTGCTGGCGGGCAACCTGCACGGGGCCACCCGCAGCCTCGACGTACTCGGCCGGATGGCGGCGGAGGTGCCGGTGGCGGCCGTCCTGCACGACCTGTTCCCGCTCACGGGACGCTGCGCCCATCCGAAGGGCTGCGCCCTGATCGAGACCGGCTGCACGGCGGCCTGCCCGACGCCGGACGAGGCGCCGCAGCTCGCGCCGGGCCGCATCGCCGCCATGCATCGGCGCAAGCGCGCCGTCCTGGCGGGCCCTCGCGCGCCGCGCCTGCTCGCGAACTCCGCCTGGACGGAGGCGCAGGCGCATGCCTTCGCACCCGCCGGGGCGAAGGTGTCGCGGGTGACGCTGGCGATCCCCACGGGCGTGTTTCGCCCGGCGGACCGCGCGGCCCTGCGCCGACGCCTCGATTTGCCGGCAACGGATACGCTGGTGATGTTCTCGGCGGTGATCGTCGACGCGCCGGACAAGGGCTTCTCGGACCTGCTCGCCGCGTTGAGGCGCGTGGCGCGGCCCGGCGTCGGGTTCGTCGCCATCGGGCGGCTTGACGATCCGGCCCGGCTCGGCCTGCCCAACCTGTTCTCCCCCGGCCCCATCGGCGAGGAGGCGCGGCTCGCCGACTGGTACGGCGCCTGCGATCTCCACGTCACCGCGAGCCGCTACGAGACCCTCGGGCAGACGCCGCTCGAGGCGGGCCTGTGCGGCACCCCGACCCTCGCCTATCGGCTCACCGGCCTGACGACCTCGGTGATCGACGGCGTCAGCGGACGCCTCGCGGAGCCGGCGCCGGAGGCCCTGGCGGCGGCGCTTGAAGACCTCATCGCCGACGAGCCCGCGCGCCGGCGCCTCGGCGCCTTCGGCCGGATCGCGCTGGAGAACCGCTTCAGCCACGCGGCGGCGGCGATCTCCCTGCACGGGATCCTCTCGGCGGACGGGATCCTGACGGAGCCCGAGCGCCGCTTGCGGTTCGCCCCCGAGATGCTCGGCCGCTTCGCCTTCGCCGCCGACCGCGCCGCCGGAGCCGGCGGCACGGTGGCGGCCCCGTCGCATCCGCTGGTGCGCCGTCTGCGGCAGGCGAAGCAGGCCGTGTTCGGCCGCGAGATGCCCCTCTGGCTGCGGCGCGCGGCTTTCGCCGCCAGCCGCCTCAAGCAGGTCGCAAGGAAGGTCCGAGCATGAACGAGCCGCGGCCGCGCCGGATCTATGTCGACCAGAGCCATGTCCGTGGCCACATCACCGGGATCGAGCGGGTGGCGCTCGACCTGTTCGCGCCCGAGCGGCTGGCGCCGCACGAGGTGGTGCCGTTCCGCAGCGGCGGCGTGCCCCGGATGATCCTCGACCAGCAGCTCACCCTGCCGGCGAAGGCGCTCGCCGAGCGCGACGCGCTGTTCATCTATCCCGGCTTCCCGCCCGGCCCCTTGAGCGCTCTGATGGGCGAGCGCTGCCTGTTCTACGTCCACGACACCTTCCTGCTGTCGCGGCCGCAGGACCTGAACTGGAAGAGCCGGGCCTACATGACGCCGGGCTTCGCGCTCGCCATGCGCTACGCGCGGCGCATCTTCACCAACTCCTTCACCACCGGCGCCGATATCCGGCGCTACTGCTCGCCGGATGCGATGGTCGCGCTGCTGCGGCCGGCGGTGGCGGACGTGTTCGGCCTCGCCGGTTCGAGCGGCGCGGCGCCTTATCGCGAGGGGGAGCCGCTGCGGATTCTCGCCATCGGCACCATCGAACCGCGCAAGGACTACCCCGCCTCCATCGCCCTGGTGGATGCGCTCAACCGGGCGGGCATCCCGGCCGAGCTGCACATCGTCGGCCGCGTCGGCTGGGGCCGGCACGACTTCCTCGCCTCGCCCCCGCCCTTCCTCACCGTCCACGGCTATATCGGCGACGACGCCCTGCGCCGGCTCGCCGAGACCTGCCACCTGCTGCTCTCGACCTCGAAGGCGGAAGGGCTCGGCCTGCCCCTGCTCGAAGTCCAGCATGGCGGCCTGCCAGTGGTGGCGCCGGAGGCCGACATCTTCGCCGAGGTGCTCGGCGCCTCCGCCCTGTTCATTCGGCCCGGCGAGCCCGAGGCGGCCGCCCGCGCGGTCGCGGAGGCCGCGCGCTCCGGCGATCTCGCCCGCCGCGCCGCCCTGTCCCGACCGAACGTGACCCAGTGGAACGCGCTCTGTGCCGCCGATGCCGGGCGCTTCCGCGATTTCGTGCGTAGTGGACCCTCGGCCTACGGGCCGGAAAACCTCGTTCCCGCGCTTTGACTCCGACCCGGCGCCGGGCGGATGATGTCGGGCTGGAGATGCCGCCTCCCTAGAGGGAGGATGCGAGCGTTGAACGGCAGACGACATTAATCTTAACCCGCGAGATAAGCTGTCCGGGGCGATATCGGGCGAGGTTTCGGAAAGACGGGGGAAACGGAAAGCCGTTTATCTGGACGGCACGACGGATGCGACTGGTTGCTTGTCCGTTACCCTTCCTGTCACTTCCGTGCCGATACGGCACGAAAGCCGGCGAGAGGGGCTCCATATCGGAACAGGCACCCGCCGGACGCGGGACGCGGCAGGCAGGTCAGGGAACGATGTCCATGTTCGACTTCGCGACACCCCTTCGTGGCGAGCCTGTGCAGGTGGTCCTGCCCCAGGTCGAGCCCGAGCGCCCGAGCCTCGGAGCGATCCTGCGCCGCCTGAAGCGGGGCGCGAACTTCATCATCCTCGGCGGCCTGTTCATGCTGGCGACCGCCATCGCCGTGCTCGGCCTGCTGACGCCCTCCTACACGTCGAGCATCCAGGTCCTGATCGACCCGTCCGACCTGCGCGTCATCGAGAACGACGTCAGCGCCCGCACCCCGCAGGCCGATAGCGGCGTGTCGCTGGCCGAGAGTCAGGCGCGGGTCATCCAGTCCGACAACGTGCTGCGCCGGGCGATCCTGAAGCTGAACCTCCAGGACGACGACGAGTTCGTGCGGCCCGATTGGGACAACCCGGTCGTCAACGGCCTCAAGCGCGCGCTCGGCATGCTGCCGCCCCCCGCGAGCCGCGATCCCGTCAACCTCGCCCTCGACACCCTGCGGCTGAAGCTCGGCGTGCGCCGGGCCGAGCGCACCTTCGTCATCGACGTCTACGTCCAGTCGCGCGATCCCGAGAAGGCCGCCCGCATCGCCAACGCCATCGGCGACGCCTATTTCGCGGAGGAGGCCGCCGCGCGCACGGAAGCCGCCAAGCGCGCCTCGGACGGGCTCGCGGCCCGGCTCAACGCCCTGCGCCAGGACGTCGAGGACGCCGAGCGCAAGGTCGTCGCCTACCGGGAGGCGAACAAGCTCGTGGCGTCGAGCGGCCGGCTCCTCACCGACCAGCAGCTCAGCGACCTCAACCAGCAGCTCGTCACCGCCTCGATCCGCACGGCGGAGGCGCGCTCGCGGCTCGACCAGGCGCGCAGCATGAAGCTCGGCGATGCCGGCACGGCCCTGCCCGAGATGCTCCAGTCCCTCGAGATGCAGGCCCTGCGGCAGCAATTCGCGACCCTGTCGCGCAACACCGCCGAGCTCGCGACCCGTCTCGGCGAGCGCCATCCCGCCATGGCCGAGCAGTATGCGCAGCAGCGCGACCTCCAGCGCCTGATCCAGCGCGAGAAGGAGCGGATCATCGAGACGACGCAGAAGGACTACGACCGCGCCGCCGCCAGCGAGGCCGCCGTCCGCAAGAATCTCGACCGTGTGAAGACCGAGACCGTCGCCAGCGACCGGGCCAATGTGGGCCTGCGCGAGCTGGAGCGCTCCCTCGAATCCCGCCGGGGCGTCTACGAGGCCTATCTGCGGCGCGCCCGCGAGGCGAGCGAGCAGGAGCGGCTGAACACCACCAACGTGCGCATCATCTCGCCCGCCACCCCGGCGCGCACCCGGACCTGGCCGCCCTCCCCGAAGGTGGTGCTGCCCGTGGCCCTCGTCCTCGGCCTGATCCTCGGGGCGGGCATCGCCCTGATGCTCGGCGACCGCCGCGAGGAGCGCCGCCCCGCCTCACGCAAGGCCGACCTGCCGGTGGCCGCGCGCAGCTTCCGGGCGGCCGATGCGTGAGATCGTCAGTGCATCGGGACGCGACGAGGCCGTGATGGCGCACCGCTTTCGACATCGCCGGCATGGGCGGCCCGCGACCGGGCAGGGGTTGGAGCGCCTCGCGGATGGAGGCCCTGCTGGCGAGGGAGCCACGGCGCAGCAGCGCGGCGCCCGGAAGCGCGGGATCGGCGCGGCCGAGATCCAGGCGCTCGTCGACGGGGCGGCCAATCTCGAGGAACTGCGCCGGGCGCTGATTCTGGAGCGGTCCGGCCTTACCGCGCCGGCCGCGGAGATGCCGGCGCTCCCCGCCGCCGCCGGGCGCGCCGACGAGAGCCCTCCGTCCCCGCCCGTTCCGTCCACGCCTTCTGAGGTCTTCGGCATGAGCCTGCGCCTGTTCGGAACGGTGTTCTCCACCGGATCGGCCACTGAGGTGCTCGCGATGGCGGCCTCGATGCCCGCAATCGGCCCGCGCCTCGTGGTCACGGCCAATATCGATCACGTCGTCGTCCTGTCGGAGAATGCCGCCTTCCGGAAGGCCTATGAGGGCGCCGCCGTGCGGACCCTCGATGGCCTGCCGCTCGTCTGGCTGGCGCGGGCCCTGGGCGCGCGCAAGGCCATCCGCATGACCGGGCACGACCTGCTCGCCGCCGCCTTCGAGGCGCGCCCCGAGCCCGAGACCCGCGTGTTTCTCGTCGCCTCCAGCGACCGCGTGGCGGAGACCATCCGCCGCCGATTCGCGGCGAACGGCCTGCCGCCGGAGGCGATCGCCGCGGCGGTGCCGCCCTTCGGCTTCGAGGAGGACACGGCCTATGGGCGCCATCTCGCGGAGCGTGTCCGTGCCCACGGCACCACGCTGCTGGTGATGGGCGTCGGCGCGCCGAAATCGGAGATCTGGGTCGACCGGATGGGCGAGGCGCTCGGCTCGCCCGTGGTCCTGTCGGTCGGCGAGGCGCTGAACGTCGCCGCCGGGCTGGTGCCGCGCGCGCCCGTGCTCATGCAGCGCATGGGGCTCGAATGGTTCTTCCGTTTCCTGCACGCGCCCCGGCGGCTGTTCAAACGCTACTTCGTGCGCTCCTGGCGCTTCGCGGCCATCGCCTCGCGCGAGTTCGGCCATGTGGTCTGGCGGCCGGCGGCGTCCGCGCCGGTGCGGACCGTCTCCGCCGACAAGCGCCCGGCGCCTTGAGGGATCGCGCTCACGCCCCCGCGAACAGATGCGGGTGGCGCAGGCGCAGCGCGTAGACGAGCACCAGCGTCTTCATGTCGGTGATGGCGCCCCGGTCGCTCATGGCGGCGATCTCCGAGAGCGGCAGCTCGTGCAGGGTGATCGCCTCGTTCTCCTCGGCGAGGCCGCCGCCCGGCCCGCAGCGGTCCTGCTCGCCATAGGGGGCGAGGTACAGGTCCATCTGCTCGGTGGAGATGCCGGGCATGGCGAAGGCGCGCACCACGCTCTCGAGGCGCCCGAGATTGATGCCGGTCTCCTCGTAGGTCTCCCGCCGGGCGCCCTCGTCGGGCTCGTGCTCGTCGAGGAGGCCGGCGGGCGCCTCCAGCATCTCCGGGGACCCGTCCGCCAGGAAGGCCGGCGCCCGGAACTGCGAAACCAGCATCGCCACCCTGCGCTCGGGATCGTAGGGCAGCACGCCGACCGCGCGGCCGTGATCCTCGATCTCGCGCTTGAGCACGCTTCCGTCCGGCATCGTCACCTCGGCGACGACGAACCGGCTCCAGCCGTCATGGACGACGCGCGTGCCGCTGATGATGGGTGGTGCCATGCTGTCCTCCGCGGCCCCCGCGGCCGGCAGCCGCTTAGACGACGTCAGGGAAGCAGGAATGAGGCGGTTCAGCCGCCCCGGACGACGACGAAGCGCAGCGTGCCATCCTCGTGGCACTGCCTTTCCAGCCGGTCGCCCTCCTCGCGGAGCAGGTTGGGGATGTCGATGGCCGCCATCGGGTCGGTGCAGAGCACGGCGACGCGCTCCCCCGGCGCGAGGGCGAGCAGCGCCTTGCGGGTACGCAGCACGGGCAGCGGGCATTTCAGGCCGCGCAGGTCGAGCAGCGGGATGTCCGGTGTCGTTTCGGTCACGGCATGCGGGAACCCGCCGGCGGCGCTCCGGCCGTCGACGGGCTCTTAGGCCAAAGCGGCCCGGCGTGTCAGCCGGGCCGCCCGCGCGGTTCAGTAGGGATAGTAGGCCGGGTATCCGTAGCCGTAGGCCGGATAGCTGTAGCCATAGGCCGGGGCTCCGTAGCCGTAGGCGGGATAGCCGTAGCCGTAGCGGGGCGCCTGGCTCGCGGCGATGGCGCCGCCGATGATGCCGAGCGCGGCGCCGGCTGCCAGCGCACCGCCGGGGCCGATGCCGCGGCGGCGATAGCCGTAGCCGTAACCGCCGCGATAATAGCCGCGGTAGCCGACCTGATCGACGGTGGCGGCGGGGCCCCCGACGACCCCCGAGGTCACGGCGGGAAGGGGGGCGGCCTCGGCGGCGGTGAAGCTGCCTGCGGTGAGCCCGAGCGCGGTGGTGCCGACGAGGGCGAGAGTCAGGATGCGCGACATGGATGATGCCTCCAGCATTGGGCTCATGACGCCGATACAACGGCCAAGCCCGCGATGCGTTCCGACAGCTAGCAAGACCTCGGCGGGCCGTGCGTGCGGCGGCGCACCGTAACCGGCAGCGGTACCGGTGCGAGCCTCGCTATGAAAAGGTGGCTTCCGGCTCTTCGCGACATGCGGGAGAACAGCGGAAACAGACAAGGAATTAGTTCTTTTTCAGGTCGCAGCTCAGCTTGCCCCCATAGAGCTGACCTTCCTGCCAGCAACCGGTCGAGCGGCATTCCCGAAGCTTGGGCGTGCAATGGTCGGACACGCAATTCCTGTCCTGAGGCGCACGCTGTTGACAGCGTTCTGCGCAAACCGACTGAAATGCGCTGCAAGAACTCTGTGCGGATGCACCTTCGAGTCCGACAAGAAGCATGGAGCCGACAACAGCGGCGATCGCGGCAAGTTTCATAGGCGGATATCTCCCCCGCGCATCTCGTGTGCCGAACCTGTCACGACCGAGCCATGCGGGAGCATGAGCGATGCGCCGGGCATGAAGGCGGCGTATCGAAGCTTGCCAGAAGCTCTCTCGATTCTCCCCCGTTTCCACGGCTTTTTTCGCAGTTTGCATGGCAGGGACGCGGTGACGGAGATGGTCCGGGCTGATTCACAAGCCGGACGACCCTGTCCTCATCCCTGCCGGGCTGCGCCATCGAGCGCGTCATCCTGACAAGAACCGAGAGCCCGTCATGCGCTTCCGGAAGCGTGCCCTCGGCGAAGGGTCAGAATACGCATGCCTCGAAGGCCGGCTCGACGGAGCGCTTCCACGGCCCCTCGTAATCGGCGAGCCGGCGCTCGGCATGGGTCTCGCCCGAGGCGACGATGGCTTCGAGGGGCTGGAGATGGATCGTCTCGTCGCGGCCTTCCGCGTCGCGGCGGGCGCGGGCCTGGAGGCCGCGCCGGGAGATCGCCAGCGCCTCCGCCGCGATGGCCCCCAGGCTGCGGCCGGCGACCTGGGTCGCCAGCCCGAGGCGGGGCGCGGTGGCGCGGGCGCATTGGCGGGTCTTCTCGGTCCAGCCGGAGACGAGGTCGAGGGCGGCGTCGAGGGAGCCTTCGTCGTAGAGGATCCCGGTCCAGAAGGCGGCCTGCGCGGCGATCATTCCGGGGCCGCCGACATCGGCGCCGCGCATCTCGAGGAAGCGCTTGAGGCGTACCTCGGGGAAGACGGTGGAGGCGTGGTTCGCCCAGTCGGAGACGGTGGCGAACTCGCGCGGCAACTGCGCCAGTTTGCCGGCCATGAGGTCGCGGAACGAGGCGCCGCTGACGTCGTGATAGGTGTCGCCGCGCTTCACGAAATACATCGGCACGTCGAGCAGCCAGTCGACGTAAGCCTCGTAGCCGAACCCGTCCTCGAAGGCTTGGGGCAGCATGCCGGTGCGGTCGGCGTCGGTGTCGCGCCAGATCTCGGAGCGGCGGGAGAGGAAGCCGTTCGGCCGCCCGTCCGTGAAGGGCGAGTTGGCGAAGAGGGCGGTGGCCACCGGCTGGAGCGCGAGCGAGGCGCGCATCTTGCGCACCATGTCGGGCTCGGACCGGAAATCGACGTTCACCTGCACGGTCGCGGTGCGCAGCATCATGTCGAGGCCGAGAGTGCCGACCTTCGGCATGTAGGACGCCATGATCCGGTAGCGGCTCTTCGGCATGACGGGCGTCTCCTCGCGCCGCCATTTCGGGCTCATGCCGAGATCGAGGAAGCCGATGCCGAGGGGGTCGGCGACGCGCTTTGTCGCCGCCAGATGCTCGTCGAGCTCCCGCGCCGTGGCGTGCACGTCCGGCAGCGGCGCGCCGGAGAGTTCGAACTGGCCGCCGGGCTCGATGGAGATCGCGCCGCCCTCGTCGGCGGCGAGCCCGATGACCTTGCCCGCGTCCTCGATCGGCGCCCAGCCGGTCTCGCGCGAGAGCCCTTCGAGCAGGGCGCGGATGCCGCGCTCGCCCTCGTAGGGCACCGGCGCGTGATTCGCGCGGTAGAACGGGATCTTCTCGTGTTCCGTGCCGATGGCGAAGCGCTCGGTCGGTTTCTCGCCTTGCGCGAACCAGTCGATCAGCTCGGCGCGCGAGGTGAGAGGGGTCGTGTCGGACGTATCGCGCGCCATGCGCTGCCTCGTCGTGCGGAAGAGCTGCGGGAAGCCGGGTGCGCTGAGGTCCGTCTTCGAGACCCGCGTCCGCCTGGAGGGACGTCGCGTCTCTTAGTCGAGCCGGCGGCACCGGACAACGCGTCCCTCCCCGCGCGCCGGGCCGTCCCCGAGGCGGGAGATGCCCGGCCGCACGGGCGGTCTCAAGGCCGGCGATGTGCGCGGGCGCACGCGGGCGTTCAGCGGGCGTCGCCGAGGACGGCCTGGACCAGGGCCATCACCGCCACCGCCGCCGTGTCCGCCCGCAGGATGCGCGGGCCGAGCGACACCGCCACCGTGTTGGGCCGCCGCGCGATCGTCTCGCGCTCCTCGGCGGAGAAGCCGCCTTCCGGCCCGACCAGCACGGCGAGCGGCGGGGAAGACGCGGGGCTGGCCGCGCCCCTCAGGGCCGCGACCGGGTCGGAGACGGGCGCATCCTCGTCGCAGAACACGAGCAGCCGTTCCGGCGCCAGGCCCTCCAGCGCCGCCGGCAGCCTCACCGGCTCGGCGATCTCGGGGATCGTCAGGATGCCGCATTGCTCGGCCGCCTCGACGGCGTTGGCGGACAGGCGCTCGCGGTTCAGCCGGTCCCCTTGCGTGAAGCGCGTGATGACCGGCCGGAGCGTGCCGGCGCCCATCTCCACGGCCTTCTGGGCCAGGTAGTCGAGCCGGGCGCTCTTCAATGGCGCGAACAGGTAGTCGAGATCCGGGCGCGGCGTCTGCGCGCGGGTGCGCTCCACCAGCACCAGATCCGCGCTCTTGCGGCCGGTGGCGTCGAGGCGCGCGCGCCACTCGCCGTCGCGTCCGTTGAAGACGAGAACCGGATCCTCCGGCTTCCGGCGGAGCACGGTGAGCAGGTAGTTCGCCTGGGCCCGGTCCAGGGGAAGACGGGCGCCGGCCGCGAGGTCCGGCGTCACGTACAGGCGCGGCGCGGTGAAGTCGTAGGCGGCCATCCCCGCTTCGTCGCGTGCTCATGCGGGGGCTGTCAACGTGGCCGGCCCGCGACGTGTTGCATGAATGCAATGCACATTCGTTTTCCGAATGTTGCCCACCGCCGCGAGCCCGAGAACCCTCGCGGCTCGATTGGTGCCACATTCCTATGCGCAACCCAGGGACGAGGCACGGCAGGACCGCGCCCGGATTCGGCGGCCCCGGCGACGGAGCGGCCGCCGGGGCATCGGCGACAAGGGAGACGAGCCATGTTTTCGAAGACCATCGCGATCGTGGCGGGCGGGCTCGCCTGCGCCATGCTCATGAACGGCGCGGCCTTCGCGCAGGCCGCCGCCGAGTGCGGCGAGATCCAGAAGACGCTCCAGGAGCGCAAGGACCTCGTGGCCAAGGCCAACGTGGCCTCGAACAGCAAGAAGAAGATGACCCCGCAGGAAGCCTGCGGCCTGTTCGGCAAGCTCCAGGCCAACGGTGCCGCCGGCCTGAAATGGATCACCGCCAACAAGGAATGGTGCTCGATCCCCGATTCCTTCGCCGACGGCTTCAAGGCCGATCACGAGAAGGTCTCCGGCATCCGCGCCAAGGTCTGCTCGGTGGCGGCCCAGGCGACCAAGATGGAAGCCCAGGCCCGCGCCCAGGCTCAGAACGGCGGCGGTGGCGGCCTGCTCGGCGGTCCCGGCCTCACCGGCTCGTTCAAGATGCCCCAGGGCGCGCTCTAGAATCGGGCGACGGGCGCATGATGCGCTCACGCGCCCGAGTCCATCCATGAGCGGCGGGGCCGAGGATGTCGGCGTCGCCGATGCCGTCGCCGGGCACTGGGTCGACCGGCTCGCGCCGCGCGCCGCCCGCCCCTATCTGCGCCTCGCGCGCATCGACCGGCCCATCGGCTGGTGGCTGCTGTTGCTGCCTTGCTGGTGGTCCTCGGCGCTGGCCGCGAGCGCGAAGGGCGCTGCCTTTCCCGATATCCGCCATCTGGCGCTGTTCCTCGTCGGCGCGGTGGCCATGCGCGGTGCCGGCTCGACCTATAACGACATCGCCGACCGCGACCTCGACGCGCAGGTGGAGCGCACGCGCCGCCGCCCCCTCCCCTCCGGTCAGGTGAGCACCAAGGCCGCCGCCGTGTTCCTCGCGGCGCAGGCGATGGTCGGCTTGTGCGTCCTGCTTCAGTTCAACGCCGCCGCGATCCTCGTCGGGGTCTGCTCGCTGGTGCCGGTGGCGGTCTATCCGTTCATGAAGCGGGTGATGCCGATGCCGCAGGCGGTGCTCGGCCTCGCCTTCGCCTGGGGCGCGCTGATGGGCTGGGTCGCCGCGTTCGGGCGCCTCGATGCGCCGGCGCTGCTGCTCTACGCGGGGACGATCGCCTGGGTGGTCGGCTACGACACGATCTACGCGGTGCAGGATATCGAGGACGACGAGATCGCCGGCATCCGCTCCTCGGCGCGCTTCTTCGGGACGCGCCTGAAGGCGGCCGTCGGTCTCTGCTACGGGCTCTGCGCGGCGCTGATCGCGGCGGCCATGGCCGGGGCGGGAAGCGGCCTCGTCGGCTGGCTCGGGCTCGCCCTGTTCGGGGCCCATCTGTTCGCCCAGGTCCACCGGCTGAAGGAGCGCGACGGCCGGGGGGCGCTCGCCCTGTTCCGCTCGAACCGGAACGCGGGGCTGATTCTGTTCGCGGGGCTCGCGGCGGATACCGCGATTCGCTCGCTGCTCGCCTGATCGGTCTCAGGAGCGGGCGATGATCTCGTTCTCGTTCCGGTGGATCTGCGGACGGGCCGGGAGACGGCCGGTCTTGCGGCGGGTGAGAAAGCGCGGGCGGCGCTCGCCGAGCGACCCGTGGCGACGGCGGATGCGGGTGCCGCCGAGCGCCAGCCGCCCGACCTGCGGGGCGACGACGGCGAGGCCGCCGTCCTCGCGCAGGATCATGCGCGGCAGGCCGCTCTTGAGGGCGAGATCGCGCCAGACCGCCACGACATCCTCCTCGCAGAACGGCCCGAGGGTCGAGACCGGCTCGCCGTGCCCGTCGACCAGCACCAGCGAGAAGCGGTCCTCGCCGCAGCCCTCCGCCGCCTCGCTGGCGAAACTGAGCGCGACGCCGGCCGGCCGGACCGCATGAGGCAGGCCGCCGATCACGGGCAGCGTCGTGACGGAGAGCGCGAAGTCGATCGCGCCGATTCCGTCCTGCCGCCAGCCGTCCGTCGATGTCGTGCTCATGATCAGGTTCGTATTCATCTGCCTGACGCCCTGTTGCAAGCCGCGACCTCTTTCGGGCCGCTCGTTGTCCCAAGCAAAATGCCTCGATACCTGCTCAGGCGACCTTAAGCGGCAGCGTTAAGCGATCATGGATTCGGTCCAACCGATTCGGATGCTCAACAGATCATTGTCGCGGTCGCGACAACGCATCCGGTGAGGTTCGGTAAACCCTGCTTGTGAGGCTCGATCCGGCGCCTTAGAACGGTTGCAGCAAAGCTCCCGGCCAAGCCGCGCAGCGCCCGTCGCCGCGGCTCGTCGGGATCCCCAGACTGGTCGCGCTCGCTGCGGCTCGCGTTCAACGCTCGCGTTCAAGCGTATCGCCGAGGGTCGGTTGCCCATGCCCGACAGGATGTCACCGGAGGCGGCGCTGGCGCTGATGCCGGCCGTGCGAGAGGCGGTCCGCGCAGCGGCCGCCATCGCGCTCCCCTTCTTCAAGCCGGGGGCCGAGACGAGCGCGCGGGTCTGGTCGAAGGCCGGCGGCTCGCCCGTCACGGAGGCCGATGTCGAGGTCGACGCCTTCCTCAAGGTGCGCCTGAGCGAGCTGCTGCCGGAAGCCGCCTGGCTCTCCGAGGAGACGCGCGACGATCCGGTGCGCCTGGAGCACGACCTCGTCTGGATCGTGGACCCCATCGACGGCACCCGCGCCTTCCTCTCGGGGCATCGGGACTGGTCGATCGCCGTCGCCCTGCTCTCGGTGGGGCAGCCGGTGCTCGGCATCGTCGATGCCCCCGCCTGCCGCCATTCCTACGAGGCCGTCGCCGGGCACGGCGCCTTCCGCGACGGCGCCCCGATCCGGGTGTCGTCGCGCACGACCCTGCCCGGCGCCCGCGTCACCGGCCCGAAGCCCCTGTTTAACAGGCTGGCGCGGGGCGTGGCTCCCGGCGGAGATGCCGGCTTCGAGCGCATCGAGCGCATTCCGTCGCTGGCCCTGCGCGTCGCCCGCGTCGCCGATGGCGCCATCGACGTGGGGCTGGTCTCGAAGGACGCGCGCGACTGGGACCTCGCCGGGGCCGATCTCATCCTGCGCGAGGCCGGCGGCGCGGTCTGCGATCTCGCGGGCCGGCCGACGCTCTACAACCGGCCCGACCCCGTCCATGGCGAACTGATCGCCGCGCCGGCGGGGCTGATCGGAGGGATCGTCGCGGCGCTGGGCTGAGCGTCCGCCCGTATGGACCCGCGCGCATGGAAAAGCCCGCGCGAGCGGAGGCTCGGCGGGCCGTTGGTTGGCGTGGATACTGCCGGAGCGCGCTCAGGCGCGGGCGGATTCCCGCAGGGCGACGGCCATCGGCGCGAGGCCGAGCCGGTCCGCCAGATGCCAGCGCAGTTCGCGCGGCGAATGGTAGTTGTAGGAGAGATCGATCAGGTGGCTCATGTCGAGCGCGGTCTCGCCGCGGCTCGGAGCCTGACGCAGGCGCGCGACCTTGAAGGTCGCCGCGTCCGTGACGGGCGACCGCGCCGCGCGGCGCGGGGTGTACTCGAAAATCATTGCGGTGATGGTGTGCTTTCCCTTCGGCGGGAACCCGTTCTGAAAGGGCTCGTCCCACCGTCGTTTCTGGTTATGGGTGTTTGATGTTCCGTCCGGCGCGTCCGGACCTTGTGCAGGGCGGAAGCGTCGGATGGGGGTCGGCCGTTGGCTATGGCCGTGTCGTCAAGGCGTCGGCCCTGAGAAGGTCGGCAGGACCTCAGGCCGCCTGAAGGCTGCCCACGGCATCCTTGCCGCTGCGCTTGTCGGTCACGATGTCGTAACTGACCTTCTGCCCCTCGATGAGGTTGCGCATGCCGGCACGCTCGACGGCGGAGATGTGAACGAACACGTCCTTGCCGCCGTCATCGGGCTGGATGAAGCCGTAGCCCTTGGTCTCGTTGAACCACTTCACAGTACCAGTATTCACGAATAGAACCTCGTCTCGTCCGTCGGCCGAATCCATGCGTCTTCGCAGAACGCGCGAAACGGCCTCGTCCTCGATATGAATGAGCGGCAGGGCGTGAGACGCTGGCCTCGAGAGCACCCGTCTCACCGTGGCCCTCCGATTGCGTATGTAGGCTTTCCATGTGGCCTCAGCAAGGCCGGCCCCGTGCATTCACGCGTCCGAAACGACGCCGGCAGGGCGCGACACGGCGACCCGCGCGCTGTGGTCTTCCTCCGCGAGGGGACATATAGAACAGGTCGGAGAGGCAGTTAGGCGATCCATGGCGGGCATCTCGGTTTCCCTCGAAGGCGCGAATATCCAGTTGTCCTTCCAGAAGGACGATCAGGCGACGGCGGTGGTGATGGATGCCCGCGCCGCCCGCGCGCTGGTGCGGGCGGTGGGCCAGTTGCTGACCGCCATCGACGAGCCCGCCGACCCGGAGATCCCCGAGGATCTCTCCGACGAGGACATCGCCATGCTCGACGTGACCTCCTCGGCGATCGAGGTGGGCACCGACGAGCAGGGCCAGGCGGTCGTCGCGCTGCAAGCCGGCGCGCTGCCCCCGTTCCAGCTCCGCCTCACCGACGAGGAGGCCCGCCACGTCGCGACGAGCCTCTCGGAGATCCTGAACGCCCCGCGCGACGTTCGTGCCTCCCACGGCGGTCACTGACCACGAGGCCACCGACCGCCGCCGGAGCGCGCTTCAGCGCCGGACGCCGGGGTCGGTGGGGCCTCCGGGCAGGTAGTCCGGCTCGGAGCCCGGCGCGTCGGGGTCGCCGATGCCGGGATCGTTCACGGGATAGGGCGTGCGCGGGCCGGTCGGCCCGATATCCGGCTCCTCGTCGGGGATCGGCGGAGGCGGCATGTCGCCGGGGATGCCGCCGCCGGGCGTGGGTTCGGGGGTCGGGAGGCCGGGATTGGCCATGCGGCTCTTCCTCTCGCTGTGTGGGGATGGCGGTTGAACAAGCCGCCGGGAGGAACGGTTCCGCACGGCGAGACGCCTCCCCGCCGTGTCGGAACCCATCGCGGCGCCCCTGGTTGGCGGGGTATCCCCCACCGACATGGAGGTCTTTCATGGCCGATATCAAGCAGGCGAAGATCCTGATCCTCTCCACCGACGGCTTCGAGCAGAGCGAGCTGACGGTGCCGCAGACCGAGCTCACCCGTGCCGGGGCGACGGTGCATGTCGCCGCCCCGAAGTCCCGCGAGAACCGGGACACGATCCGTGGCTGGGACAAGACCGATTGGGGCAAGAGCGTCGCCGTCGACAAGGATGCCGAGGCGGTCGATGCCGAGGATTACGACGCCCTGGTGCTGCCCGGCGGACAGATCAACCCGGACAAGCTGCGGCTGGAGCCGAAGGCGCTCGACCTGATCCGCGCCTTTCTCACCTCCGGCAAGCCCGTGGCCGCCATCTGCCACGCGCCGTGGCTGCTGGTGGAGGTCGGCGCCGCCAAGGGGCTGGAGATGACCTCCTACGCCTCGATCCGCACCGATGTCATCAATGCGGGCGGGACATGGGTCGACCGTGAGGTCGTCACCGATCGCGGCATCGTCACGAGCCGCAATCCGGGCGATCTCGAAGCCTTCTGCGCCAAGATCGTGGAGGAGGTGAAGGAGGGGCGGCACGAGCCGCGCAAGCTCGCCGCCTGACGGGCGTGGCCGGACCCCGCATCGCGATGGACGTTTGCCGGCTCAGCGCTTGGCGGGCGTCTTCGCGGCGGCTTTCGCGGCCGGCTTCGCCGCGGCGGCGGGAGCGGCGGCTCCGGCTCCCGCGATCAGCATGGAGAGATGGCGCTGGTCGAGCCCGCGCGTGACGGGCTCGGCCTTCGGCGCGTCGGGCACGGGGCGCTCGACGCGGCGCTGATCGATGGAGCCGGTGGTCGCCGGGTCGGGCATCGCCGCGATGGCCGTGGTGAGCGGGCTCGGCGCGCGGTTCATGCGCATGGCCCAATGGGCCGCCGTGGAAAGCGCGGCGATGGCCAGGATCGCCTTGATGCCGCCGGTGACGAGGCGCCGCATGATGGTCAGGCCCGAAGTGACGCAGGAACACGCGGCCGGTTCCCCGGCCTGCCTGCATCTTCCATCGGGATCGTGAATGAAGCGCTTCCAGGCGGCCGGACGGCCGGTCCCGGAATGAGGCAAGCGAGCGAGGGGCGCGTTTCCGTAGGCCAAGTCCATGGGCCAAGTCCATGGGCCAAGTCCATGGGCCAAGTCCGTGGGCCATGCGCCGGGGCCGCGGTTCCTGTTCCCCGCGCTCCCGACACGCTTGCAGCGACCCGGCCCACTGAGCCTCACAGGAACGGCGCAGAGAACTGGTCCGCGCCGCCCCGTCACTGCAAGCCCCGCCGCCATGCCGGCCCGAGAGGGCTCGCGAAACCATCGGACGCATCGGCGGCAGGGGAGCGCGGATGTAGGCCGAGCACGGCCGTGGGGCAACCGGCGGCCGCCGAAGGTCGGCTCAGTGCTGCGACAGGATCAGGGTGATGAGCACGGCCGCGGCGCAGACGAACATCACGACGCCGAGCGCAAGGCCGGCCAGAGTCGTGGTCGAGATGTAGCTCACGGCGACCCCGCCGGCGATGCGGGCGAGACCCTGCCGGTCTGCGGCCGATGCGGTGCCGGTGGGATGTCCGCAGGACGGGCAGGCGATCGCCCGAGCGGAGATGCGGTGCTGGCAGGCGGGGCAGGAGATCAACAGCGTCATCGGATGCCTCCCTGTCGGGGCTGCCGGGGAGCGGCAACCTTGACCATGGGAGAACGTCCGCCCGCGAGGGGCGGTTCCGGCGTACGTCTCGGGCAAGCGAGGCGGGCGCCGGCCTGAACCGGCGCCCGGAAACGTCTCAGCGCAGCGAGCCGCAGAAGCGCTGGATGCGGGTGCAGGCTTCCTCCAGCGCCTTGTTCGAGGTGGCGTAGGAGATGCGCAGGTTCGGGCCGAGCCCGAAGGCCGAGCCGTGGACGGCGGCGACGCCCTCGGCCTGGAGGAGCTCCGTGACGAAATCCTCGTCGGTCTCGATGGTCTTGCCGGATTCCGTCTTGCGGCCGATGAGCGCGGCGCAGGACGGATAGACGTAGAAGGCGCCCTCCGGCGACGGGCATTTCAGGCCGGTGGCCTGGTTCAGCATCGAGACAACGAGGTCGCGCCGCTCCTGGAAGGCCGCCTTGAAGCGGGCGAGATGCTCCTGCGTGCCGTCGAGCGCGGCCACCGCCGCCCATTGCGAGATGGAGGAGGCGCCCGAGGTCTGCTGGCCCTGCACGAAGTCCATGGCCTTGATGAGCTGCTCGGGGCCGGCGGCGTAACCGATGCGCCAGCCGGTCATCGCGTAGGCCTTGGAGACGCCGTTCATGGTGAGCGTGCGGTCGTAGAGGCCGGGCTCCACCTGCGCCGGGGTGACGAACTCGAAATCGCCGTAGGTGAGATGCTCGTACATGTCGTCGGTGAGCACCCAGACCTGCGGATGGCGCATCAGCACGTCGGTGATCTTCTTCAGCTCGGCGCGGGAATAGGCGGCCCCCGAGGGGTTCGAGGGCGAGTTGAGGATGATCCACTTGGTCTTCGGCGTGATGACGCGCTCCAGCTCCTCCGGCTGGAGCTTGAAGTCGTGGGCCATGTCGGTCTCGGCGAAGACGGGCGTGCCGCCGCACAGCACCACCATCTCCGGGTAGGACACCCAGTAGGGGCGCGGCACCACGACCTCGTCGCCGGGGTTCAGGGTGGCGAGCAGCGCGTTGTAGATGACGTGCTTGCCGCCGGTGCCGACGATGGTCTGCGAGACCTTGTAGTCGAGCCCGTTCTCGCGCTTGAACTTCTTGACGATGGCCTCGCGCAGCGGAACGATGCCGGAGACGGGCGGATACTTGGTCTCGCCGCGCCGGATCGCCTCGATGGCGGCCTCCTTGATGTGGTCTGGCGTATCGAAGTCCGGCTCGCCCACCGACAGGCTGATGACGTCCATGCCGCCGGCTTTCAGCTCGCGCGCCTTCTGCGTCATCGCGATGGTCGCGGAGGGCTTCACGCGGGAAAGGGCGTCGGCAAGAAAGCCCATGTCGGTCGTCTCCGGTGATCGGTGGTCGTCTGCGAGGGGCCCGGTTTTGCGGGCGCGCGGACCCTAGTCCTGGCATTCCAGGCGGGCAAGACGCCGGCGGAAGGCGCGCACCGCCTTTGTCATGCATCCGTCGCAAGCCTGTCGCGGGGCCCGAAACGACGGCGCCCCCCGGATGCGGTGATCCGGGGGGCGCTCGCGATAGGACGCTTGTCCGCTCAGTAGCGGCAGACGCGCCGGGGACCGAACGGGGACGGGCGCCAGAAGCAGCGCGGACCGCCATAGTAGCGCGGGCGGGCGAAGGGACGGCAGCGCCCCCAGGCATCGCGGCCGAATCCGGGGCCGCAGCCCATGGCGACGCGCTCCACCGTGGCGCCTCCGGCGAGGCCGGCGGCGTCGCCAGGCCCGATCGGGGCGGCGTTCGCCGTGGAGACGGCACCGAGGCCGCCGAGCGCGAGAGCGGCGCTGACGCCGAGCATCCAGCGTGTCGACATACTTGGGTCCTCCTTGTCGCGGCCGACGCGGGGTTTGGGTGAAGCGTGGCCGTGTCGCGATATCACCGCATGCGGCATTGCCTCGGGCTTTGCGCGACATGACGGTTTGGACAGGTCGCCCCGGCATGGGGCGCTCCGCCGGAGGGCTTACCTCGGGCGGCGGGATGAAAGGGCAAGGGAGCCCGTGTGTCCGCAAGCGACACGGGCCGGACGCCTGCTCGGCGTCCGGCCCGGTTCACGATGTCGCGACGGTCCGTTCGTCGCGATATTAGCCGGCTCTGAACAGGCGGCGCAGGCCGGTGAGGAAGCCTCCCCTGGGCGCGCTCTCCCCGGCCGCCGGAGCGGCGTCCACGGCCGCTTGCGCGCGGGGCGCCAGGACGAGGCCGAGGGCGGCGGTGTCGGTGGTCTCGCGGTCGATCAGGATCAGGCTGCCGGTATCGCGGTTCTCCGCGTAGGGATCGACGGCCACGCCCCGGTCGAGGGTCAGGGTCACGTCGCCGATGTCGTTGGCCGAGAGCCTGTCCGCCGGGCCCGCCTGTCCGGTCTCGGGATCGATGCGGGTGAGGATCGCCGAGACCACGGCGTTGACGGTGGCGGTGCCGACCTTGGCGAAGAGCGTCGCGCCCGGCACCAGATCGGTCTCGGCCGCCCAGAACAGGCGCGCGTCGAGGCTGTCCGACACCCGGATCGGCGCATCGGCCGCCGAGATGACGGCACCGCGCGAGACGTCGACCTCCTCCGCGAGCACCAGCGTCACCGACTGGCCCTCGCAGGCCGTGTCGAGGTCGCCGTCGGCCGTGTGGATGCGCGCCACCGTCGTGGTGCGGCCGGAGGGGGCCAGCGCCACCCGGTCGCCGGGGCGGACGCTGCCGCTGGCGATCAGGCCCGAGAAGCCGCGAAACTCGGAGTTCGGCCGGTTGACCCATTGCACCGCGAGGCGGAAGGGCGCGGCCTGCGCGGCCTCGTGGACGGGGACCGTCTCCAGGTAGCGCAGCAGCGGCTCGCCCGCGTACCAGCCGGCGGCGGCGCCGGGCAGCACGACGTTGTCGCCGTTCTTCGCCGAGAGCGGGATCGCCCGCACCTCCGCGAAGCCGAAGGAGGCGGTGAAGGCCTGGAAGCCGGCGACGATCTCCTCGAACTTCGTCTGCGACCAGCCGACGAGGTCCATCTTGTTGACGGCCAGCGCCACCCGCTTGATGCCGAGGATCGAGACCAGCAGCGCGTGGCGCCGGGTCTGGCGGGTGAGCCCCTGGCGCGCGTCGACCAGGATCACCGCGATGTCGGCCGTCGAGGCGCCGGTGGCCATGTTGCGGGTGTATTGCTCGTGGCCGGGGGTGTCGGCGACGATGAAGGAGCGCTTGTCCGTGGAGAAGAAGCGGTAGGCGACATCGATGGTGATGCCCTGCTCGCGCTCGGCCTGGAGCCCGTCGACGAGGAGCGCCAGGTCCATTTCGGCGCCCTGGGTGCCGTGCTTGCGCGAATCCCGCTGGAGCGCGGTGATCTGGTCGTCGAAGATCTGCTTGGTGTCGTGCAGCAGCCGGCCGATCAGGGTCGACTTGCCGTCGTCCACGGAGCCGCAGGCGATGAAGCGCAGCACCTCCTTGCTCTGGTGCGCGGCGAGGAACGACTCGTAGCCGAACGCCTCGGGTGCCTGATGGATGGTCATCAGAAATAGCCCTCCTGCTTCTTGCGCTCCATGGAGCCGGCGCCGTCCTTGTCGATGAGCCGGCCCTGCCGCTCCGAGGTGCGGGCGGCGAGCGTCTCGCCGATGATCTCGGGGAGCGTGGCGGCGGTGCTCTCCACAGCGGCGGTGAGCGGATAGCAGCCGAGCGTGCGGAAGCGGACGGAGAGCTCCCGCGGCGTCTCGCCGGGCGCGAGCGGAAGGCGCTCGTCATCCACCATGATGAGCAGCCCCTCGCGCTCCACCACCGGGCGCGGCTTGGCGAAATAGAGCGGCACGATCGGAATATTTTCCTGCTCGATATACAGCCAGATATCGAGCTCGGTCCAGTTCGAGAGCGGGAAGACGCGCAAGCTCTCGCCGCGCCGCTTCTTGAGGTTGTAGAGGTGCCAGGGCTCGGCGCGCTGGCGCTTGGGGTCCCAGCGGTGCTGGGCGTTGCGCAGCGAGACCACGCGCTCCTTGGCGCGGGAGGCTTCCTCGTCGCGCCGCGCGCCGCCGAAGGCCGCGTCGAACTTGTGCTTGTCGAGAGCCTGACGCAGGGCCTGCGTCTTCATCACGTCGGTATGGACTTCCGAGCCGTGGCTGATCGGGCCGATGCCGCGCGCCAGCCCGTCCTGGTTGGTGTGGACGATGAGCTCGGCGCCGATCTCCTTCGCGCGGGCATCGCGGAAGGCGATCATCTCCCGGAACTTCCAGGTCGTGTCGATATGCATCAGCGGAAACGGCAGGCGGCCGGGCGCGAACGCCTTCTGCGCCAGATGCAGCAGCACCGACGAGTCCTTGCCGATGGAATAGAGCATCACCGGGTTCTCGGTCTCGGCGACCGTCTCCCGCAGGATGTGAATGCTCTCGGCCTCGAGCCGCTGGATATGGGTGAGGCGGTCGGCGCCAAGATTGGAGCCAAGGGCCGCGTTATGGGCGGCCGTGGTCACGGCGGCGGAACTCATCGGGCCATCTCCGGTCTGCGCGTATCTGTGGTCTCGAATGCGGCGGCTTCCCGGCCGGGCTCCACATCGCCCTCGGGTGCGTGGACATGCAGGCCGCATTCCTTCTTGTCCTGCTGCTCCCACCACCAGCGTCCGGCGCGCTCCGGCTCGCCGACGCGCACCGCGCGGGTGCAGGGCGCGCAGCCGATCGAGGGGAAGCCCCGGTCGTGCAGCGCGTTGTAGGGAACGTAATTGTCGCGAACGAGGCGCTCGATCGCGGCCCTGTCCCAGTCGGCGAGCGGGTTCACCTTGATGAGGCCCCTCCCCTCGTCGGCCTCGGCGAGGGGCGTCTCCGCCCGCTCGGCGGACTGGCCGGCGCGCAGGCCCGTGAACCAGATCTCGGCGCCCTTCAGCGCCCGGCCGAGGGGCTCGACCTTGCGGAAGCCGCAGCAGGCCTGCCGCGCCGCGATCGACTTGCGGAAACCGTTGATGCCCTCGTCGCGGACATAGCCCTCCTCCGCCGCGCGCTCGGGGGCGTAGGAGAGGATGCGGATGCCGTAGGCCGCCTCGGTCTCGCCCCAGACGTCGTAGGTCTCGGGAAACAGCCGGCCGGTATCGAGGGTGACGATCTCCGTGCGGGACTTCGCCGTCGCCAGCACATGGGTCAGCGCCTGGTCCTCGATGCCGAGGCTGGTGGTGAAGACGAGCCGCCCCGAGAAACGGGCCTCCACCAGGCGGACGCGCGCGGCGAGATCGAGCCCCGCGAGATCGGCGGCGAGGCGTTCGGCCGTCCTGGCGAGGTCGGACAACGTGGCGGTGGCAGTGGCGGTGGACATGGCGGTTGCGCGTTCGTGCCTGCTTGTCGGACCGAGGAAATGTTCGCTATAACGAACGAAGTCAAGGCGCACCCCGCGCGGTCCGGGTATTCCGGCACCGCAGCGGAACGCCCGATCGAGACGGGCGCCGGCGCCCTGCCCCTGGAAAAGGCGGAATTTTCTTCCCCTTCGCCACAGGGAGAGGGCCCGGCAAGAACCGAACGAGGTCCGAGTTGGATTCGATAGACCTGAAGATCCTGGCGCTCCTGCAAACGGACGCGACCCTCTCCATCGCCGCCATCGGCGAGAAGGTCGGCCTCTCGCAGACGCCGTGCTGGAAACGCATCCAGAGGCTCGAGGCCGACGGCGTCATCGACCGGCGGGTGGCCGTCCTCGACCCGGTGAAGCTGGGGCTGGGGCTCACGGTGTTCGTGTCGATAGAGACGGCGGACCATTCCAGCGACTGGCTGGAGAAGTTCGCGTCCACCGTCGCGGCGATGCCGGAAGTGCTGGAATTCTACCGGATGGCGGGGGATGTCGACTACATGCTACGGGTCGTCGTGGCCGACATGCAGGCCTACGACACGTTCTACAAGCGGCTGATCGGTTCCCTGCCGCTCAAGAACGTGACCTCGCGATTCGCCATGGAGAAGGTGAAGTCCACCACCGCGCTGCCCCTTCCGTTGCCGGCGCCGGCTGGTCGGCAGGCACCGGCGCTGGCCGTGGTCGGAGAATAATCGTCTCTCTCGCAACGCAACAACGATCTGCTTCTTCTCTCGCCGGAGCGTTCTGTAAAACGGACATCCCCGTTGACAGACGGACCGCTCGGGCCGACATGGTCCTCACGATGTCACGCCACGCACTCCTCCCCCGCACGGCACCGTTCGGCGATACCGAACGCGCCAGTCTCGACGCCGTGCTCGGTCCGGCGACGCCCATCCAGCGCGCCTGGCTCGCGGGATTCCTCGCCGGGATCGACGCCGCCGGAGGCCAGCCGGCCGCCGTCTCCGCCGCCCCGCCCAAGGCGGCCGAGCCGCTGACGATCCTGTTCGCCAGCGAATCCGGCAACTCGGAGCGGCTCGCCGGCGACGTCGCCAAGCTCGCACGCAAGCAGGGCTTCAAGCCGAAGGTGGTCGATTTCGCCGATCTCGACCTCGCGACCCTGCCGAAGGCCGGCAGGATCGTCGCCATCGCCGCCACCTGGGGCGAGGGCGAGCCGCCGGCCCGCGCCGTGCGCGCCTATGGCGAGCTGATGGGGGAGGCCGCGCCGCGCATCGAGGGCGTGAAGTTCGGCGTGCTGGCGCTCGGCGACACCTCCTACGTGGAGTTCTGCGCCATCGGGAAGGCGCTCGATGCCCGCTTCGAGGCGCTGGGCGGCATCCGCGCGCATGAGCGCGCCGATCTCGATCTCGATTTCGAGACGCCGGCCGCCGAGTGGATCAAGGGCGCCCTGAAGGCGCTGGCGCCGGAGCCCTCCGCCGACAACGTCGTCGCCGTCGATTTCGCCCGCGCCGCCCCCGGCGACGACGAGGCCGAGATCAGCCGCGAGCCGGTGCTGGCCGAGGTGGTCGAGCATGTGAACCTCAACTCCTCGCGCTCGGACAAGGAGACGATCCACCTCGCGCTCGCCTTCGAGAACGGGGCGCCGGCCTACGAGCCGGGCGATTCGCTGGAGATCTTCCCCGAGAACGATCCGCAGCTCGTGGAGGACATCCTCAAGGCGGCCGGGCTTCCGGGCGACGAAGCGCTGCGCAAGGCGCTGCTCTCCGAGCGCGACATCACCACGCTGTCCGTCGCCACGGTGGAGCGCTTCGCCAAGGCGACGGGCCATGCCGACGCCCGCAAGCTCATCGATGCCGGCGAGGTGCGGGCCTGGATCGAGGGCCGCCATCTCGTCGACCTGCTCGAGACCTATGCTGCGCCGCTGACGGCCGAGCATCTGGCCGCCATCACCCGGCCGCTGCCGCCGCGTGCCTATTCCATCGCCTCCTCTCGCAAGGAGGTCGGCGACGAGGTGCATCTTGCCATCGCCGCCGTGCGCTACGAGACCCATGGGCGCGCCCGCTCGGGCGTCGCCTCCGTCCATGTGGCGGACCGCATCAGGGACGGCGCGAACCTGCGCGTGCGGGTGAAGCCGAACCGGCATTTCCGCCTTCCCGCCGATCCGGCGACCGACATCATCATGGTCGGCCCCGGCACGGGCGTCGCGCCCTTCCGCGCCTTCGTGCAGGAGCGCCGCGCCGTGGAGGCGCCCGGCCGTTCCTGGCTCTTCTTCGGCGACCGGCACTTCACCCACGACTTCCTCTACCAGCTCGAATGGCAGGAGGCCCTGGAGGACGGTTCGCTCACGAAGATCGACGTCGCCTTCTCCCGCGACCAGCCCGAGAAGGTCTACGTGCAGGACCGTCTCAGTGAGAACGCCGCCGAGGTGGTGGCCTGGCTCGACGGGGGCGCCCATCTCTATGTCTGCGGCGATGCCAAGCACATGGCCAAGGACGTGCGCGCGGCCGTGGTCGGCGCCTTCCGCTCCGTGAAGGGCCTGTCCGAGGCCGATGCCGAGGCCCATGTCGCGGGTCTCGAGCGTAGCCACCGCTATCAGCAGGACGTTTACTGAAGACGCCTTCCCTCCCCCCTGCGGGGAGGTACCGAGGGTGGGGGTGGCGCGGAAAGCACCGCCGAGGGTGACGCGGCACCACCCCCACCTCCAACTCCTCCCCGCGAAGGAGAGGAGAGTTCCCGAGCCCGGATACCGCCATGGACGACCACAAGCCCATCGACACCGAAGACGGCCCCGCCCTGGTGACGCCGGGCGTCGGCGCGCATCGCTACGAGACCCCGCCCGCCGGGCGTCCCATCGACGATCCGCAGGCCGCCAGGGAGGCCGGGCTCGCGCATAACGAGCATCTCAAGATCGCCAGCCGCTACCTGCGCGGCGGCCTCGCCGACGGCCTCTTGAAGCACGCGACGGGCGCCATCTCGGAGGATGACGGCCAGCTCGTGAAGTTCCACGGGATGTACATGCAGGACGACCGCGACCTGCGGCCGGAGCGGACCAGGAAGAAGCTCGACAAGGCCTACAGCTTCATGATCCGGCTCCGCATCGCGGGAGGCGTGGTCACGCCGAAGCAGTGGCTGATCCTCGACGGCCTCGCCACCACCTATGCCAACGGGACGCTCCGGGCGACGACGCGCCAGACCTTCCAGTATCACGGCGTCATCAAGTCGAACCTCAAGCGGGCCATGGCGGCCATCGACTCGGCGCTGCTCGACACCATCGCCGCCTGCGGCGACGTGAACCGCAACGTCATGGCCGCGACGAACCCGGCCCAGTCCGGCGCGCACAAGGCCGCCTACGATCTCGGCAAGGAGATCTCGGACACGCTGCTGCCCAAGACCAACGCCTGGCGCGAGATCTGGCTCGACGGCGAGAAGGTCGTCGGCGGCGAGGAGGAGGGTTTCGTCGAGCCCGTCTACGGCAAGACCTACCTGCCGCGGAAGTTCAAGATCGTCGTCGCGGTGCCGCCCTCGAACGAGGTCGACATCTTCGCGCACGACCTCGGCTTCATCGCCATCCTCGACAAGAAGAACAGGGTGACGGGCTGGAACGTCACGGTGGGCGGCGGCATGGGCATGACCCATGGCGAGACCGACACCTTCCCGCGCACCGCCGACGTCATGGGCTTCTGCAAGCCCGAGGACGCCGTGAAGGTCGCCGAAGCCGTGATGACGGTCCAGCGCGACTGGGGCAACCGCAAGGTCCGCAAGAACGCGCGGCTCAAATACACCATCGAGCGCTACGGGCTCGCGGCCTTCCGGGCCGAGGTGGAGAAGCGCCTCGGCAAGCCGCTCGAGGAGGCGAAGCCCTTTACCTTCGAAGGCAACGGCGACCGCTACGGCTGGACCGAGGGCGACGACGGCCGCCATCACCTGACGCTCTACATCCCCTCCGGGCGCATCAAGGACGTGGAGGGCGGCCCGCAATTCCTCGCCGGCCTGCGCCGCATCGCGCAGGTTCACGAGGGCGATTTCCGCCTCACCGGCAACCAGAACGTCATCATCGCCAATGTCCCGGCCGGAAAGCGCGCCGAGATCGAGGCGCTGGTGGACGAGTATGGGCTGACCAAGGGCGCCGGCGCCCTGCGGCGCAGCTCCATGGCCTGCGTCGCGCTGCCGACCTGCGGCCTCGCGCTGGCCGAGAGCGAGCGCTACCTGCCGAGCCTCATCGACGAGTTGGAGGAGAGCCTCGCCGGGCACGGCCTGTCCGAGGACGAGATCACCATCCGCATGACCGGCTGCCCCAATGGCTGCGCCCGGCCCTACATCGCCGAGATCGGCCTTGTCGGGCGCGGGCCCGAGCGCTACCACCTCTATCTCGGTGCGGCCTTCGACGGCTCGCGGCTGTCGAAGCTCTACAAGGAGGACGTCACCGCGAGCGAGGTGCGCGCCACGCTCGATCCGTTGTTTGCCGACTACGCGAAGGGCAGGAGCAAGGGCGAGCGCTTCGGCGACTTCCTGATCCGCGCCGGTCACGTCGCCAAGACGACGAACGGGCCGGATTTCCACGAGCGGATCGGGGCCCTGAAGCCGGCCGCCTGAGGGGCGCGGCGAAACCCTCACCCGTCGCAGGAGTTGGCTCACCGCAAGGAGACGCGGATGAGCATGACGAACGGCACGGACCGCAAGATCCGCTACGCGGTGGTGGGCGGCGGCTGGATTTCCCAGGCCGCCTTCATGCCGGGCGTGGCGCAGACGGGCAATTCAGAGATCACAGCGCTCGTCACAGGCGATCCCGAGAAGGCGCGCGTCCTCGGCGATCGCTATGGGATCAGGGCATGGTCCTACGACGCGTATCGCGAGGCGCTGGCGTCGGACACCTTCGACGCGGTCTATCTCGCGCTGCCCAACGGCATGCACCGCGACTATGCGGTGCCGACGCTAGAGGCCGGCAAGCACCTGCTTCTCGAAAAGCCGATGGCGACGAGCGTCGATGAGGGCGAGGCGATCGTCGCGGCCGCGCGCGCCGCCGGCGTCAAGCTGATGATCGCCTACCGCCTCCATTGCGAGCCGGGCACGCTTGATGCCATCGAACGGGTGCGGCGGGGCGAGATCGGCGAGCCCCTGCTGTTCTCCTCGGTCTTCGCGCAGCACGTCTCGGGAGAGAACCACCGGGCGAGGCAGGGCTACTGGGCCGGGCCGGTGCCGGACATGGGCACCTATCCGCTCAACGCGGTGCGCAACCTGTTTTCCAGCGAGCCGATCTCGGTGAGCGCCCACGGGGCGCGCCGGCCGGACAGTCCCTTCGAGTTCCACGGCACCGTGACCGTGATCCTGCGCTTTCCCGGCGAGCGCATGGCCCAGTTCACGGTGTCCTATGAGACCGACGCGGTGGACGAGTACCGGATCGTTGGCACGGAGGGCGATCTCCTGATGTCGCCGGGCTTCACCTTCGGCCGGGGGCTCGCCGGAAAGCTCACCACGGGCGGGAAAATGCGCGACCTCTCCTACGCGCATGTCGACCAGTTCAGCGGAGAGACGCGCTACTTCTCGGACTGCATCCTCCACGACCGCGCGCCGGAGCCCGACGGCGAGGAGGGGCTTGCGGATCTGCGCGTGCTCGCGGCCGTCGAGCGGGCGCTGGAGACGGGCGAAACCCAGGTTCTTCCAGCCATGGAACGGAGCCGGCGACCGAGCGCCGGACAGGGCGTGGCCCTGCCGCCGGTGAAGCCCCCCGATCTCGTGGATGCTGCGGAACCCGGCGGCTGAACGCCGCGAGGACTGTTCATCCCGTTCCCGACCGACGTTCCGAGGCGCACCCTTGGGCCGCTTCCGGTCAAGCTAGGCCATAAGCCGAGAATAAACCGCCCGGCGGCGTGAACGATTTCTTGGATCGGCCGTTGTGCCAACGGATCGGGTCGGGAGTCGCGCCATGGCGAAGCACGAGATACTCAATTTCTTCGAGCATCGGCGCGACGGCGCTTGGGTCTGCGTGCGTCCCTTCACGCTGACGACCCGCAGCGCCAACGTGGATATCCGCCAGGGCATGCGCTTCGATTACGGCAAGCGTGTCGGCGGCGTCGACCTTGCCGAATACTTGGAGCGGCTCGGCTCGCAATTCGGTTCCTGAGCCGGCGTATCTCGCCGGATCAGAGCCTGTAGGCGGTGCGGCAGGCGCCCCAGTGGCGTCCGCGAATGCGGATCGGCGCGTCGATCTCCAGCACCACCAGGGTCGTCGCACCCATGTCGCGGCGGTACACCTGCACCGTCGAGGGGCGCGTCGATCGGGCGGCCGTGATGCCGGCACGGTCGTCGAAGATCCGCAGGTTGCGCGCGTTGGCCGCGTTCCAGACGGGATCGTTCAAACGCTGCGGCTGGGAATAGGCCCTGTTGTGGAAGGGCAGGAATCCATTGCGGTCGGTGACGATGCAGAACAGCATCCGGTCGTCGCGGCCGAGCTCCGGTTCGAGGATCGGCCCCACCAGCCGCACCACGGGATCGACGCAGGGTGCCATGAACTGCGGCGGGTTCGATCCCGCGAGCGGGCGGTACTCGGTATCGAACAGATCCGTCTCCCCGAGGCGTCCTGAGTCCAGCTCCGCCTCCATCAGGCTCGCCATGCGCGCCGCGAGGCTCTGCGCCTTGGCGACGCGGGGCGCGTTCTCGGCTTGGATGGCGGACAGCTTGGCGGCGAGACGCTCCCGGACGGCGGGATCCATGGCTCCGAAAGCGCAATGCAGGCCGATGGGGCTCACCGCCACCACCTCGGCGGACAGACCGCCGATCCCGTCCACATCGAGCGTCAATCGGGCGGGCGCCGCGATCGGAGCGCCCGGAGGCGGCATGAGCAGAAGCCCTCCGTCGCTGAGATCGACGGTGGTGGTGCGGCGTCCGTCCGGCAGCCGCACGGCGAGCTCGACGGGATACCTGTCAGACCGGCGCCGGTCGCCGATCTCGCTCTGGCGCATCACCGCGACGAACCGCCGGGCGAGGCTCGCCGCCTGCTCGGCCGCCGCGCCGGTCGCCCCTTCCATGGCGGCCGCCTGTCGGTCGAGGCTCGCGGCACTGGCGGCGCTCGCGTCGCCGTCTACCTGCGCCACCAAGGCAGAGGCACGGCCGGCCTCGCCGACGATGGCCGTCACCGTGACGGCCTGGGTGTCGGCGATGTCGCGGACGGCGGCGAAGGCGGGCCGGACCGAATCGATCGCGCCGGCCACGGCTTCGATCGCCGCTCCCGATGCGGCCGCGCCCTGCCGCAGCCGCGCCACGCGCTCGCGGACCTCGTCGGCGGCGCGGGCGGTCTGGACGGAGAGCGCCTTCACCTCCTGCGCCACCACGGCGAAGCCCCGTCCCGCCTCGCCAGCGCGGGCCGCCTCGATGGTGGCGTTGAGGGCGAGGAGATTCGTCTGGTTCGCGACCAGGGTGATGGTGTCGACGATCCCGGCGATCTCGTTGCCGGCCTCCGCGAGGGCGGTGACGAGGGCGCGCGCCTCGCCGCCACGGTCGCCGGCATGGTCGAGATGGCCCCCCGCCTGCGTCATCGCGGCGGTGATCCGGGCGGACAGTGACGAGAGGCCGCCGGTCTGCTCGGCGAGCCCGGCCGTCGCCGCGGCGGCGTCGCGCGATGCATGCGCGAGGTCGTCCATCTGGGCGCGGATCGCGGACAGGCCGGACTTCATCTCCCCCACTTCCGTGCGGGCGGTGGCGATGGAGCCGCTCACGCCTTCGATGGCGGAGCGGACATCCGATTCGATGGTGTCGAGCACGTCGCTCGGCGGCATGCCGCGCGCCGGCTCGGGCACGGGCGACGCCGCCGGCGGCCCCGGATCGGCCGCTTGCGCGGCGGTGGCGGGGACAGCGATCTTGGCTGAGGAGCGAAGGAACCACATGCCGCCATTGGATGGCGACACGTCGCTAACGCGCAGTTAAAATGCGGACAATCGATATGGTTGTGTCACGGTCGGCCTAGTCCCGCTTCTTCGCGCGAGCCCTTGGGGAACCCACTGGAAGCAGGGGACTTTCCGCATGCACGGGGCCGTTGCACAACGGTGAAGCTTTGACGCCGGACTAGTCAGGGGCATAGGCTCGGAGGATGATGATCGACGCCGACAGCGACCTACTCCTCGTCGAGGACGGCCTCCCGACGACCCGTTGCCGGATCCTGGCGACCGCCGAGCGGTTCTTCCGCGAGATCGGCTATCAGAAGACCACCGTCGCGGACATCGCCAAGACCCTGCGGATGAGCCCCGCGAACGTCTACCGCTTCTTCGATTCGAAAAAGGCGATCAACGAGGCCGTCGTGGAGCGCGTGACGCTGGAGATCCACGCGCTCGCGGAGGGGATCGCGTCGAAGGCGGATCTCTCGGCGGCGGACCGGATCGCGTGCATCGTCCGGGCGCTGCATAGCAATTGCGTGGACCGTTGCGAAGCCAATCCGCGTATGCACGAAATGGTCGAAGCCGCGATGACCGAGAGCTGGGATGTATGCCTCGCGCATGTGGAGCGGATCGGGGCGACCTTCACGCGGCTGGTGCGCGAGGGGGTGAAGGCCGGCGAGTTCCATGTCGCCGACCCGGATATGGCGGCCCGCTGCCTGCACACCGCGATCACCCGCTACACGCATCCGATGCTGGTGAGCCAGTTCCCCAACGCTCCGGCACCGCCGGTGGAGGCGATGATTCCGTTCCTGCTCGCGGCCCTCGGCACCGAGGCCGGGGCGATCGCGGCCGCCTCCCCCGCCCGGCACTGAGAGCTGAGTTTCAGCGCATCTCGGCGACGATCGCCGCCGCGACGGATGCGGGGTCGCCCGCTCCGGTGATCGGCCGGCCCACCACCACCTGATCGATGCCGGCGATGCGCGCCTCGCGCGGGGTCATCACCCGCTTCTGGTCGCCGAGGGCGGCACCGGCGGGGCGGATGCCCGGCGTCACGATGAGCGTGTCGGCGCCGACGATCCCGCGCACGGACACCGCCTCGACGGCGCTGCACACGATCCCGTCGATGCCCGCCTCGATCCCTTGCGCGGCGCGCCGGGCCACGAGTTCTGGCACGGAGAGGGCATAACCGGCCTCGCGCGCGTCCGCTTCGTCGTAGGAGGTCAGCACGGTGACGGCGAGGACCTTCAGGCCGCCGGCCCGTCCCCGCATGGCGGCGCGCATGGTCTGCGGATAGGCATGCACGGTCAGGTAGGTCGCCCCGAGATCGCTCAGGGCCCGCACCCCCTCCTCGACGGTGTTGCCGATGTCGTGCAGCTTGAGGTCGAGGAAGACCTTGAGGCCCCGCGCAGCGAGCCTCGGCACCAGCGCCAGCCCGCCGGAATAGGCCAGCCGGTAGCCGATCTTGTAGAAAGTGGCGGCATCGCCGATCCGCTCCACCAGCGCCTCGGCCTCGGCGACGCTCGGCACGTCGAGGGCGACGATCAGGCGGTCGCGGGGGTCGTTCATCGGCGGCTCCGTGGGGACATTCTCGGGCGGGGCGGATGCCGGCCCGCCGGAGGGCGATACCGCCCCCGCGGCCGGACCCATCACGACGCCCGGCGGGTGTCAACGCCGGCCGTCGCGACCTCCGCCGTCATGACGCGGGCGACCTCGGCCTTCAGCACCGGCAGCAGTTCGGCCTCGAACCAGGGATGGCGCTTGAGCCAGCCGTTGTTGCGCCAGGAGGGATGGGGCAGCGGCAGCACGCGCGGCCGGCGCGGCTCGGCCAGGGTCTCCCGCCAGCGCATCACCGTCCCGGTGAGGCCGCCCTCCATCCGCTCGAGATGCCAGCCCTGTGCGTATTGGCCGATGACGAGGATCAGTTCCAGCCTGGGCAGGCCGGCGAAGATCTCGGCCCGCCAGCGCTCGGAGCATTCCCGACGCGGCGGGCGGTCGCCGCCCTTCGCGTCGAGGCCGGGAAAGCACGATCCCATGGGCACGATGGCGACGCGGGCGGCATCGTAGAACGCGGGCTCGTCGAGCCCGAGCCAGGAGCGCAGCCGCACGCCGGACGGGTCCATGAAGGGCATGCCCGTGCGGTGGGCCCGCGTACCGGGCGCCTGGCTCGCGATGCACAGGCGCGCGCCCGCGCTGCCCTGGATGATCGGGCGCGGCTCCTGCGGCAGCGGCGCGCCGTAGCGGGGCGCGTCGCGGCAGATGCGGCAGGCCCGCAGCGCGGCGGCGGTCACGTCGAAGGAGGGCTGGCGTCGCGTCATGCCCCGCCGAGATGGGTATCCGGGCCGCCGCCGGCGAGAGGCGGCGGCCCGGCCGAGCCCTTTACGTCACACGCCGTGCAGCGCGCTCATGTCGAGGGGGAGCGAGCGCAGGCGCACGCCGGTCGCGGCAAAGACGGCGTTGGAGATCGCAGGCGCCAGCACCGGCACGCCGGGCTCGCCGATGCCGGTGGGCGCCGTCTGCGAGGGCATGATGTGGACCTCGACCACGGGCATCTCGCTCATGCGGGTCGGCTCGTAGGCGTCGAAGTTCTTTTCCTGCACCACGCCGTCCTTGAGGGTGATGCGGTTGCGCAGCACCGAGGACAGGGCGAAGCCCACAGCGCCCTCCACCTGCGCCCGGATCACGTCCGGGTTCACGGCGACGCCGACATCCACCGCCGCGACGATGCGGTTGACCTTCACCTTGCCGTCGCCCGCCGTCACGTCGGCCACCATGGCGACGTAGGAGCCGAAGGATTCGTGCGCGGCGACGCCGAGCCCGTTGCCCTTCTCCTTCTTGCGATCCGCCCAGCCGGCCTTGTCGGCGGCGAGCTTGAGCACGGCGGAGAGGCGGGGCGCCGAGGCCAGCAGCGACAGCCGATAGGCCACCGGATCGACGCCGGCCGCATGCGCCAGCTCGTCCACGAAGACCTCCATGGCCTGCGCGGTGTGGGTATGGCCGACCGAGCGCCACCACAGCACCGGCACGCCCTCGCGCCCGTTATGGACCTCGAACCGATAGGCCGGGAGGGCGTAGGGCGTGTCGGAGGCGCCCTCCACGGTGGTGCCGTCGATGCCGTTCTTGACGATCATCGCCTCGAAGGGCGAGCCGATCATGATCGACTTGCCGACGATCACATGCCGCCAGCCGGTGATGGCGCCCTTGGCGTCGATGCCGGCGCGGACCTTGTGGAGGACGGTGGGGCGGTAGAAGCCGCCGGCCATGTCGTCCTCGCGGGTCCAGACGAGATGCACCGGCGCCTTGGCGCCGTGGGCCTTCACGATGCTGGCGGCCTCGGCGAAATAATCGGCCGTCGGGGTGGCCCGCCGCCCGAAGGAGCCGCCGGCCCATTGCGTATGCAGGCGGACCTTGTCCGTGGTCACGCCGAGCACGGCGGCGACCACCGCCTGCTCGACGGTCTGGAGCTGGCAGCCGGCGAAGACGTCGAAGCTCTTGCCGTCGGCGGCGGGCTCTATGGTGGCGTTGAGCGGCTCCATCGCCGCATGGGCGAGATAGGGGAAGCTGAACTCCGCCTCGACCACCTTGGCGGCCGCCTCGATCCCGGCATCCGGGTCCCCGCGCTCGGAGGCGACGAGGCCGGGGCGCTTGGCCGTCTCGCGATACTCGGCCAGGATCGCGTCGGAGGAGCGGGATTCCGCCGCGCCGTCGTCCCAGGTGATCTTGAGCGCCTCGCGGCCCTTCATGGCCGCCCAGGTGTCCTTCGCGACGACCGCGACGCCGGTCGGGATGCGCAGCACGTCGACGACGCCTTTCACGGCGCGGGCGGCGGTGTCGTCCAGGCTCTTGACCACGCTGCCGAAGCGGGGCGCATGCGCCACCACCGCCGTGAGCTGTCCGGGCCGGCGGATGTCGAGGGAGTAGACCGCGCTGCCATTGGTCTTGGCCACGGAATCGAGGCGCGGCACCTTCGTGCCGATGAGCCGCCACTGGCTCGGATCTTTTAGGCGCGGCTCCTGCGGAACGGGGAGCGTCGCGGCGGAGGCCGCCAGTTCGCCGAAGCGCGCCTGCCGGTTCGAGGGGGCGTGGCGGACGACGCCCTTCTCCACGGTGATCTCGGCGACCGGCACCTTCCACTGGTAGGCGGCGGCGGCCACCAGCATCTCGCGGGCGGCGGCACCCGCCTTGCGGAGCTGGAACCAGGAATTGGCGATGGCGGTCGAGCCGCCCGTGCCCTGCACGGGGCCCATCAGCAGGTTGTTGTAGAGCGCCGCGTCGGCGGGGGCGAACTCGGTGCGCACCGTGGCCCAGTCGGCATCGAGCTCGTCGGCGAGGATGGTGGCGAGGCCGGTGGTGTTTCCCTGGCCCATGTCGAGATGCTTGACGATCACCGTCACGGTGTCGTCGGCGGCGATGCGCACGAAGGCGTTGGGGGCGGCCGGCACCTTCGAGAGGTCGTGACCTCCGGCGGCGCGGGCCGGGCCGGCGGGATCGAGCCGGAAGCCGACGAGGATGGCGCCGGCTGCCGCCGCGCCGCCGAGGAAGGCGCGGCGGGAGGGGGCGGGCTCGCGGACGGGGGAGGTCGGGCGGGCGGGTTTCAGCATGGCGGTGCTCCGGTCAGACGGGCGTCAGGCGAGGGAGCGGGCGGCCTCGTGGATGGCCGCGCGGATGCGCTGGTAGGTGCCGCAGCGACAGATGTTGCCGTCCATGGCGCCGGCGATGTCGTCGTCGCTCGGTTTGGCGTTGTCGGTGAGGAGCCCGATCGCGGACATGATCTGCCCGGACTGGCAGTAGCCGCACTGGACCACGTCGAGCTTGCGCCAGGCCCCTTGCACGGCTTCCGCCACGCGGCCCGAGACGCCCTCGATGGTGGTGATCCTGGCCTCCGCGACGTCGCCGATGCGGGTCTGGCAGGAGCGCACCGGCTGGCCGTCGAGATGCACCGTGCAGGCCCCGCACTGGGCGATGCCGCAGCCGTATTTGGTGCCGGTCATGTCGAGGCGGTCCCGCAGGACCCAGAGGAGCGGCATCTCGGGATCGGCGTCGACCTCGCGGGGCACGCCGTTGACGGTCAGCTTCAGCATGCGACGTCCCTCCGTAGCCGTGGATTCACCGGGGATTGCGCCTCGCGCGGGCCCAAGCGATGTGCGCTGGCGCACATGATGCCGCGTCGCGCGGTCCGTCGCGGTCCGCCGACCGGGATCGCTAAGATTGTGCCCGACCCGGCAGGCCGTTCTTAACACATTCCTTCCATTCTGACGCTCCTGTCCCGCGGGCGTCGAGACGGCCCGCCGGCCGCGAACGACCCGCTCATCACGGGTCTTCCAAGGCGTCGATGTCCGACCTGACGGTTGAGATGGTGCAGCGCGGTCGCGGGCCGTCCTCCGAGGAGGCGGCGCGGCGGCGCGGGATCGCCCGCGAGATGCGCTCCGCCCGCGAGAAGCTGACCTCGGAAACGGGGCTGGAACGCGCCTTCGACTACGAGCTGCTGCGCGTCTACGCCCAGTATCGCGCCGGGGCGGGTATTCCCCTCGGCATCTTCGCGGTGGCGATGGCCGCCGCCGCCGTGGTCTGGGTGCCGCCGGTCTTCGCCGCGACCTGGGCGCTGTGCGTCTTCGTCGCCATCTCCATCAACACCGCCCTGAGCCGGCGCTTCCTGCGCATCCCCGCCGAGGAGATCTCACACCCCGCGTGGCGGCGCCGCTTCGCCCTCGGCGAGGGCGTGCAGAGCCTGTGCTGGTCGACCATGATCGGGCTCGCCCTCACCGAGGGCCGGGTCTTCGCGCTGTTCGGCCTCGTGAGCGCGGCCGCCGTCTCGACCATGCTGGCGGCCACCGTCCCCACCGCCGCCGTCGCCGGCCTCGTGCCGCTCTGCGTCGCCACCATCGTCTTCCTGGCGCCCTCGCAGGAGATGAACGCGGTGATGCTGGTGACGATCGCGCTCGCCTCGCAGATCTTCTTCCTCGGCCTGTCGCGCCGCCTCTACACCTCGACGGTCGGCGCGCTCCAGTCGCGCGCGGAGAAGGACGCGATCTTCGGCGAATTGGAGCAGGCCAAGGCCAACTCGGACGAGGCCCGGCGCCGGGCGGAGGAGGCCAACCTCGCCAAGTCGCGCTTCCTCGCAACCATGAGCCACGAGCTGCGCACGCCGCTCAACGCCATCCTCGGCTTCTCCGAGGTGATGAAGAACGAGGTCTTCGGGCCGCATCAGGCGCCGAGCTACAAGGAATACTCGAACGACATCCACGACAGCGGGATGCACCTCCTCAACCTCATCAACGAGATCCTCGACCTCTCGCGCATCGAGGCCGGGCGCTACGAGCTGAACGAGGAGGCGACCCAGCTCGCCTATATCGTGGACGAGTGCCGCCACATGATCGGCCTGCGCGCCCGCAGCAAGGGCCAGATCTTCCACGACTTCATCGACGATTCCTTGCCGCGCATCTGGGCCGACGAGCGCGCCATCCGGCAGATCGTGCTCAACCTCCTGTCTAACGCCGTGAAGTTCACCCCGCCGGGTGGCGAGATCACCATCAAGGTCGGCTGGACGAGCTCGGGCGGCCAGTACGTCGCCGTGAAGGACAGCGGGCCGGGCATCCCCGAGGAGGAGCTCGGCACCGTGATGTCCTCGTTCGGGCGCGGCTCGCTGGCGATCAAGACCGCCGAGCAGGGTTCGGGGCTGGGGCTTCCCATCGTGAAGGGCCTCGTGGACCTGCACGGCGGCACCTTCCAGCTCAAGTCGAAGCCGCGCGAGGGAACGGAAGTCATCGTGATGCTGCCGGCGAGCCGGGTGATGGACACCCTCTCGGCGGTGAGCGTCGAGCCCGAGAAGCCGGCGCCGAAGGCACCTGCGAAGGCCGCCGCCAAGCCCAAGCCCGGCGAGCCGACGGGCCCGCACCAGCGCCGCAACCCGCCTTCCGCGAGGGTCGCCTGAGCGTCTCAGGTCGGACCCGACACCCCCGCCTGCGCAAAGGTCGCCATCTCCCGATGGCAAGCAAGCGCGCCCTTGAGCAGCCCCAGCGCCATCGCCGCGCCCGAGGCTTCCCCGAGCCGCATCCCGAGCGCCAGCAGCGGCACCAGGCCCAGCCGCTCCAGCACCTCCCGATGGGCGCCCTCGGCGGAGAGGTGCCCGGCGAGGCAGTGGTCCAGCGCGCGCGGATCGAGGACGTGGAGCACGGCGGCGGCGGCGGTGGCGACGTAGCCGTCGAGCACCACCGGCACCCGCTGGAGCCGGGCGGCGAGGATGGCGCCGGCCATCGCCGCGATCTCGCGTCCGCCGAGCCGCCGCAGCACCTCCAGGGGATCGCCGAGATGGCCGGCATGGCAGGCGAGCGCCGCCTCCACCGCCGCGATCTTGCGGCCGATGCCGGCCTCGTCGACGCCGGTGCCGCGCCCCACCCAATGCGATGCCGGGCCGCCGAACAGCGCGGCGTAGATCGCCGCCGCCACGGTGGTGTTGCCGATGCCCATCTCGCCCACGGCGAGGCAATCGGTGCCGGCGGCCACCGCCTCCATGCCGTAGGCCATGGTGGCCACGCACGCCTTGTCGTCGAAGGCCGGGCCCGAGGCGATGTCGCCGGTCGGCATGTCGATGGCGAGGTCGAACACCTTGAAGCCGAGCCCGTAGGCGGCGCAGATCTGGTTGATCGCCGCGCCCCCCGCCGCGAAGTTGTCGAGCATCTGCCGGTTGACCGAATCCGGGTAGGCCGAGACGCCCCGCGCGGTGACGCCGTGGCTGCCGGCGAAGACGCAGACCAGCGGCCGGTCGAGGCTCGGGGGGGCCTTGCCCTGCCAGGCGCCGAGCCATTCGACGAGATGCTCCAGCCGGCCGAGCGAACCGGCGGGCTTCGTCAGCGTGGCGTCGCGCTCGCGGATCGCCGCGACCGCCGCCTCGTCCGGGCCAGGCATGGTCGCGAGCAGATTGCGGATATCCGCGAACGGGTTGGCTTCTGTCATCGAGGGCGGCCGCCAAGGTTCCTGTGGGCGGCCGCCGGGAGTGTGCGGTGCGGTCGCGGGGCGAGCTATAACGAGCCGTGCGGTCGGGGTGAAGGCTGAGTGCGATGCGGGACGAGGGCGGACTCTCGGAGGAGGCGGACTGGCCGGGGCGCGACCTCGTCCGCGATCTCGCCGCCTGCCTGCGCTTCTATTCCCGCCTGCCGGTCCCGCGCTTCCTGGGGGAGCCGGACCCGTATGCGGTGCCCGATTTCCGCACGGTGCCCCGGATGCTGCCGGTGGCGGGGCTTCTCCTGGCGCTGCCCTCCGCCCTGACCCTGCTCGCGGCGCGGGGGCTCGGGCCGTTCCTGGCGGCGAGCCTGGCGATCCTCGTCGGCATCCTCGTGACCGGCGCGCTCCACGAGGACGGTCTCGCCGACTGTGCCGACGGGCTCGGCGGCTCCTCGCGGCAGCGGGCGCTGGAGATCATGCGCGACAGCCGCATCGGCAGCTATGGCGGCCTGGCGCTGGCCTTCTCGCTGCTCCTGCGGATCGGGGCGCTGGCGACGCTCCTCGACCGGATCGGCGGCGCGGCGGCGGTCGCGCTGCTGCTGGCGGCGGTCCTGTCGCGGACCTTCGCGTTGGCGCCGATGGTGCTCCTGCGGCCCGCGCGGCCGGACGGGGCCGGCGCCTCGGTCGGGCGGCCGGAGAAGGCGACGGTGGGTGTCGCCGCCGGGCTCGCCCTGGCGCTGGCCCTGCTCGCGCTCCTCGTCCTGCCGGTTCGCGGCGTGTCGGCGATGCTCGTGCCGGCGCTCGCGGGCGCGCTCGCCGTGACCTGGCTCGCGAAGAGACGCTTCGGCGGCCAGACCGGCGACGTCGTCGGGGCGAGCCAGCAGGCGGCCGAGATCGCGGCCCTGCTCGGCCTCCTCGCCGTCGTCTGAGCGCGGGGCTTGATCGAGCCCTCGCTGGCAGGGCAAGGACGAGGGCCATGACCGCCTCCTCCTCGCCCGCGTACAAAAAACCGTCGAGCCCCTGCACCAAGGTCTGCATCCTCGACGAGCGGGCCGGGCTCTGCGTCGGCTGCGGGCGCACCCGCGACGAGATCGCGCTGTGGGGGTCGATGCCAGAGGCGCGGCGTCTCGCCATTATGGCGACCCTCGAAGCGCGGCTGCGGGATGCCCATCTCGACAAGGCCGCGCCGGGCCGTCCCTGAGCGCGCCGGGAGGGTCCACGACGCCATGATGTATCTCGGGCTCATCGCCATCGGGCTGGTGCTGGCGGTCCTGATCCTGACGGACGGCTCGTCCAGCATCGGCGGGGTGATCGAGCCGGACCAGCTCGCCGGGCTGGCCTGGGGCGGCACCATCCTGACGCTGGTGGTGGCGGGCTTCTGGCACCAGTTCCGCGAGCGGATCGGCGAGAACCTGCGCAACCTGCTGATCTGGCTGGCGCTGGGCCTCGCCTGCGTCCTCGCCTTCTCCTACCGCGACCGCATGCAGAGCGTCGGCGGACGCCTGCTCGGCGACCTGCGGCCCGGCACCGCCGTCGTCGGCCCCGGCGGCAGCGTGACCGTCACGCGCCGCGCGAACGGGGAGTTCCGGGTCGAGGCCGAGGTGAACGGGCGGACGCAGTCCTTCGCCTTCGACACGGGCGCCAGCGCCGTGGTGCTGACCGCCGAGAATGCGGCGGCCCTCGGCATCAGGCCGGAGCCGGGCGAGTTCTCGTCCCGCGTCTCGACGGCGAACGGCACGGCCTTCACGGCGCCGATCCTGCTCGACAGCCTCTCCATCGGCCCGATCACCGAACGGCGGGTGGATGCAATGGTGGCCAAGCCCGGCGCGCTCTCCGGCAACCTGCTCGGCCAGAGCTTCCTGACCCGCCTGCCCTCCTACGAGGTGCGCGGCGACCGGCTGATCCTCAACGGCCGATAGAGTATGTCCAGGAGAAGTGGGCTCCTGTTCTCCGTCAGGACATACGACAGAACAACAAACGAGAGTCTGTCAGGCGCTTCTGAAAGTGCCTGACAGACTCTCGTCAGCAGGCGAGCGCCGCCGGGGGCTGGAACGGAGCGGGCGGACGCTCGCGCGAGACCATCGCGGCCGCCGCGCGGAGGGTGTCGAGCCCGGCCTCCGGCGCGGTCCCGGCGGTGGCGAGGTGGCGGCGCCACGCCCGCGCCCCCGGCCGGCCGTTGAACAGCCCGAGCATGTGCCGGGTGATCGCGTGCAGCCGGACACCCTGCGCCAGCGCCTCGGCCACGTAGGGCGCGAACGCCTCCACCGCCGCGAAGGGATCGGCCACCGGGGCCGGCTCCCCGAACAGCTCGGGATCGACGCCGATGAGCAGCGCCGGGTCCGAATAGGCCGCCCGGCCCATCATGATCCCGTCGAGCCCCCGGTCGAGCAGCGCGCGCGCCTGATCGAGGGTATCGATGCCGCCGTTGATCGCCACCGGCAGGGCCGGACGCGCCCGCTTCAGGCGCGCCACCCGCTCGTAGTCGAGGGGCGGCACGTCGCGATTCTCCTTCGGCGAGAGCCCCTTCAGCCACGCCTTGCGGGCATGCACGACGAGCCCGTCGACGCCGGCCGCGACCACCGCCTCCGCCAGGGCATCGAGGGCCTGCTCCGTGTCCTGGTCGTCGACGCCGATGCGGCACTTCACCGTGACGGGAACCCGCACCGCCGCCTTCATCGCCGCGACGCAATCGCCGACGAGGCCCGGCTCGCGCATCAGGCAGGCGCCGAAGCGGCCGTCCTGCACCCGGTCCGACGGGCAGCCGACATTGAGGTTGACCTCGTCGTATCCGAATTCCTCGGCGATCCGCGCGGCGGCGGCGAGATCGGCGGGGTCCGAGCCGCCGAGCTGCACCGCGACGGGATGCTCGGCGGGGGAGAACCCGAGCAGCCGCTCGCGCGGGCCGTGCAGGACGGCCCCCGTCGTGACCATCTCCGTATAGAGGCGCGCCCGGCGCGACAGCACCCGATGGAAGGAGCGGCAGCCCCTATCGGTCCAATCCATCATCGGCGCGACGGAGAAGCGCAGGTCCTCAGGCGTCATCGTCGGGTTCGGGCGCGAGGACTCAGTGATCGTGCTTGCAGCCGCAGCCGGGGCCGTGGACATGCCCATGGTCGTGGTGATGACCGTGATCGTGGGAATGCCCGTGCGCCTGCGCGCCGTGCTCGTGCCCGTGATGGTCGTGATCGTGCCCGTGGTGATCGTGGGAATGGCCGTGGTCGTGGTCGTGGCCATGCGCATGGCCATGGTCGTGATCGTGCGAATGCCCATGATCGTGGCTGTGGTCGTGGCCGCAGGTGCTGTGGTCGTGCGCCTGCTTCTCGGGGCGGAAGGCGCGCGTCACGGGGCTCGCGGTGCCGCCCTGCCCGCGCACCAGCTCGGCAGTGGCCGCCGTCGCCGGTACGTAGAGAACGTCGGCGCCGATCTCGGCCGGGACATGGCTGCCGCCGAGCTGCCAGGCGAGGCGCATCAGCCGGGCGGGGTTGCCGGCGCGGACCTCGAGGAGCGGCTCCTCCGCCGCGCGGATCGCGACGAGGCGGCCGTCCTCCAGGCGCAGGGCGTCGCCGTCCTCGAGCGCGCCCGCCTTCGGCAGGGCCAGCGTCACCACGAGGCCGCCCTCGGCGGTGAGCGTCCCCTCCGAGAGGCCGCGGCGGGCATGGTCGAGGCTCACCCGGTCGACGACCGCATCCTGGCGGACGGCCGGCTTGCGGACGATGGTGGTGGCGCGCTGCATGGTGTCCTCGTGGTCATCCGCCCGTCGCGGGCGAGCATCCGGCGGTCATCCGCCCGTCGCGGGCGAGCATCCGGCGGTCTCGCGCCTGTCTCTAGCGGTCCCGGCCGGCATTGTCGCGTCCGCCGTGCCGGCCACGATGCGGACGGAACCTTGGCCGTGTGTGATGCATTCACCGATTTTAACGGTTAAGCTCGGCCCGCACACCGTCACGGCTCAAGGCCGGACCCGACGCACAAGGGAGTCCCCGACCCATGAAGAAGATCATCGCAGCCGCGCTCGCCGGCACGCTCGCCCTGTCCGTCGGCGCCTGCAACACCCCGCAGGACCGGGCGCTCGGCGGCGCCGGGCTCGGCGCGCTGGCCGGTGCCGCCATCGGCGGGGCCGCGACCGGCCGCGCCGGCGGCGCGCTCGCGGGCGCGGCCATCGGCGGCGCGAGCGGCGCCATCATCGGCGCCTCCACCGCGCCGCAGTGCCCCTACGGCACCTTCCGCGACGAGTACGGCAACGTCTACTGCCGCTGAGCGGCGGGCCAGGACGAGACGGCGGGAAGGGCCGGAGCCATGCGCTCCGGCCCTTCCTCGTTTCCGGCGGAGGGGGTATGCCCCTCGACCGCACCGGTTCGAGCCCTTCTCCATGATGCCGCCCTCCCCCTTCCCGCCGCCGATATCCGGCCGAGGCCCCCGATGACGGCGGGCATCTGGGGAAAGCTCGGCGGGGCCGGGCTCGGCCTGGCGATCGGCGGCCCGCTCGGCGCGCTGATCGGCGGCGTCGCCGGGCATTTCCTGGTGGACCGCGAGGGCGCCCCCTTCGGGCCGACGCCGCGCGACGTGGTCTTCACCACCGGCCTCGTGGCGCTGGCCGCCAAGATGGCGAAGTCCGACGGCGTGGTGACGCCCTCCGAGGTCGAGGCCTTCGGGCGGGTCGTCACGGTGACGGATGCCGAGCGGCCGGGGGTGGTGAGGCTGTTCGACCTCGCGAAATCCACCACCGCCGGCTACGAGGCCTATGCGCGCCAGCTCGCCACCACCTTCCGCGACGAGCCCGCCCTGCTGGAGGACGTGCTCGACGGCCTCTTCCACATCGCCAAGGCGGATGGCGCCATCCACGAGGCGGAGGAGCGCTACCTGCGCTCGGTGGCCGAGATCCTCGGATTCGACGACGCCGGCTTCCGCCGGATCGCCGCGCGGCACGTCCGGCTCGCCGACGATCCCTATGCCGTCCTCTGCCTCGAACGGGATGCCAGCGACGCCGAGATCAAGGCGCGCCACCGCGTCCTCGTGAGCGAGAGCCATCCCGACAGGGCCATCGCGCGCGGCCTGCCGCAGGAGGCGGTCGCCATCGCGACGGGCCGGCTCGCGGCGATCAACGCCGCCTACGACCGGATCGCCCAGGAACGGGGCCTGCGATGAGGCTCGCCCCCGAGAGTCCGGTGGCCGGCGCCGTGGTGCCGTCGCCGAACCACGGCGCGCGCACAGGGCGACGGCCGGACATGCTGATCCTGCACTATACCGGGATGGAGAACGCGGTCGCCGCCCTCCGGCGTCTGTCCGACCCGCTGGCCGAGGTCTCCGCGCATTACTTCGTCTTCGAGGACGGGCGGGTGGTGCAGATGGTGCCGGAAGGCCGGCGCGCCTGGCATGCTGGGCTCGCCTGCTGGGCCGGGGAGCGCGACGTCAACTCGCGCTCGCTCGGCGTCGAGATAGCCCATCCGGGCCATGCCGGCGGCTTGCCGCCCTACCCGGACGCGCAGATCGACGCGGTGGTGGCGCTGTGCCGGGACCTCCTCGCCCGCCACGCCATCCCGCCGGAGCGGGTGCTGGCCCATTCCGACGTCGCCCCGGAGCGCAAGGAGGACCCCGGCGAGAGATTTCCCTGGGCGCGGCTCGCGGCGGAGGGAATCGGCCACTACGTCGCCCCGGCGCCCGCGGGGGACGGCCGCTTCCTCGCCCCCGGCGATGCCGGGCAGCCGGTGGAGGCGTTGCAGGCGATGTTCGCGGTCTACGGCTACGACCAGCCCGTGACCGGCCTCTACGATGCGCGGACGCAGGCGGTGGTGACGGCCTTCCAGCGCCATTTCCGGCCCGCGCGCATCGACGGCATCGCCGACGCCTCGACCATCAAGACCCTGCGCGACCTGATCGCCACGCTGCCGGCATAGAGGGGGCTAAAGCCGCTGCGGCTCGGCCCGCTGCTGTTCGTGCGGCTCCGCATGCTCGCTGCCGCGGGTCCGCCAGAGGCTGTAGAGCACCCCGGCGGCCAGCAGCACCACCGTCACCAGCAGCGACACCCAGGGCTCCACATGGACGAGCCCGAAGGTGTCCGCGATGACGATCTTCGCGCCGATGAAGATCAGGATGAAGGCCAGCGCCGTCTTCAGGTAGGCGAAGCGGTCCACCATCGCGGCGAGGGCGAAATAGAGCGCGCGCAGGCCGAGGATGGCGAAGATGTTCGAGGTGTAGACCACGAAGGTATCCGTCGTGATCGCGAAGATCGCCGGCACGCTGTCCACGGCGAAGATCACGTCGGCGCCGTTGACGAGCACCAGCGCCAGCGCCAGCGGCGTCAGCCAGAGCACGGGCTTGCCGGTCTTCGGATGGGGAAGCCGCACCACGAAGCGCTGGCCGTGCAGGCCGGGGGTGATGCGCAGCGTCCTGCGCAGCCAGCGCACGGCGGCGTTGTCCTGGACGTCGCCCTCCTCCTCCTCGCCGGAGACGAGCATCTTGATGCCGGCATAGAGCAGGAAGGCCGCGAAGATCGACAGCACCCAGGACGCCTGATGCACCAGCGCCGCGCCGAGCCCGATCATCAGGCCGCGCAGCAGCACCGCCGCCAGGATGCCCCAGATCAGCACCCGGTGCTGCGCCGCGAGCGGGATGCCGAGGGCCGACAGGATGACGGCGATGACGAAGACGTTGTCCATGGACAGCGACTTCTCGACCACGAGGCCGGTGACGTATTCCTGCCCCGCCTGCGGCCCGATGTACCACCATACCCAGGCCCCGAAGATCAGGCCGAGGGTGAAGTAGAACGCCGTCAGGAGCAGGCTCTCCTTGACGCCGATCTCATGGTCCTTGTCGCGGTGGAGCAGGCCGAGATCGAAAGCGAGCAGCCCGAAGACGAGCGCGTGGAAGCCGAGCCACATCCAGATCGGCTTGCCGAGCCATACGACGTACAGGAAATCCATCATCCGCAGGGACCGTCGATGCTTCGATAAGGAAAGCATCGGCTCCGACATCACGGAACGCTCGTTGAGCGTCCCGCCAGAGGGGCCCGCAGCCGATAGGTCGCGAGTTAAGCGGGAGATGGAGGCGAATCAAGGGCGGCGGCGCGCGGGCCGGCCCCGCGTTCTGCCGGGATACGGCTTGACAGCGGCGGCGCCCGCGCGCCTTCCCGCCCCATGGAGAGACGTGAGGACGAATCCATCGCCGTCGTCGGCGGCGGCCCGGCGGGTCTCGCCGCCGCCGAGGTGCTGGCGGCGGCGGGCCGCGCGGTCACGGTCCACGACCGCATGCCGTCGCTGGGCCGCAAGCTGCTGATGGCGGGGCGCGGCGGCCTCAACCTGACGCATGGCGAGCCGCTCCCCGCCTTCCTGGGGCGCTACCACCCGCCGGGCGCGCTGGCCGAGGCGATCGCCGCCTTCCCGCCCGACGCCCTGCGCGGCTGGTGCGAGGGCCTCGGCGAGCCGACCTTCGTCGGATCGAGCGGCCGGGTCTTCCCGAAGAGCTTCAAGGCGTCGCCGCTGCTGCGCGCCTGGCTGGCGCGGCTCGACGGTCTCGGCGTCGCCGTGCGCCCGCGCCACCGCCTCGTGCGCCTGACGGAGGACGGCCTTCTCTTCGAGACGCCCGACGGCGAAAGGCTGGTGCGGCCCCGCGCCACCCTGCTGGCCCTCGGCGGGGCGAGCTGGCCGCGCCTCGGCTCGGACGGCGCCTGGACGGCGGCGCTGCGCGAGCGGGGCGTTCCGGTCGCGCCCCTGGAGCCGGCCAATGCGGGCTTCTCGGTGGCGTGGTCGGCGCATTTCCGCGAGCGCTTCGCCGGGGAGCCGCTGAAGCGCATCGGCCTGGATTTCCGTGGGGCGCGCGTGCGCGGGGAGGCGCTGGTGACGGCGGGCGGCATCGAGGGCGGTGCGGTCTACGCCCTCTCCCGCGTGCTGCGCGAGGCGGTCCGCGCCGAGGGGACGGCGGAGGTGATCGTCGACCTGCGGCCGGACCTCTCGGAAAGCGATCTCGCCGGCAGGCTCGGCGCCGGCAAGCCCGGCGAGTCGGCGGCGACGCGCCTGCGCAAGGCGGCGGGCCTGTCGCCCGTGGCGGCGGGGCTCTTGCGCGAGGCGTGCGGCAACGCCCTCCCTCCCGCCGCCGACGCGCTGGCCGCGCTCGTGAAGGGGGCGCCCCTCAGCCTCACCGGCACCGCTTCCATCGAGCGGGCCATCTCCAGCGCGGGGGGCATCCGCCTCGACGGGCTCGACGGAAATTTCATGCTACGCGACCGGCCGGGCACCTTCGCCGCCGGCGAGATGCTCGACTGGGAGGCGCCGACCGGCGGCTACCTGCTCCAGGGCGCCTTCGCCAGCGGCCGGGCGGCGGCGGCCGGGATGCTGGCCTGGCTTGCGCGGCAGCCGTGAGGATGGGCTACTCGCGGGTGCAGACCGCGACCATGCCGGAGGCGCCCGCCGGACAGGAGGCCACCGCGCTCCCGTTCGGCCCCTCTCCGAAGCCGGCCGGGCCGCCCTTCAGGCAATAGGCCGAGACGAAGACCTCTCCGCTTTCGCAGGAGACCTCGCAGCCGGAGGCCGGACAGGAGTCCAGCCTGCGCACCCGCAGCGGCGCGGGCGCGGGCGGCACGGCGGCGGCGAGGGCGGCGTCGCCCTTCTGCCCCCGCTCGCCGGATTCGCCCTTGGTGCCCGGCTCGCCCTTGGCGCCCGCCTCGCCCGCATCTCCCTTCGGCCCGGCGTCGCCCTTCGGGCCCGCCTCGCCCTGCGGTCCCGGAGCGCCGGCCATGCCCTGCGGGCCGGTGGGGCCGGGCTCGCCCTGGGCGCCGGGCCGGCCCTCGGGAGCGCAGTTGGCGACGACGACCTCGCGTTCGTCCTCGTTGGCCTTCAGCACGCCGACGCAGGTCGGCGGCCGGTAGGGTAGCCTGAACAGGAAGCGGCCGCGCGCATCCGCGATCACCGAGATGTCGTCGTCGAGGACGACGACGGTGCCGGCCTTGCGGACGCTGCCCGAGATGCGCAGGTCGCCGGCCTCGATGCGGGCGTCGTAGACCATGATCGGCTGGCTCGGCGGGCGCGGAGCGGCGCGCGGCGCCGGGCGCGGCACGGGAGCCGGAGCCGGAGCGGGCGGCGGGGCCGGCTGGGCGAGCGCCGGAAGCGCGGCCGCCGCGATCGTCAGGCCCGCGAGGGCGAGTGCGAGACGCATGGACGATTCCCCCCGAGGCGGCCGCCGGCGCGGCTCGGCCGGGACCATGCCGCCGCCCTCGCGGCAGGGTCAAGCCTCGCCTGCCGGGCTCGTCCGGCGCCCATCCGCCGCACCGCAGGAAGGGGAGAGCCCTGTGGGAGGCGCAGGCCAGCCTCCCGCGTCCGGCCCGGCGCTTGCCCTGGGCGGTGACGGCCGCGAGGCTATATCGCGGTGCAACATCGACACGGACGGAGACGAGCACCGTGCCTTCGCTTCCCATCCTCGCGCTCGCCGTCGCCTCCTTCGGCATCGGCACCACCGAATTCGTCATCATGGGCCTCCTTCCCGAGGTGGCCCGCAGCTTCGGCGTCAGCATTCCGCAGGCCGGCTATCTGGTCTCGGGCTATGCCATGGGCGTGGTGGTCGGCGCGCCGCTCGTGGCCATCGCCACCGCGCGGCTGCCCCGCAAGACCGCGCTGCTGGCGCTGATGGCGATCTTCCTCGTGGGCAATCTCGGCTGCGCGCTCGCTCCGAGCTACGCCCTGCTGATGGTCGCGCGCGTGGTGACGGCCTTCGCCCACGGCGCCTTCTTCGGCATCGGCGCCATCGTCGCCCGCGACCTCGTGCCCCGCGAGAAGCGTATCCAGGCGGTGGCCCTGATGTTCGCCGGGCTCACCATCGCCAACGTGCTTGGGGTGCCGGCCGGGACGGCGCTCGGCCAGGTGGCCGGCTGGCGCTCGACCTTCTTCGCGGTGGTCGCGATCGGGCTCGCCGCCGGCGCGGCCATCGCGATCTGCGTGCCCTCCGGCATTCCGGGCTCGACGGGGGGCATCGCGCGGGAGTTCCGGGCGCTCGGGCGCTGGGCGGTGCTGCGGCCGATGCTGGTCTCGACGCTCTCCTCGGTGAGCCTGTTCAGCCTCTTCACCTACATCGCCCCTTTCCTCCAGCAGGTGACGGGCATGACCCCGCGCGGCGTCACGGGCGCGCTCTTCGCCGCCGGAATCGGGCTGACCGCGGGCAACCTGATCGGCGGCCGGCTCGCCGACAGGAACCTCTTCGCCACCATCGTGGGCGCTTTCCTGGGGCTGATCGCGGTGCTCGTGGCGCTGCGCTTCGCCGCCCATAACGAGCCCGCGACCCTGGGGCTCATCGTCGTCTGGGCCGGGCTCGCCTTCGCCCTGGTCTCGCCGCTCCAGATCTGGGTGGTCGAAGCCTCCACCGACGCCCCGAACCTCGCCTCGACCCTGAACCAGGGCGCGTTCAACCTGGGCAACGCGACGGGCGCCTGGATCGGCGGCCTCGCCCTCGACGCGGGCGCCGGATACCAGCAGCTTCCGCTCCTCGGCGCGGGTGTCGCGGCGGCGGGGCTGGCCCTCGCCCTGTCGGCCGCGCCGAGCGCGGAACGGCCGCTGCTGCCGGCCCGCTCCGACTGCACCTGAGATTGCCGGCGCGGGAGCGCGAACGGGCCCTCGACAACGCGGCGGCGCGCCGTAAGAGTGCCGCCATGCCGCGCCTCGCCCTCGCCTTCCTCGCCCTGTCCGCCGTCGCGGCCCTGTCGCCGGGGGCCGCGCGCGCCGATGAATGCGACGGGCTGGCCCAGCAGATCGCGGCGGCGACCGGCGGCAAGGTCGGCAAGCGCTCCGGGCCGAGCATCGATCTCAGGATCCCCGGCTCGAACCGCTTCGACGTCACCTGCCGGGCCCAGCCCATCGTGCAGGGCAGCTCGAGCGAGGCGCGCCCCTCGGCCGCCTATTTCCGCGACCTCTCGGTGGCCGCCGAGTTGGTGGTCGGCGAATCGGCGGGCTCCGTGCAGGGCATCATCGCCAAGGCCTACGAGACGGCGCTGCGCGAGGGCCGCAAGTCCTTCATCCAGCAGAACGGCTGGTCGGCGAGCTGCTACACCGACAGCGCCGGCTCGATCCGCACGCTCTGCTCCATCGGCCGCATCCCGCCGGGCTGACGGGATGCGCCACCGGCGGCGTCAGTAGTCGATGACGTCCTCGAGCGCGTAGTGCTTCACCGTCTTGCGGTTGGCGATGAGCTCGTCGATCGTCGGCTCGCCCTTCATGGCGCGGGCGATGGCGAGCTTCGTCGCCTCGTAGTTCGTCCGGTAGAGGTCCTTGCGGTCGACGTTCGGGTCGCTGCCGCAGCGCTCGTCGAGCCAGATCATGATGATCATGCAGAGCTCGTCGAGGCCGTCCTTGGGCAGCACGCCCTCGATCACGCTGTCGATGATGGCATCGCCCGTGGCCGCCTGGACCACGCCGCCGAGAAGCTCGGCATACTCGGCCGTGTGGATCGTGACCTTGGTGGTCATCATCGTGGACGGGCGCACGAGCTGGTTGAGGTCGCGCACCACGAACATGCGGGTATGGCCCTGGACCTGCCCCATCATTCCGGCGAAGGCCTGCCCCACGGGCCCGCGCGTCGAGCCGATCAGCACCTCGGGCATGGCGTCCGTGTACTGCCCCTCGGCCGCCAACACGGTGGCCTCGCCGGTACGGAACCAGATCTCGGACATGACACGTCTTCCCTGCTGAGCGCGAAACAGCGGGGCTCTGACGGCCCCGGCGGCTGCGCAGACATCACTCCGGGGCGCGTCCGTCAATCGCCATCGCCCTGGCCCTCGGCGGCGCGATCGGTCATTGAGGCGCGATTGCCCGCATCTCGCGCGGCACGGACCGGGGCGCGGCCATGGGACAGTCGGGCAGGCAGGCGGGTGGCGCCGGAGGGGGCGATCAGGGCTGGAGCCTGACCGCGACGGCGGCCGGCGACGGCGTTCAGATCAGGCTCGGCCTGCCAAACGTCGCGGGCGAACCCGTCACCGCGATCCTCGCACTCAGCCGGGCCGAGGCGCGGGCCTTCGCGCGCTCCGTCCTCGCCGCGGCGGGCGATGCCGCCGAGCGGACCTTTCCGCGTCCAGGCGGCCGGGGCGACTGAGCGGCGTTCAGCGGGGGCAGTTGTTCGCCCGCTCCTGGCGCTGGATGTCGGCGACCTTGGCCCGGTCGCGCGCGGAGAGCGGCACGTCGGCCAGCTCGTCGTACTGGCAGCCGGCATTGCCGAAGGCCCGGATTCCGCGGGGCGTCTTGAAGCAGTAGCCGGCCGCCTTGTAGACGGCGTTGCGCTCGCCCCAGAGCTCGTCGCAGGGGAACTGCGCCGATGCCGGCGCGGTAGCCGCCGTCAGGACGAGGCAGGCGAGCAGCGGACGCAGCAGCATCGGAAGGTCTCCTCTTCGCGGTGTCGGCGGGCCCGCCCTGCCGGACACCTTACCTGTCTTCGCCGGATCGCGTCGCCTCCACGCGCTCCGCCTTATCGCGGGCCGGCGCCCTGCCGGACGCGGCCGGGGAGCCTCGGCACCTTGGCGCCGCGCTGCTCGACGGGAGCGTCACAGGTGTAGCGGAACTCGGTCTGCAAGTCGGTGAAGATGGTCTCGCCGGCGAGCTTGCAGTCCTCGCGCACGGTCTCGTCGAGATAGGTGCGGGCGGCGAGGCGGAAGCGCTCGGTGCGGCTGGCGGCCGGATCGCGCCCCTCGTAGCGCTCGCCGACGCCGCAGCCGGTGAACTCGCGGACGGCGTTGGAGACGACCAGCATGCGGCGCTGCTGGCGCTGGTCGTAGACCTCGTAGGGGTCGTTGCAGCCGATCGTGACCACCTGCGGGCTCAGGCTCACATAGGTCTTCGAGATGTAGGAGAAGCCGGTGCAGCCGGCCGCGACAGCGCCGATCCCGCAGACGAGCGCAAAGGAGAGAGCGGGCCGTTTCAACGTCGTCACGCTCAAGGTTATCATACACCTCATGACCGAGGCGCATTGAAGCGTGGCCGGCGCCATGGTCAAGCCTGGACCGGCCACACACTCCGGGATTCGTGCGCTCTACTCCGCCGCCACGGCGAGGTAGCGGGCCGGGTCGTAGTTCAGGATCGGGCCGAGCCAGCGCTCGACCTCTCGGATGTCCATGCCCTTGCGCAGGGCGTAGTCCTCGACCTGATCGCGCTCCACCTTGGCGACGCCGAAGTAATGCGCTTGGGGGTGGGCAAGGTAGAGGCCGGACACCGAGGAGCCCGGCCACATGGCGTAGGACTCGGTGAGCTTCACGCCGATGCGCGGCTCCGCCTTGAGCAGGTCGAACAGCGTGACCTTCTCGGTGTGGTCGGGCTGGGCCGGATAGCCCGGCGCCGGGCGGATGCCGTCGTATTTCTCGTGGACGAGGTCGTCGGCGGTGAAGCTCTCCTGCGCGGCGTAGCCCCAGAACTCCTTGCGCACGCGCTCGTGCATGCGCTCGGCGAAGGCTTCCGCGATGCGGTCGGCGAGCGCCTTCACCAGGATCGACCTGTAGTCGTCGTTCTGGCGCTCGAAGCGCTCGGCGATGCGCACCTCCTCGATGCCCGCCGTGACGACGAAGCCGCCGATATAGTCGGCGATTCCCGTCTCCTGCGGCGCCACGAAGTCGGAGAGGCAGGTGTTCGGTCGCCCGTCGCGCTTCGAGAGCTGCTGGCGCAGGCCGTGGAAGGTGGCGAGCCTGTCCGAGCGGCTCTCGCCGGTGAAGAGCGCGATGTCGTCGCCGACGCTGTTGGCGGGCCAGAAGCCGATGATCGCCTTCGGGTTGAACCAGCGCTCCTCGACGATCTGCTTGAGCATCGCCTGCGCGTCGTCGAACAGGGCCTTCGCCGCCGGCCCCTGGTCCGGGTCCTCGAAGATCGCCGGATAGCGGCCCTTGAACTCGTAGGTCTGGAGGAAGGGCGTCCAGTCGATATAGGGCACGAGGTCGGCGACCTCGTAAGCACCGAAGACGCGGGTGCCGGTGAAGCTCGGCTTCTTCGGCGCGTATCCGTTCCAGTCGATCTTGAAGGCATTGGCGCGGGCCTTGGCCAGCGGCAGGCGCTGCTTGTCGAGCTCCGAGCGGGCATGGGCGTCGGCGACCTTGCGGTACTCGGCGCGCACGGTCTCGATGGTGCCGTCCCTCGTCTCCTTGGAGAGCAGGCTCGAGACCACGCCGACGGCGCGGCTGGCATCGGTGACGTAGACGGCCTGCCCCTGGTGATAGGCCGGGTGGATCTTCACCGCCGTATGGACGCGGCTGGTGGTGGCGCCGCCGATCAGCAGCGGCACGGAGAAGCCCTCGCGCTCCATCTCGGCCGCGACATGGACCATCTCGTCGAGCGAGGGCGTGATCAGGCCGGAGAGGCCGACGATGTCGACATTCTCCTTCCTCGCCACGTCGAGGATCTTGGCGGCCGGCACCATCACGCCGAGATCGATGATCTCGTAGTTGTTGCAGGCCAGCACGACGCCGACGATGTTCTTGCCGATGTCGTGGACGTCGCCCTTGACAGTCGCCATCAGCACCTTGCCGGCGGCCTGGCGCTGGCCGGTGCCGCCATTGGCGCGCTTCTCCTCCTCCATGAAGGGTTCGAGATAGGCCACCGCCTGCTTCATCACGCGGGCGGACTTCACCACCTGCGGCAGGAACATCTTGCCCGACCCGAACAGGTCGCCGACCACGTTCATGCCGGCCATCAGCGGGCCCTCGATGACGTGGAGCGGGCGCTCGACGCCCTGCCGGGCCTCCTCGGTGTCGGCGACGATATACTCGGTGATGCCGTTGACCAGCGCGTGCTCGATGCGCTTCTCGACCGGCGCCTCGCGCCATTTCAGGTCGGTGGTCTTGGCCTTGGCCTCGCCGCCGCTCTTGAAGCGCGCGGCCGCGTCGAGCAGGCGCTCGGTGGAATCCTCGCGGCGGTTGAGCACGACGTCCTCGCAGAGTTCGCGCAGCTCCGGCGGCAGCTCGTCATAGACCGCGAGCTGGCCCGCGTTGACGATGCCCATATCCATGCCGACCTGGATGGCGTGGTAGAGGAACACCGCGTGCATTGCCTCGCGCACCGGCTCGTTGCCGCGGAAGGCGAAGCTGAGGTTCGAGATGCCCCCCGAGATATGGGCGTGGGGCAGCGTCTCGCGGATGATCCGCGTGGCCTCGATGAAGGCGACGCCGTAGCCGTTATGCTCCTCGATGCCGGTGGCCACCGCAAAGACGTTCGGATCGAAGATGATGTCTTCCGGCGGGAAGCCGATCTCCTCGGTGAGGATCTTGTAGGCGCGGGTGCAGATCTCGACCTTGCGCTCCAGCGTGTCGGCCTGCCCCTGCTCGTCGAAGGCCATCACCACGACCGCCGCGCCGTAGGAGCGGCAGACCTTCGCCGCCTCTACGAACTTCTCGACGCCCTCCTTCATGGAGATCGAGTTCACGATCGGCTTGCCCTGGACGCATTTCAGCCCGGCCTCGATCACCTCGAACTTCGAGGAATCGATCATCACCGGCACGCGGGCGATATCGGGCTCGGCGGCGACGAGGTTGAGGAACTCGACCATGGCCTTCTGCGAATCGAGCAGGCCCTCGTCCATGTTCACGTCGATGACCTGGGCGCCGGCCGCCACCTGATCGCGGGCGACGTCGAGGGCGGCGGCGTAATCGCCGTTGGTGATGAGCTTCCTGAACTTGGCCGAGCCGGTGACGTTGGTGCGCTCGCCGACATTCACGAAGGGGATCTCCTTCGCCAGCGTGAACGGCTCCAGGCCCGACAGCCGCATCAGGCGCGGCACCTCGGGGATTTTTCGTGGGGTCTTATCGGCGACGGCCTCGGCGATGGCGCGGATATGGTCCGGCGTGGTGCCGCAGCAGCCGCCCACCATGTTGACGATCCCGCTTGCCGCAAACTCGCCGACGAGCTTGCCCATGGCCTCCGGGCTCTCGTCGTAGAGGCCGAACTCGTTGGGCAGGCCGGCATTCGGATAGGCGCAGACCAGCGTGTCGCAGATGCGCGACAGCTCGGCAATGTGCCCGCGCATCTCTTTGGCGCCGAGCGCGCAGTTGAGGCCGAAGGTCAGCGGACTCGCGTGCCGCAGGGAGTTCCAGAACGCCTCCGGCGTCTGGCCCGACAGCGTGCGGCCGGACAGATCCGTGATCGTGCCGGAGATCTGGACGGGAAGGCGGATGCCGGTCTCCTCGAAGACGGCCCAGGCCGCCGCCACCGCCGCCTTGGCGTTCAGCGTGTCGAAGACCGTCTCGATCAGGATCAGCTCGGCGCCGCCGTCGATGAGGCCGCGCACCTGCTCGATGTAAGCCTGCTTGACCTGATCGAAGGTGACGGCGCGAAAGCCCGGATTGTTCACGTCCGGGGAGATCGACAGCGTGCGGTTGGTCGGCCCGATGGCGCCGGCCACGAAGCGGCGGCGGCCGTCCTTCTCTTCCGCGAGCTTCGCGGCCTCGCGGGCGAGCCGCGCGCCTTCCGCGTTCAGCTCGTGGATGATCGATTCCATGCCGTAATCGGCTTGGGCGATGGTGGTGCCGGAGAAGGTGTTGGTCTCGCAGACATCGGCGCCCGCGAGGAAGTAGTCGAGATGGATCTGCCGGATCGCATCGGGCTGGGTCAGGATCAGGAGGTCGTTGTTGCCCTTCTGGTCGTGGCCGTGATCCTTGAAGCGCTCACCCCGGAAGTCCTCCTCCGTGAATTTCAGCCGCTGGATCACGGTGCCCATCGCCCCGTCGAGGACGAGGATCTTCTCCGACGCGCGCTGGCGCAGGGCGGCTTCGATCTCGGTGCCGTCGACGGGGGGGAAATGGGCCATGAGGTCTCTCATTAGTCGTCGCGGCGATTCCCCTCCCCCTTGCGGGGAGGGGTCAGGGGTGGGGGTGGTTCAGGAGGCACCGCAGACGGCTCGTCCGGCACCACCCCCACCTCCAACTCCTCCCCGCAAGGGGGAGGAGAGACACGTTGCGCCGTATCAGGAACGCGACTCGAGGGTTGCGAGGCGCTTCTAGATGGATTCCAGGCGCTCCTCGACCTCGGCAGCCGCGTAGCGACCGAGAACGGACTCGCCGTTGATCGCCTCGCGGATGTTGCCGAGGCGGCCTTCGACACGCTCCAGGCGGTCGACGACGCTCTCGAACTGCCGCTCGGTGCTTCTCCCGAGATCTTCGATCTCGGTCCGAATTTCCCGAAGCAGCGGCAGGATCATGTCTTGCGGTTCGGCCATGGCCCGCTCCCGATCTACCTTCTGAACTATCTAGGCCGCGGCCTTCGCCGCCGCCGCCTTCGGCGCCTGCGAGCGCAGCCCGAGCAGGTGGCAGATGGCGTAGACGAGATCGGAGCGGTTCATCGAGTAGAAGTGGAAATCCTCGATGCCCTGGTCGACGAGATCGAGCACCTGCTCGGCCGCGACGGCGGCGGCGATGAGGCGGCGGGTCTCCACGTCCTCCTCCAGGCCCTCGAAGCGGGCGGCGAGCCAGTAGGGCACCGAGGCGCCGGTCCGGCGGGCGAAGTTCGCGGCCTGCTTGAAGTTCTGCACCGGCAGGATGCCGGGGATGATCGGGATGTCGATGCCGGCGGCGCGCACCTTCTCCAGGTAGCGCAGATAGGTCTCGTTCTCGAAGAAGAACTGCGTGATCGCCTGGTCGGCGCCGGCATCGACCTTGGCCTTCAGCGCGTCGATATCGGCATCGAGCGAGGCCGCCTCCGGGTGCTTCTCGGGATAGGCCGAGACGGAGACCTGGAAGTCGCCGATCCTCTTGATGCCCGCTACGAGATCGGAGGTCTGGGCGTAGCCGCCGGGATGCGGGCGGTAGGCGTGCCCGACGCCCTCGGCCGGGTCGCCGCGCAGCGCCACGATGTGGCGCACGCCCGCATCCCAGTAGGACTGGACCACGGCGTCGATCTCCTCGCGCGTGGCGTTCACGCAGGTGAGATGCGCGGCCGGCTTCAGGCTCGTCTCCTTCACCATGCGGGCGACGGTGTTGTGCGTGCGCTCGCGGGTGGAGCCGCCGGCCCCGTAGGTCACGGAGACGAATTTCGGCTGGAGCGGCGCGAGACGCTCGATGGAGGACCACAGGATGCGCTCCATCTCTTCGCTCTTGGGCGGAAAGAACTCGATGGAAACGCGGATCGGGCGGTAGCCGTCGCGGCTGGCGCGGTGTCGGGAGCTGGCCATCGGGGGTCGTCCTCTATGTCGTTCGGTTCAGACGATTTCGTGTGACGAAGAAGGGGCGCGTCAGGCGACCGCCCGTTCGGGCGGCTGGGCGTCGGAGCGGACGCGCCGGTCCTCGGCGAGCCAGAGCGTGACGGTGAGCGGGTGCTCGGTGCCGTCGGCGGGGGCGATGTCGCGATGCGCGACGGGGCCGAGGCCGGCCTCCTCGAGCCAGTTGGCGATCTGCTCGGCGGCGAATCCGAGGCGGCGATGGGCCTGCGTCTCGCGCAGGGCCTCGATCTCGTGCGGCGCGAAATCGACCACGAGCAGCCGGCCCCCCGGCGCCACGAGACGGCAAGCCTCGCGCAGCGCGCGGGCGGGATCGTCCAGATAGTGCAGCACCTGATGCACCACCACGAGGTCGAAGCTGCCGCGCCCGAAGGGCGGCGCGTGGATGTCCCCTTGGCGCAGATCGACCCGCGACAGGCCGGCCCGCTCCAGGTTCGCCCGCGCCACGGAGAGCATGGCGTGGCTCGAATCGAGGCCCGTCGCCCGCGCGGCGTGAGGGGCCAGCAGGGTGAGCATCCGCCCGGTGCCGGTGCCGAGATCGACGAGGTTCTGGATGGGACGCGCCCCGAGGAGGTCGACCACCGCCGCCTCCACCGTGGCCTCCGGCGCGTGCAGCGAGCGCAGCCGGTCCCATTTCGGCGCGAGCCGGGCGAAGAAGCTCTGCGCGGCCTCGGCCCGCTGCGCACGCACCGCCTCGAGCCGGGCCCGGTCCTCCGACAGCGGCGGACGGCCCCGCTCCAACCCGGCGATCAGCGGCTCGACGAGGCCGAAGCCGCCCTCGCGCAGGCGGAAGAAGGCCCAGGCGCCCTCGCGGTGGCGCTCCACCAGCCCCGCCTCCACCAGAAGCTTCAGATGCCGGGAGATGCGCGGCTGGGACTGGCCCAGGATGTCGGTGAGGTCGGAGACGGAAAGCTCGCCCTCGGCGAGCAGGGCGAGGATGCGCAGGCGCGATTCCTCGGCCGCCGCCCGCAGCATGGCGAGCGCTTCCGGGAAGGGAATATCGGTCGGGGGCCTGACGCTCTCGATAGACATAAAGATATCTTTATGTTCGTTTCGAGCGCCTGGCAAGGGCTTTTGCGCGACGTAGGGCTCCTGCGCGGTCAGCCCTCCGGTGGCGGATCCGCGTTCCACAGCCATGCGGCACCCCGCATGCCGGAGGCGTCGCCGTGCAGGCTCGGACGGACCGGCGTGTCGAACAGGTCGCCGAACACGTAAGGGGCGGTCGCGGCGGCGAGGCCGCCAATCAGTTCCGGCACCCGCGACAGGCCGCCGCCCACGACGATGGCGTCCGGGTCGAGGATGTTCACCACATGGGCGACGGCGCGGCCGAGCCGGTCGAGATAGGCGTTGATCGTCGCGCGGGCCTCCGGATCGCCGGCCCGCAACGCCGCGACGACGGTCTCGCCCGTGCCTGCGAGCCCCGTGCGCCGCCGATGATCGGCCGCGAGTCCGGGACCGGACAGCCAGGTTTCGATGCAGCCGGCGCGGCCGCAATAGCAGGCCGGTCCGGGGCGTTCCTCGTCGCGGGGGGACGGCAGCGGGTTGTGCCCCCATTCTCCGGCGAGCCCGCCCCGGCCCGAGAGCGCCCGCCCGTCGACGGCGATGCCGGACCCGACGCCGGTGCCGAGGATCACCGCCCAGACCACGCGGGCGCCGGCCCCCGCCCCGTCGACGGCCTCCGAGACGGCGAGGCAGTTGGCGTCGTTTTCGGCCCGCACCGGGCGATCGAGCAGAGCTTCGAGATCGGCGACGAAGGGGCGTCCGATCAGCCAGGTCGAATTGGCGTTGCGCACGAGGCCCGTCGCTGGGGAGACGGTGCCGGGCATGCCGACGCCGACGCTGCAAGGGGAGCCGGCCCGTCTTTCGAGGGCGAGCGCGAGGTCCGCCACCGCCCGCAGGGTGCCGGCATAGTCCTCGCGCGGCGTCGGGACCCTACCCTCCGCCAGCGTCTCACCCTTCGGACCGAGCACGATCCCGGCGATCTTGGTGCCGCCGAGATCGATCCCGAGCCGGTGACGCATCCTGGCGCTACTCGGCGGGGGCCACCTTGGGAGCGGCCGGATCGGCCGCCATGGGCTCGGGGGTCTCGTCCGAGATATGGGTGCCGATGGAGACGGGATGCGACATCACCTCGCGCAGCTTCTCCTTGTCGAGCTCGCCCTCCCAGCTGCTCACCACCACGCAGGCGACGCCGTTGCCGACGAGGTTCGTCAGGGCGCGGCACTCGGACATGAACTTGTCGATGCCGAGCACGAGCGTCATCGCGGCGACCGGCACCGGGTTGTTGGGGATGGCGGCGAGCGTCGCGGCGAGGGTGATGAAGCCGGCGCCGGTGACGCCGGAGGCGCCCTTCGAGGTCAGCATGGCCACGATGATGATCGTCGCGTACTGGCCGATGGACAGATCCGCCCCCACGGCCTGCGCCAGGAACAGCGTCGCCAGCGTCATGTAGATGTTGGTGCCGTCGAGATTGAACGAGTAGCCGGTGGGGATGACGAGGCCGACCACGGAATCCGAGGCGCCGAGCCGGCGCATCTTGGTCATCATGTGGGGCAGCACGGTCTCGGAGGAGGACGTGCCGAGCACGATCAGCAGCTCGTCCTTGATGTAGGCGAGGAAGCGGAAGATCGAGAACCCGGCGATGCGCGCGATCGTGCCCAGCACGATGACGATGAACAGGAACGCCGTGACGTAGAACGTGCCCACCAGCCAGGCGAGGTCGACCACCTTGCCGATGCCGTACTGGCCGATGGTGAAGGCCATCGCGCCGAAGGCGCCGAGGGGCGCCAGCCGCACCACGAGGCCGATGATGCGGAAGAACACCTGTCCCATGGTGTCGATGGCGTGGGCGATGCCCTCGGCGCGCTTGCCCATGCCGGTGACGACGACGCCGGTGAGGATCGAGATCAGCAGCACCTGAAGCAGGTCGCCGGTGGCGAAGGCGTCGAAGAAGCTCTTCGGGATCAGGGCCATGATGTGCCCCGTGACCGAATCCTCGGCCGCGAGCTTGGCGTATTTCTCCACCGCCTTCGGGTCGAGCTTGGAGACGTCGGCGTTGAAGCCCGCGCCCGGCTTCACCACCTCGCCGACGATGATGCCGATGAGCAGCGCCAGGGTGGAGACCACCTCGAAATAGACGAGCGCCTTGAGCCCGACGCGGCCGACCTTCTTGAGGTCGCCGATGGAGGCGATGCCGTGCACGATGGTGCAGAAGATGATCGGCGCGATCATCATCTTGATGAGGGCGATGAAGGCATCGCCCAGCCATTTCATCGACTTGCCGGCTTCGGGGTTGAAGTAGCCCAGCGCGACGCCGAGCGCGATGGCGATCAGCACCTGGATGTAGAGAACCTTGTACCAGGGCTCGTGGGCCGCCGGCGCGGGGCCGTGCGCATCCGCCGCGTGGGCGTTGCCTGCGCCATTCTCGTCACCCCTGCGCGCGTCGCCGCACGCCCTCCCGGATTTATTGGGAGCGACGCTAGCGAAGTTATGCGGCCGGCTCAACGCGCCGTCAGTAATCCGCCTTCATGCGCATGTTACAAAAGCTGTCGATTACCGGATGCGCGACCTTTCGCGTGGGCGCGGCCGGCCTCACTCCTGGCATTCGGCGGGTATCGGCGACCGATGGCGAGCGTGCCTGCGGCGGCGGCCCGTCCGCCTGCCATCGGAGCGCCGCCGTGCCCTTCGCCCCTCTCCCCTTCCGCATCGCCCGCCGCGCCGCCGCGGCCTGCCTCGGCGTCGCCCTCGCGAGCGCCCCGGCCGCCGCCGACGTGCTCGCGCGGATCGACCAGTCGAGCCAGCGCATGCGCGTCTATGTCGGCGGCGCGCTGGCCTATGACTGGCCCGTCTCGACCGCCCGGCGCGGCTTCGTCACCCCGAACGGCAGCTACCGCGTCGGGCTGATGGCGCCCATGTGGCGCTCGCGCAAGTATCACGGCTCGCCGATGCCGCACGCGATGTTCTTTCGCGGCGGCTATGCCATCCACGGCACCTACGCCACCGGCGCGCTCGGGCGGCGCGCCAGCCATGGCTGCATCAGGCTCAGCCCCGGCCACGCTGCCGAACTCTTCCACCTCACGCGCTCCTATGGCGGCGCGCGGGTGGTGATCCGGAATTGACGGGAAGCGGCCGGCCGCTCAGGTCGGCTGGATGTTGCTGCGGCGCGGGCGCACGGTCCAGCGCTCGAAGGCGGCGCCCGGATCGTCCTGGGGCGCCTCGGCGGCGGGGGCCGGCGGGGGCGGCTGGATCGCGGCGCCGAGGGCCTGGGACAGGCTCTCGAACACGTCGTCCATGCGGGCGTCGGTGGGCGCGGCGGGGGCGGGCTCGGGGGCCTTCGGCAGAGGAGCCGGCTCGGCGGCCTTCACCTCTGGCAGAACCTCCGGCTCGGGGGGCTCCACGGGAGCGGGGGCGGGCGGGGTCGGCGGCGGGGTCGGGGCCGACATCCGCCGCAGGGCGTTGACCACGCCGTCGTCGGCGGCCGGCCGGGGGGCGCCGCCGTAGCGGCCGAGGCCGAAGCGCGGCTCGATCAGGTCGAGCACGGCGTCGAGGGCGGCGTTGGTGAGCCCGATCTCCCCGGCGGCCGGCGCGCCCTGAAGGGCGATGGCGTGGCGGTCGTAGGCGCCCTCCGACGTGACCTCGCGGCCGAACCAGAGCGGCGGCGCGAAGCCGGAGGCCTCGCCGTCCGCCTCGAAGGCGACGCTGACCAGATCGAGGGCGGCCGGCGTGACGTAGCGGTCGATCAGCACCTCGCGGCCGCCGGTCGAGAGAGCGGTGCGCTCGTAGACCGCCTTGCCCGAGCAGACGTCCAGCAGCGCGTCGCCATGGGCGCGCGGCACGTCGGTGCGCTCCTCGCTGGAGGTGCCGTCCGCGCCGGTCGTCACGAGGACGAGGTGGCAGCTCTGCCCGTCGACGCGCACGAACGAGGTCCGCCCGGCCTGGGGGGCGAAATAGCCCTCCGTGATGCGGGCGTTGCCGCGCTCCTTGCGGATGAGGCGGACGAGGGACGGGGCCACCAGGAATCGCCGTACGACGCTCATGTTACTCAACCCTCCGCGCCCTCGGCCCGACACGGCCGCCCGGCAAACCTCAGATGCGCCAATCGACTACGGCAAAAGGCGCCGAAATCAAGACGGAGGCGCCGAAGACGGTCCCTCCGTCCGCCGATTACTCGTCCGTCGGGGTGAAATTCAGGGCCGCGCCGTTCATGCAGTAGCGCAGCCCCGTGGGGGCCGGGCCGTCGTCGAAGACATGCCCGAGATGCCCCTTGCAGCGGGCGCAGTGGACCTCCGTGCGCACCATCCAGTGGCTGCGGTCGCTCTGCGTCTCGACGGCGCCGTCGATTGGGTCGAAGAAGCTGGGCCAGCCGGTGCCGGACTCGAACTTGGTGCCCGAGACGAAGAGCGGCGTGCCGCAGCCGGCGCAGGTGAAGGTGCCGGCCCGCTTCTCGGCGAGCAGGCAGCTCGTGCCCGCCCGCTCGGTGCCGTGCTCGCGCAGGACGCGGTACTGCTCCGGGCTCAGGCTCTCGCGCCACTCCGCCTCGCTGCGGGCCTCGGGGGGGCGGGTGTCGGTGTCGGCCATGGTCTCCTCCGGACTTTTCACAGGGCGGATATGGGGATGACGGCCATTCGCGGCGAGCCCTCGGGGGTTACGCCGCCGCCCCCACCGTGTCCGCCATCCGCGCTTCGCGTTTCCCGAGCGGCAGCTCCCGCCCCGTGGTGGTGTCGCGCCCGGTCTGGTGCTCCATCTCGGCGTTGATCTCGCCGCCGAGCAGCACGATGGTCGCCGAGATCCAGATCCAGGTCATGAAGCCGATGACCGCGCCGAGGGAGCCGTAGGTCTCGTTGTAGTTGCCGAAGCTCGCGACGTACCAGGAGAACAGCAGCGAGCCGACGAGCCACAGCACCCCGGCGATCACGCTTCCGAACCCGACCCAGCGCCAGCGCGCCCGCTCCCGGCTCGGGCCGTAGCGGTAGAGCACGGAGAGGGCGCCGAGCATCGCGAGGAGCAGCGCCGGCCAGCGCAGCAGGGCGACGAGCCAGGCGCTTCCGCCGATCCCGACGAAGGCGAACACCACCGGCAGCACCACGATGCAGGTCAGCGCCAGGATGACGAAGACGAGCGCCCCCACGGTGAAGGTCAGCGAACGCAGGTTCAGCATGACGAACGAGCGCTTCTCCTCCTCCTCGTAGACGACGTTCAGCGCGTCGAACATCGCTTTCATGGCGGCGTTGGCGCTCCACAGCGAGATCAGGAGGCTGGTGAAGAAGGTGAGGCTCAAGGAGCCGCCGCCCTTGGCGGCGATGCGCTTCACTTGATCTCCGATGATCTCGATGGCGCCGGACGGCAGCACGCCGTGAAGGCTCGCCAGATGCTCGTTGATGACGCCGACATCGGCGAAGAGCCCGTAGCAGGAGACCAGCGCCGCGAGCGCCGGGAACAGCGAGAGCAGGGTGTAGAAGGTGACGCCGGCGGCCACCGACAGCACCCGGTCCTTCACGAACTCCCGGTAGACGCGAAAGCCGATGTCCTTCCAGCCGGCGGCGGGGATATCGGTGGGCCCGCGCGCATGGCGGCCGCGATCGGCCTGGGTCGCCGCCACCAGGGCCGCCGAGCGCCCCTCATGCGAATGCGCGCCCTCGTCCGACCGCTGGCGCGACTCCTTCGGCTCGGGCGGTGCGGCAGGAGTCTCGCCGCTCCGGCTCCGGCGCGGCGCCAGCGTGACGGCGAAGAGGGCCGCCCCGAGCATCAGCGTCCAGAGGACGGAGCCGCCCTCCCCGCGCGAGGACGGAACGGGCCTGGGCGGGGCGGGCGGGGCCATCGGGATCCGGTTCGGGGAGGGGACGCGGCTAGCAGAACGCCGCTTACGGGCAGGCCGTTCCCTCAGCGCCGGTCAGGCATCGTAGAGATGCGCGAAACGCTCCCGCAAGACGTTCTTCTGCACCTTCCCCATGGCGTTGCGGGGCAGGTCGTCGGCGAACAGGATGCGCTTCGGCAGCTTGTACCGGGCGAGCCGGCCCTCCAGCCGGCCGAGGATGGCGGCCTCGTCCGGCGCGTCCTTGCCCGCCACCACGACGGCCGTGACGCCCTCGCCGAAATCGGCGTGCGGCAGCCCGATCACGGCGGATTCGACCACGCCGGGCAGCGCGTCGATCTCCGTCTCGATCTCCTTCGGGTAGACGTTGAAGCCGCCGCTGATGATGAGATCCTTGCCGCGCCCGACGATATGGACGTAGCCGCGCGCGTCGACCTTGCCGAGGTCGCCGGTGACGAAGAAGCCGTCCGCCTTGAACTCGGCCGCCGTCTTCTCCGGCATGCGCCAGTAGCCCTTGAACACGTTCGGGCCCTTCACCTCGATCATGCCGACCTCGTCGGCGCCGAGGACGGCGCCGGTCTCGGGATCGACCACCCGGAGCGCCACGTCCGGCAGCGGGAAGCCCACCGTGCCGGCGATGCGCTCGCCCTCGTAGGGGTTCGAGGTGTTCATGTTGGTCTCGGTCATGCCGTAGCGCTCGAGGATGGCGTGGCCGGTGCGGGCGCTCCATTCGCGATGCGTCTCGGCGAGCAGCGGCGCCGAGCCGGAGACGAACAGGCGCATATGCGCGGTCGCCTCCCTGGTCAGGCCGGGCTCCTTGAGGAGGCGCGTGTAGAAGGTCGGCACGCCCATCATCGCGGTGGCGCGGGGCATCAGCGAGAGGATCAGCTTCGCGTCGAGCTTCGGCAGGAACAGCATGGTGCCGCCGGTGGCGAGCACGATGTTCGTCGCCACGAACAGGCCGTGGGTGTGGAACACCGGCAGCGCATGGATGAGCACGTCGTCGGCGGTGAAGCGCCAGTAATCGACCAGGGTCAGCGCGTTCGAGGCGAGGTTGTCGTGGCTGAGCATGGCGCCCTTGGAACGCCCGGTGGTGCCGGAGGTGTAGAGGATCGCGGCGAGGTCGTCGGGCCCGCGCGCGACATCGGCGAAGCCGGGGGGCGCCCTGTCGGCGGCGTCCGCCATCGTGCCCCGGCCCGAGGCGTCGAGGGTCAGCAGGGCGCGGACCCCGGCCGTCTCGGCCACCGGCTTCAGCGCCGCCGCGCGGACGGGATCGCAGACGAAGACGGCGGCCTCCGCGTCCGAGAGGAAATAGGCGATCTCCGGCCCGGTATAGGCCGTGTTGAGCGGCAGGAAGACCGCGCCGGCCCGCACCGCACCGAGATAGAGGAAGATCACCTCGGCGCTCTTGTCGACCTGCGCGGCGACGCGGTCGCCCGTGCGCACGCCGAGCGCCTTCAGCGCTGCCGCATAGGCCGCCGAGCGCTCGAGCAGGTCGGCATAGCTGTAGCGCCGCCCCTCCGGCGTCTCGATGAAGACGCGCGAGGCCGGGTCGGCGGGCAGGGTCCGGCGGACCAGGGAGAACAGGTGGTTGGTCATCCGCTCGCGCTTTCCGATCGCGATCACACGGCAATCGTCGTGAGCGTGCGTTCTGGTGCAGGCGCCCGCGCGATTCAAGCCGGCCCCGTTTCCCTATCCGCCGGGCCGTCCGGCGCTCGCGCCGCCGTGTCAGCGAACATATATGGAACCGACGCCGACGCCCGGATGCCATGCCCGTCACCGCCGAGATCCTGATCCCCCTCGCCCTCGACACGGCCTACAGCTACGCGGTGCCGCATGGGCTGTCGCTCGCCGAGGGGGACGTGGTGCGGGTGCCGCTCGGGCCCCGCGAGATCGTCGGCGTGGTCTGGTCCCTGGAGGAGCGACCGGGCGGATCGAACCTGCGCCCCGTCAGCGGCCGCCTCGACGTGCCGCCCCTGGCCCCGGCCCTGCGCAGGCTGGTCGACTGGCTCGCCCGCTACACCCTGGCGCCGAAGGGCTCGGCGCTCGCCATGGCGCTGCGGCTTCCCGACGAGGCGGCGGCGCGCGAGACGATCCGGGTCGGGGTGCGTGCCTCGGGCAGGCCGCCCGCCCGCCTCACCCCCGCCCGTGCGAAGGTGCTCGAGGCCGCGGCCGGCGAGGCGCTTCACGGCAAGAGCGCGCTCGCCAAGGCGGCGGGCGTGTCGCTCAGCGTGGTCGACGGCCTCATCGACGACGGCGCCCTGGAGGCGGTGGCGCTGGCGCCAGAGCCCGTGGCCCTGCCCCCCGATCCCGATTTCGCCCGCGAGGTGTCGCTCTCGGCCGCTCAAGCGGAGGCCGCCGCCACGCTCGTCGCCGGCGCGGCGGAATCGCCCGTGACGCTCCTCGAAGGCGTCACCGGGTCGGGCAAGACGGAGGTCTATTTCGAGGCCGTCGCCGCGTGCCTGCGCGAGGGGCGTCAGGCGCTGATCCTGATGCCGGAGATCGCGCTGACCGCGCAGTTCCTCGACCGTTTCGCCGCCCGCTTCGGGGTACGGCCCGCGACCTGGCATTCGGGCATCGGCGGAAAGCGGCGCGAGCGCATCCGCGCCGGCGTCGCCGCCGGCGAGGTCGCGGTGGTGGTGGGCGCGCGCTCGGCGCTGTTCCTGCCCTTCGCGAAGCTCGGCCTCATCGTCGTCGATGAGGAGCACGAGACCGCCTACAAGCAGGAGGACGGCGTCCACTACCACGCCCGCGACATGGCGGTGGTGCGCGGGCATATCGAGCCCTGCCCGGTGGTGCTGGCCTCGGCCACGCCCTCCATCGAGAGCCGCGTGAATGTCGAGCGCGGGCGCTACCGCCGCATCGTCCTGCCCGAGCGCTTCGGCGGACGGCAGCTGCCGGATATCGCCGCCATCGACATGCGCCTCGACAAGCCGGAGCGCGGGCGCTTCCTGGCGCCGCCCCTGGTGAACGCGGTGATCCACACGCTGGAACGGGGCGAGCAGACGCTGCTCTTCCTCAACCGGCGCGGCTACGCACCGCTGACCCTCTGCCGTTCCTGCGGGCATCGCTACCAGTGCCCGCAATGCTCGACCTGGCTGGTGGAGCACCGCTTCCGCCGGGCACTCGTCTGCCACCAGTGCGGGCATACGGAGCGGCGACCGGAGGCGTGCGTGGAATGCGGCACCTTCGACAGCCACACCGCCTGCGGGCCCGGCGTCGAGCGGATCGCCGAGGAGGCGGCCGCGCTGTTTCCCGACAAGCGCGTCATCGTGCTGTCGAGCGACTTTCCCGGCGGTGCCGAGACCCTGCGCGCCGAACTCGACGCGGTGGCGGCCGGCGAATGCGACATCGTCGTCGGCACGCAGCTCGTCGCCAAGGGACACAACTTCCCGCACCTGACGCTGGTCGGCGTGATCGATGCCGATATCGGCCTGACCTCGGGCGATCCGCGCGCGGCCGAGCGCACCTTCCAGCTCCTCCAGCAGGTGACGGGCCGGGCCGGGCGCGGCGACCGGCCGGGGCGCGCCCTCGTGCAGACCTATCAGCCCGGCCATCCGGTCATCGCAGCGCTGCTCTCCGGCGAGGCGGAACGTTTCTACCAGGAGGAGATCGGCGCCCGCGAGGATGCCGGGCTGCCGCCCTTCGGCAGGCTCGCGGCGCTGATCGTCTCCGGCACCGACAAGGAGGCGGCCGAGCGCCACGGGCAGGCGCTAGCGCGCGCGGCCGAGCCGCCGGCGGGAATCACCGTGCTCGGCCCGGCGGAGGCGCCGCTGGCGCTGGTGCGCGGGCGCCACCGCTTCCGCCTGCTGGTGAAGACCGAGCGCGCCGTCGACATCCAGTCCTACCTGCGCGACTGGCTCGCACGCGGCCCCAAACCACGGGGGAATGTCAGGGTTCAGGTCGATGTCGACCCGCAGAGCTTCTTGTAGGACGGCCCGCAGGTGCTATGCCTTCAGGCACACCGAAGAGGAGCGTATCCGTGCTGAGCTACGAGAAGAAACCGGGTGCCGACTTCGCCGAGATCGTCGTGGACGGGAAAATCTCCGACGAGGAGATGAACACGGTCATGACCGCCATGAAGGCCGATCTCGAGAACGGCCGGCTGAAGCTGCTCGAGGACATCCGGGCCTTCGAGGGCATGGAGCCGGCGGCCTTCTTCAAGGACCCGCGCTTCGGCATCGCCATGGCCAAGGGCATCAGCCATGTGGCGCTCGTCACGGACGCGCATTGGCTCAAGGTCGTGGCCGAGACCTTCAGCTTCGTCTCGCCCGCCAAGATCAAGGTCTTCGAACGCTCGAAGATCGACGAGGCGCGGACCTGGCTCTCCGCCGCCGTCTGAGAACCCGTAGCTGGAATCAGTTCGCCTGGGCGGTGCGCGTGGCGCTCCGCCGGGCGGTCCAGCGGCCGGAGCAGAGGGCCGAGACCTTCCAGGTGCCCGAGCCCGACTGGGCCTGAAGCCGGCCCGACGCCGCGCCGCTGGCGCTGCCGTTCGAGACGTTGAGGCCGACGCTCCCGTCCGGCCCGACCTTGCCGCTGAGCCGCGCGCCGGAATCCGCCGCCGACAGCAGGCGCACCTGCCCCTCGCTGACCGACATCGAATAGCTGTAGCGCGCGTCGCAGACGCCGCTGTCCGTCACCAGCTCCACCGACCAGGTGCCGTTGTAGCCGCCCGTCTCGGCGGCCTTCGACTCGAAGGCGGCGAGGCCGGCGAGCAGGGCGAGAGCGGTCACGACCTTCGACATTCAGAACACCTCTTCGCGGACATGCGTCGGCGGCTTCCCGCGCGGCATGCGCGCAGGCTTGGGAAGGAGTGCCGAGGCGTCCGCCCCGGCATCGGCTGGAATAGGCTTTCCCTGCCGGAATGAAACGGCAAGATTATGACCGATGTCGTGCCCGCTCATCGGCCATAAATCAAGATCACGCCCTGCCCTTATCCCGATCTCATATGCACAAAGGCTGAACGGATCGCCCATCCACAGCGCAGTTTCACCGCGGAAATTGCCGTAAGCTTGGCTATGGAGCGGAACTGCCACGCTCGTCTCGTCGTTGCCGATCCATCCGAACGCAACGACAGGACATCGCCCATGACATCGCCCATGCGCACGTTCATGCCCATCGCCGCCACCCTGGCGAGCCTCCTCGCGGCGGCAGGCGCCTCCGCCCAGACCACCGTCATCGAGCGGGACGCGCCGCCCCGCGCCGTCGTCATCGAACGGGAGGAGGCGCCCGTCGTCGTCGAGCGCCGGGTGGTGCCGGTGGAGCGGGACTCCGGCGGCTGCGAGACGAAGACCGTCACCCGCACGGAGGAGGACGGCTCCTCCACCACGGTCCGCCGCGAACGCTGCGACTGATTCTTTTCGGAGGGTCCGGGGGCGGCGCGCCGCCCCCGTCAGGCCCGCAGCGCCCCGTCGAGATCCTCGATCAGGTCCGCCGGGTCCTCGAGGCCGATGGACAGGCGCACGACCTCGGGGCCGGCGCCGGCGGCGGATTTCTGCGCGTCGGTGAGCTGCCGGTGCGTGGTGGAGGCCGGGTGGATCACCAGCGAGCGCGTGTCGCCGATATTGGCCAGATGCGAGAACAGGTGCAGGTTCGAGACCAGCGCCACGCCGGCCTCGTACCCGCCCTTGAGCCCGAAGGTGAAGACCGCGCCGGCGCCGTTCGGCGAGTAGCGCTTGGCCAGCGCGTGGTAGCGGTCGCTCTCCAGCCCCGGATAGCTCACCCAGGACACCGCCTCGTGCGTGCTGAGGAAGGTCGCGACCTTGAGCGCGTTGTCGGAGTGGCGCTGCATGCGCAGCGGCAGGGTCTCGATGCCGTTGAGAATCAGGAAGGCGTTGAAGGGCGAGAGCGCCGGTCCGAGATCGCGCAGGCCCAGCACCCGGCAAGCGATGGCGAAGCCGAAATTCCCGAAGGTCTCGGAGAGCACCATGCCGGAATATTCGGGCCGGGGCTTGGAGAGCATCGGGTAGCGGTCGTCGCCGGCCCAGGGGAAGCGGCCGCCGTCGACGATCAGGCCGCCGATGGAATTGCCGTGGCCGCCGAGGAACTTGGTCGCCGAATGCACGACGATGTCGGCGCCGTGCTCGAAGGGCCGGATCAGGTACGGCGTCGCCATGGTGTTGTCGACCACGAGCGGCACGTTGTGCCGGTGCGCGATCTCGGCGATGGCGGCGATGTCGGTGACGACGCCGCCGGGATTGGCGATGGATTCGCAGAAGATCGCCTTGGTGCGGGGCGTGATCGCCCGCTCGAAGGAGGACGGATCGTCGGTATCCGCCCAGACCACGTTCCAGCCGAAGCTCTTGTAGGAGTGGTTGAACTGGTTGATCGAGCCGCCGTAGAGCTTGTTCGCCGCCACGAACTCGTCGCCCGGCTGCATCAGCGCGTGCATGGTCAGGAACTCGGCGGCGTGGCCCGAGGCCACGGCGAGCGCGGCGGTCCCGCCTTCGAGGGCGGCGATGCGCTCCTCCAGCACGGCATTGGTCGGGTTGGTGATGCGCGAATAGATGTTGCCGAAGGCCTGGAGCCCGAACAGCGAGGCGGCGTGGTCGACGTCGTCGAACACGAAGCTCGTGGTCTGGTAGATCGGCGTCGCGCGCGCCCCCGTGGCCGCGTCGGGGGCGGCGCCGGCATGGATCGCCAGGGTGTTGAAGCCGGGAAGGCGGTCGGACATCGGGGCTCCTGAGGTCGGCCGGCGGGGCCGTCGAGCGGGTCGTGTCGCGTCCTGTACGCCCGCGGGCACGAGGGGTGCAAGGCGAGCGGTGCGCGGCGAGCGGGCCGTGTCTCAGTTTGAGATGGGGACGGAAGGTCTGCAATGGGTGGGAAGCGGACCTCCACAAATCGAACCATGTGGGAGTGAGAGAATGGTCAACCTCGATTATTTCCTGCGATGAGCCGACCGCTTACGACGGTCACATAGCCTGTTGTCCAGTGATCTTTTCCAAGCTCGTAGGCGTCAATGATAAAGCCTTCTGGAACATCGCGGAAACCATCTAACAATACCGCGCGCTCTCGCGCCTGAAGCGCTTCTTCTCGCGACGAATAAACGCCTATGAGTTTGTCATCGCTGTCTCCGTCGCCGAGATCATGCTCGTGGAAAAGCAGATAAACTGTCGTCATCGAAGTGGCCGCTTCTCTGGCAGGAAATCGCGAACACGACCCGTAGCATGAACGCGGCGTCTGCTCAGGGTCGAGAACGGGCGGTCGAGCAGGCGCCGATTTCAAACGGAAGCACTGCCGATGCGCGCGCCGCGCGCGCAACGGTTGCCCCATCCCTAAAAAGGTCGGAAAGGTCGTGCGTTCGGGCTTCGCCCCCGCGACGACACGCCTACAGGTCATCCGCCTCGATGCTGAAAACCGCCTTCGTCGCCGCCCGCGACCGCCAGCGCCTGTCCGAGATCGCCACCGTGCTGATCGGCTTCGGCGTCAACAACGTCGTGGACAAGCTCGGGCTGCGCTACATCCCGATCGTCCCGCGCCGGAAGCCGCGCATCGACGTGACCCGGCTCTCGCAGCCGGAGCGCCTGCGCCGCGCCATCGAGGCGCTGGGGCCGACCTTCATCAAGTTCGGGCAGGTTCTGGCGAGCCGCCCGGACCTGCTCTCGCCGGTCTGGACCGAGGAGCTCGAGAAGCTCCACAGCCAGGTCTCGCCGATGCCCTGGGAGCAGATCCGCCCGCAGCTCGAAGCCGATCTCGGCGCGCCGCCGCAGGAGATCTTCGCCGAGTTCGACACCAACGCCATCGCCTCGGCCTCGATCGCGCAGGTCTACCGCGCCCGCCTGCATTCGGGCGAGGACGTGGTGGTGAAGGTGCTGCGGCCGGGCCTGCGAAAGGTCATCGACGCCGATCTGCGGCTGATGGCGCATGGGGCGCGCATCGTCGAGACCGAGTGGCCGGACATGGCGCGCTACCAGCCGCGCGAGCAGATGCGCCACCTCGCCGCCGGCCTCAACGGCGAGCTCGACCTCATGAACGAGGCCCGCAACTGCGAGCTGCTCGCCTCGATGTTCGAGGGCCGCGACGACATCGTCTTCCCGAAGATCCACTGGGAATGGTGCTCCGAGCGGGTGCTGGTGCAGGAGTTCATCCACGGCATCTCGCCCACCGACGAGGAGGGCCTGAACCGAATCGGCGTCGACAAGAAGCTGCTCGCCCAGAAGGGCACCGACGCCTTCCTGCGCATGGCCCTGATCGAGGGCGTCTTCCACGCCGATCCGCATCCGGGGAACCTGCTGGCGCTGCCGGGCAACCGAATCGGCTTCATCGATTTCGGGATCGTGGGGCGCCTCTCGCAGAAGCGGCGCAACCAGCTCCTCGTGCTCATCGGCGCCATGCTGAAGCAGGACGCGGACGGGCTCATGGCCGTGCTGCTCGACTGGACCGGGGCCAGCAACCCGGACATGACCAAGCTGGAAGGCTCGGCCCAGGCCTTCGTCGAGAGCCACTCCTCGATCCCGCTCAATCTCGGCCTGGTGCTCACCGACTTCATGACCATGGCCCGCGAGAACGACCTCGCGATGCCCACCGACCTCGCCATCCTGTTCAAGGGCCTCGTCACCGCCGACGGCGTGATGCGCTACCTCGACCCGAACTTCGACCTCTTCGCCGCCGCCGGCCCCACCGTGCGCGCCACCATGTCGAAGCAGTTCTCGCTCAGCGGCCTCAAGAGCAAGGCCGAGGCGCTCGGCGTGGGGCTGTTCGGCGCCGCCTCCGAGCTTCCGACCCTGATCCACCTCATGCTGGTGCGGCTGAAGCAGGGGCGCGTCACCGTGGAGATCGAGGTCAAGGGCCTCGACAAGGTCACGCGCGGCATCGAGCGGGCGGCCGCACGCGTGGCCGTGGCGCTGGTGGTGGCCGCCTTCGCCACGCAGCTCGCGCCGCGCCTCATCGATCTCGGCACGCCGGCCTTCGTCACCGTGGGGATGGTGGTCTTCACCCTCGGGGTCGGCTGGCTGGTGCTGCTCGGCCGCAACAGATGACGCAATGCAGCGGAGCCGGCCCCAAGAATTGCGTAGAATCCGACAATTCGTGAAAACTCTAACAGGCTCGATCTTTACTTGCGCCCCGGCGGCAACGTGCTAGGATTCGCACTCTATCGAACCGCGAGGCGTTGAGGCGCTCGGGGAGAGCGAGAAGCGGATCGATCCGCCCGCTCCCGCCGTTCGCCGACGGCATGTCGCTCCGTCCCCCGGATCGGTCGAGAGACGCGACGTGACGGAACGGCCTCGACGCCTGTCCGCCCCGTGGCGGAATGGGGGGCGCGGTGGTTCGAGCGAGCACCTTTGCCGACATCCAGATGAACGAGCGCGGCATCGGCGCGCTCGAAGCCGAGATCGCGGATCGCGGTTTCGCCCTGTCCGGGCCGGACGACGGGGCGGGCGGCGTCGACGCGGAGGAGATCGATCGCTTCTGCGACACGGCCTGCGCCTGCCACGACGAAGGGCCGCAGGCGGGAGCCGACGATTGCCGGGGCCGGCTTGTGGCGACCGCCGCGCGGCTCGCCTATTCCGAAGCGGTGAACGCGCAGATTCGTGCGAGCGAGGACATGCATCGGCGCCTTCTGGCCGCGATAACGGACGGAGTGACCCTGCTCTCCGGCGACGGCCGGATCGAGATGGCGAACGCTCCCGCCCTCGCGCTCTTCGGCAGGGACGACCTCGTCGGCCGCTTCTGGCCGGACCTGTGGACGCCGCCGGAGCTCAGTGAACTCGCGCGGGGCTCCCTGGACGCTGCCCGCGAAGGACGCACGCAGCGGTTCCAGGCCCCCGTCGGCGACGGCGGCGAGGCACCGGCGACATGGCTCGACATCACCGTCTCGCCGATGCCGCCCCTGGCGGGCGGTGAGGCCCAGGTCCTCGCCGTCGCCCGCGACATCACCGAGCTGAAGACCAACGAGGCGCGCCAGAGCCTGCTCATGCAGGAGCTCGCGCACCGCATCAAGAACACCCTCGCCATCGTGCAGGCCGTGGCGACGCAGACCCTGCGCAACGCGGTCTCCCTCGACGCGGCGAGCGAGGCGCTGGGCTCGCGCCTCATCGCGCTGGCGCATGCCCACGACGTGCTGATGCAGGGCTCCTGGTCGAGCGCCTGCCTGCGCGGCCTGGTGGAGAGCGCCGTGGCCCTGCACGGGGACGGCGAGCCCGACCGCTTCCGCCTGAGCGGCCCGGACATCACCCTCGGCCCCCGGCCGGGGCTGACCCTGGCGCTGATGCTGCACGAGCTCGGCACCAACGCGGCCAAGTACGGCGCGCTCTCCTCCCCCGAGGGCCATGTGGCCGTGAGCTGGGAGGTGGTGGAGCGCGACGGCGCGGATCACCTGCGCTTCCGCTGGGAGGAGATCGGCGGGCCGCCGGTCTCGCCGCCGACCCGCGTCGGCTTCGGCTCCCGCATGATCGAGCGCAGCCTGGTCCACAGCTTCGGCGGCAGCGTGGCCCTGTCCTATCCGCCGACCGGCGCGGTGCTGACCCTGGAGGCGGCGCTCGCCGCCGTCGTCGCCGACGCGCTCTGACGGGGCGCTTCCAAGCGCCGCACCGCGCCTGCCGCCGGGCGCCGTCCTGGGATGCCGCAGTGCAAAATCACCGGGCCGCCGTTCTTGACGGGGGCGGTCGCGGGGAATAGGGCCCGGACTAGTCCCGAGGATCGCCGCAGGCCTGATGACCGACACGCCGTCCGAGAATCCCGTCGTCCTGCTCGTCGAAGACGACGGACTCCTGCTGATGGAGGCCTCCGACACGCTGGCCGACGCCGGCTTCACGGTGCTCGAGGCGACGCATGCGGACAAGGCCCTGAAGGTCCTCGAAAATCGCGACGACGTCGGGGTCCTGATGACCGATGTCGACATGCCCCAGGGGTCCATGGACGGCTTCGCCCTCGCGCGCCTCGTGGCGCGGCGCTGGCCGGCCATCCCCGTCCTCGTCGTCTCCGGCATGGGCACTCCCGGCCCCGACGACATGCCCGACGGCGCCCGCTTCATCCCCAAGCCCTACGAGCCGCGGACCCTGGTGCGGACGCTCCGCGCCTTCGTCCAGCGCGCCGCCTGAAGGCGCCCATGTCCTCCACGATCGACTCCTCCAAGACAGACTCCTCCGAGAATCGCCCCCGCCGTTTCGCCACCCAGGCGATCCATGCCGGCGCCGCGCCGGACCCCGCCACCGGCGCGCGGGCGCAGCCGATCTACTTCACCAACGGCTTCGTCTTCGATTCCACCGAGCAGGCGGCCGACATCTTCGCGATGCGGCGCACGGGCTTCTCGTATTCGCGGGGCTCGAACCCGACGGTGGCCGCGCTGGAACGCCGTGTCGCGGCGCTCGAAGGCGCCAAGGCGGCGGTGGCGGTGTCGTCCGGCCAGTCGGCCGTGCTGCTCGTGCTGATGACGCTGATGAAGAGCGGCGAGGCCTATGTCGCCTCCCCGCGCCTGTTCGGCGGCTCCCTCGGGCTGATGCGCCGCCTCGACGGGCGCTACGACCTGAAGCCGCAATTCGCGGCCGGGCTCGACCCGGCGGATTTCGAGGCGGCGATCACGCCGCAGACGCGGGCGATCGTCTGCGAGTCGATCGTCAACCCGTGCGCCACGGTGGTCGATCTCGCGGGGATCGCCGAGGTGGCCCGCCGGCACGGGCTTCCGCTGGTGGTCGACAACACCCTCGCTTCGCCGGCCCTGATCCGGCCGATCGAGTACGGCGCCGACATCGTCGTCCACTCCACCTCGAAGTTCCTCGGCGGCTCCGGCCAGACCATCGGCGGCGTGATCTGCGATGCCGGCCGCTTCGACTGGAACCGGCCCGGCCGCTACAACCTCGTGAACGAGCCCTGGCCCGATTACGAGGGGCTCGTGGTCACGGAGCGCTTCCCCGAGATCGCCTTCGCCGTCGCCTGCCGACTGTTCGGCCTGCGCGACCTCGGCCCCGGCCTCTCGCCGATGAACGCGTTCCTGACGCTCACGGGCATCGAGACGCTGCCGCTGCGCATGGAGCGGCACTGCGCCAACGCGCGGGCCGTGGCGGCCTATCTCAAGGCGCATCCGGCCGTGGCCTGGGTGAGCTATCCGGGGCTGCCGGGCCAGCCGGGCGAGGAGATCGCGAACCGCTACGTCCCGAACGGGCCGGGCTCGATCTTCACCTTCGCGCTCAAGGGCGGCGAGCCGGCGGCGCTGCGCTTCATCACCGCGCTGGAGCTGGTCTCGCATCTCGTGAACATCGGCGAGATCAAGTCGCTGGCGATCCATCCGGCGACCACCACGCACCGCCAGCTCCTGCCGGAGGAGAAGGCGGCGTCCCTCGTCGGGCCGGAGACGGTGCGCCTGTCGATCGGTCTCGAGAACGTCGAGGACATCATCGCCGACATCGAGCAGGCCCTGGCCCGCGCCGGCTGATCCCCGCGGCCGCTCAGGCCGCCGCCACGAGGGCGCCGGCAGGGTCTTTCAGGGCCGCCTCGTGCTCGCCCAGGAAATGCGGCACGCGGCTCGCGGCGATCGGCTTGGAATAGAGATATCCCTGCGCGTAGCTGCACCCGCCCTGCGTCAGGAAGGCGGCCTGTTCCCGCGTCTCGACGCCCTCGGCGGTGACGTCGAGCCCGAGGCTGGTGCCGAGCTGGAGCAGGGCCGTGACGATGGCGGCGTCGTTCACGTCGCTGGCGAGGTCCGAGACGAAGCTGCGGTCGATCTTGATCTCGCTCACCGGGAAGCGCTTCAGATGCGTGAGCGAGGCATAGCCGGTGCCGAAATCGTCGAGCGCCACGCGCACGCCCGCCTTGCGCAACGCCTCCAGCGTCTCGGAGATGCGCTCGCTCTGCCCGTGGATGAGCACGGTCTCCGTCACCTCGACTCCGAATCGTGACGCCGGCAGTCCGGCGTCGTCGAGAATCCCGAGCAGCACGGCGGCGAGCTCCCGGTCCGCGAACTGCGCCGTCGAGAGATTGACGAAGACGCGGCCCGGATCGAACCCCTCGGCGATCCAGCCGGCGACATCGGCGGCCACTTGGCGGGCGAGGCTGAGACCGAGCAGGACGCCGACCTCCGCGTCGTCGAAGACCGAGGCGAAGGCGGCCGGCGCCAGGACGCCGCGCACCGGATGCTGCCAGCGGGTGAGCGCCTCGAAGCCCACGATCCGGCCGGTCTCGAAGCTCACCTTCGGCTGGTAGAACGGGACGATCCGGCCCTGCTCCAGCGCCGCCCGGAACTCCCGGCTGAGGGCCACCCGCTCCTCGATCCTGACCCTCATCGACCGATGGAACAGGCTCGCCTGGTTCCGGCCGGCGCCCTTGGCGGCGTAGAGGGCGAGATCGGCGTTGGTCAGCAGATCGGCGGCGTTGTCGGCGTGCTCCGGGTAGAGGGCGAGCCCGAGGCTCGCGCGCGGCGACACGTTGCGGCCGGCGATCGAGACCGACGGCGCAAGGACCTCGAACACAGCGTCCGCCATGGCGTGGATGCGCTGGCGCGGGACCCCGAGCCGGCGCCCGCCCCCGGCGATCACGATCACGAACTCGTCGCCGCCGAGACGCGCCACCAGATCCTCCGGGCCGAGGATGCCCGACAGCCGGCGGCCGATCTCCTTGAGGAGCGCGTCGCCGGCATCGTGCCCGAGGGTGTCGTTGACCTCCTTGAAGGCGTCGAGATCGAGGAGGATCAGCCCCAGGCTCGACGCGTCGATGGAGGCCGAGACGATCGCCCCGTCGAGGGTGGACTGGAACATCGCGCGGTTCGGCAGGCCGGTCAGGGGATCGTGGCTGGCGGCCCGGCGCACCGCCTGCTCGGCGAGCTTGCGGTTGGTGATGTCGACGAGGCTCGACACCACGCAGGTCTCGCCCCGAAGCTCGACGCGGCCGGCGGAGATCAGCACGTCGCTCGAGCGCCCGTCGAAGCCCGTCACCGGGATCTCGAGCTCGCGGACGATGCCGTGCTTCTCGATCGCCGCCTGGATCAGCCGGCGCGCCGAGAGCGTAGTCAGGTCGCTGGTGTTCAGGTCGAAATGCCTGCCGGGCTCGGCGATCCCGAAGAAGCGCGAGGCGGCGTCGTTCATGCTCTCGATCCGGCCGGTCTGCGCGGACGAGACGACGATGGGAATGGGGACGGCCCGGTACATCGTCTCGAAGAGCCGCTTGTTCTCCGCGAGCTCGGCGTTCGTCAGCCTCAGGGCCTCGACCGCCGCCCATTCGACGCGGCGCAGGCGGTTGGAGCGCAGGACGACGAGGAGCAGGGCGATGATCTCGATCGTCGCGGCGAGCAGCAGTCCGAGGCTGGTATCCGGCAGCGGCAGGGGCAGCATGTAGCCGCCCATCAGCACGGCGGCGCTCCCGAAGCCCACGGTCAAGGTCCAGCGGAAGCGCGTCGGCACCACGATCAGGAAGATCGCCGGCACGAGCAGCACCACGAACAGGGCGATGTCGGAGCGGGACGAGACGAGAACCGCGATGCCGGCCGTCATCGCGGCCTGCCAGCCGATCATGATGCGCTGGAGATGCGCGAAATCCCGCGCCCGCGGGGCGAGCCACAGGCAGGCGAGAGAGGCGGCCACGACCATCAGCCGCGCGGGGATCGCGACGTAGAAATGCGGCTCGCCGTGGAAGCGCCAGTCGCTCGCCAGGAACACGAAGTTCAAGATCGCCGAGAGGGCGAAGAGCAGCCGCGCATGGCGCAGCGTCTCCGGCAGCCGGTCCGCCTGAAAGGCCGCCTCGCGGTACGGGCAGAGGAACTCGCCGCCAATACGGCTCAATGTCGTGTCCAGCATGGCCGGACTGTCGCAGCCAAAGGCTCAGGAGCGGTTAACGTGCCGCACCGTCACCGTTTTCCACCATCCGCTCGCTTTCGGACGGCTCGCCGCGCCGGCGCGAGAGGGCACGCAATGCACCCCGCAGGGTGCGCACGTCCTGCTCGGTCATCGCCATGCGGTGGAGCATGTCGCGCATGTTGCGGGCGATGATCTCGCGCTTCTCGGGCGGGTAGAAGCCGGCCCCGGCCAGCGCAGATTCGAGGCTCTCGAACAGGGACAGCAGCGCCGCGCGGCTCGCCGGCGGGGCGATCATCGCGCCCTCGAAGGGCAGCACCGCCCGGCCGGACGCCTTGCGCCACTCGTAGCCGACGAGCAGCACCGCCTGCGCGAGGTTCAGCGAGGGGAAGTCCGGCGAGACTGGGAAGGTGACGATGGCGTCGGCGAAGGAGACCTCGTCGTTGGACAGCCCGACACGCTCGCGCCCGAACATCACCCCGACGCGCTGTCCGGCGCGGGACACCAGCTCCGCCATCGCGGCGTCCGGCGCGAAGACGCGCTTCATCTGGCCGCGCTCGCGCGCCGTGGTGGCGAGCAGGAAGTTCAGGTCGGCGATCGCCTCGGGAACGGTGGCGTAGACGCGCGCGCCGTCGAGCACATGCGTGGCGCCGGACGCGGCTTCCCGCACGCCCTTCTTGGGCCAGCCGTTCTTGGGGGCCACGAGGCGCAGGTCCGATAGCCCGAAATTCGCCATGGCGCGGGCGGTCATGCCGATATTCTCGGCAAGCTGCGGCTCGACCAGGATGACTGCGGGCGTGTCGTCGCGCGGAATTTCGGTGGTTTCGGCCATAATGGGCCCTGTCGCACGCGCGGTGGGGTCCGTCGAGGCTCCCCGCCGCGCGGTCGAAAAAAGTCAGATCTTACCGTCGAGACCCATGCGGTAGTATTTGTGCTCGATCTTGTCCTGGTTCTCGAGCAGCCAGTCGATGGAGGGCTCGTTGGTCATCGCCTTGCGGATGGCCTCGGTCATGCCCCTGCGCTGGATCTCGAACAGGGCCTTGTGGTCGACATGCTCGGCCTGGATCACGCCGGGGCTCAGCCAGACCGAGCAGATGATGCCGAGGTCGTTGGCCTTCTCCTTGGGGATGTAGCCGGCCCGCACGGCATCGAGCACGCCGTTGGCGATGGCGAACTGCACCGTGCCCATCAGGATCGAGGTGTATTTCGATTCGGTCACGCTCACCTTCGAGACGCAGAGCGTCACCGGGCGGACCATGATGTCGGTGTTGAGCAGCGCGAAGACCCGGCTGTGGCCGACCACCTGATCGCCGGTGAGCGTGGCGAGCGCGGTGCCCACCGGACCGTCGAGCTCGCCGATGACGACCTCGGGCTCGGCGGCGGTGTTCGGCGGCCCTCCGGCGACCAGGGCCTCCCCAGACCGGAATACGATGCGTCCGCTCATGGCGTCTCCTTGCGTCTCGTCGTGTCGATGCGGGCACCCACACGGCGGCGGCCGAAAAGTCCACCCCCGGCGGCGGCGGGGTGACAGCCTCACCCCGCTGTCAGGGCTTGCTCCACAGCCCTCGCCTTCCCGCATCGCGACATGCGCGCTATGACGCCCGCCGACATCCGCACGGCATTTGCATGCCGCCGGGCGCAGGACCTCACGAAAGGCAACGGCTCATGAGCAAGATCAAGGTCGCGAACCCCGTCGTCGAACTCGACGGCGACGAGATGACCCGTATCATCTGGGCCGAGATCAAGAACAAGCTCATCCACCCCTATCTCGACGTCGACCTCGACTATTACGACCTCGGCGTCGAGCACCGCGACGCCACCAACGACAAGGTCACGGTCGACGCGGCCGAGGCGATCAAGCGCCACGGCGTCGGCGTGAAATGCGCCACCATCACCCCGGACGAGGCGCGGGTGAAGGAATTCAACCTGAAGGAGATGTGGAAGTCGCCCAACGGCACCATCCGCAACATCCTCGGCGGCGTCATCTTCCGCGAGCCGATCATCTGCCGGAACGTTCCGCGCCTGGTGCCGGGCTGGACGCAGCCCATCGTCGTCGGCCGCCACGCCTATGGCGACCAGTACAAGGCCACGGACTTCAAGGTGCCCGGCAAGGGCCGGCTGACCATCAAGTTCGAGGGCGACGACGGAACGGTGATCGAGAAGGAGGTCTTCAAGTTCCCCGACGCCGGCGTGGCGCAGGCTATGTACAACCTCGACGATTCGATCCGCGACTTCGCCCGCGCATCGCTGAACTACGGCCTCAACCGCAAGTACCCGGTCTATCTCTCCACCAAGAACACCATCCTCAAGGCCTATGACGGCCGCTTCAAGGATCTCTTCCAGGAGGTGTTCGACAACGAGTTCAAGTCGCGCTTCGACGCCCTCGGGATCGTCTACGAGCACCGCCTGATCGACGACATGGTGGCCTCGGCGCTCAAGTGGTCGGGCGGCTATGTCTGGGCCTGCAAGAACTACGACGGCGACGTGCAGTCCGACACGGTGGCGCAGGGCTTCGGCTCCCTCGGCCTGATGACCTCGGTGCTGCTCACCCCCGACGGCCAGACCGTCGAGGCCGAGGCCGCCCACGGTACCGTCACCCGCCACTACCGCGAGCACCAGAAGGGCAAGGAGACCTCGACCAACTCCATCGCCTCGATCTTCGCCTGGAGCCGGGGCCTCGCGCACCGCGCCAAGCTCGACGACAACGCCGAGCTGGCGAAGTTCGCCAACACCCTGGAGAAGGTCTGCGTCGACACGGTGGAAGCCGGCTTCATGACCAAGGACCTCGCGCTCCTCGTCGGGCCGGACCAGAAATGGCTCTCCACCACCGGCTTCCTCGACAAGGTCGACGCGAACCTCAAGGCCGCGATGGCCTGAGACTTCGTCTCGCGTGCGTCTCCTTCTCCCCTTTGCGGGAGAAGGTGGCCCGCGAAGCGGGTCGGATGAGGGGAGCGACGCTTCCGGAGAGGGTGCTCCCCTCTCCCGACCCTCGCTCACGCGAGGCCCACCATCCCCCGCAGAAGGGGGAGGGAAGTCTCCCTTGCACGGAATGCAGAGGGCCCAATCAGCCCGAGGCTCGCTTTGTCCGCGCTTTGCGCTAAACCCCGCGCCAATCGCAGACACAGCCGACAAGCCGGACCCGAGATGATCTCATCCCCCCTGATGACCGTGATGGTCGATGCCGCGCGCAAGGCCGCGCGCGGTCTGAAGCGCGATTTCGGCGAGGTGGAGAACCTCCAGGTCTCCCGCAAGGGCCCCGGCGACTTCGTCTCGGCGGCCGACCGCAAGGCCGAGGAGGTGGTGCGCGACGCGCTGCTCAAGGCGCGCCCCGGCTACGGCATGATCCTCGAGGAGGGGGGCACGATCGAGGGCACCGACAAGAGCCACACCTGGCATGTCGACCCCCTCGACGGCACCACCAACTTCCTGCACGGCATCCCGCATTTCGCCGTCTCCATCGGGCTGGAGCGCGAGGGCCAGATCGTGGCCGGCGTGATCTACGATCCGATCAAGGACGAGCTCTTCGTCGCCGAGCGCGGCAAGGGCGCCTACCTGAACAACCGGCGGCTGCGCGTCGCCGCCCGCACCGACATGACCGACGCGGTGGCCGGCTACGGCACGCCCTATCTCGGCAAGGGCAGCCATCAGGTGCTGCTGCGCGAGCTCGGCGCGGTGATGGCGGTGGCCGGCGGCACGCGGCGCATCGGCTCGGCCGCCCTCGACCTCGCCTCCGTCGCCTGCGGGCGCCTCGACGTCTACTGGGAGCGCGACCTCAAGACCTGGGACATGGCGGCGGGCATCATCATGGTGCGCGAGGCCGGCGGCTTCGTCACCTCGGCGGACGGCGCCTCGGAGCCGCTGGCGGCGAGGTCCATCGCCTGCGGCAACGAGGTGCTGCACCGAGAGCTCGTCGCCATCCTGCGCAAGGCGAATGCCTGAGGGACGGGCGCGAAGACCCGGCCGGCTGGCCTCGCGTGCGCGCATCTGCTTAATAGCGCGCGCGTTTCGCCCGTGACGGCGGATCATGAAGGCAGATCATCCATGGAACCCCGCCGCCACAACGCGCTGAAGGACTCGATCCGGTCGATCGAGGACTACCCGAAGCCCGGCATCGTCTTCCGCGACATCACCACGCTCCTCAGCGATCCGCGCAGCTTCCGCCGCGCGGTCGATTCGCTGGTGCATCCCTTCGCGGGCGGGCGGATCGACCAGGTGGCCGGCATCGAGGCGCGGGGCTTCATCCTCGGCGGGGCGGTGGCGCATCAGCTCTCGTCGGGCTTCGTGCCGATCCGCAAGAAGGGCAAGCTGCCCCACAAGACCGTCTCCATGGCCTATGCGCTCGAATACGGCACCGACGAGATCGAGATCCATGTCGACGCGGTGAAGCCGGGCGACAAGGTGCTCCTCGTCGACGACCTCATCGCCACCGGCGGCACGGCCATCGCGGCGGTGAACCTGCTGCGCCGGATCGGAGCCGATGTGGTCGCCGCCTGCTTCGTCATCGACCTGCCCGATATCGGGGGCGCCTCGCGGCTTCGCGACCTCGGCGTCACCGTGCGCACGCTGATGGAGTTCGACGGCCACTGAACGGAGCGCGAGAGGCGGTCGAATCGTTGACTTGCCCGGACCCTTGCGCCATAAGCCGCCCCATTGCGACGCGGCGCCCCGTTCGGGCGCTCTTTGCGCTTGCAGACCACTCTTTCGAGGACGCATGATTGCAGGGCGCGGCATCCGCCGCCCGCAAGGCTGCCTCGGCAATCGGAGGCAGGACCCATGAAGCGTACCTATCAGCCCAGCAAGCTCGTCCGTAAGCGCCGTCACGGCTTCCGTGCGCGCATGGCGACCGCCGGCGGCCGCAAGGTCATCGCGGCTCGCCGCGCCCACGGCCGCAAGCGCCTCTCCGCCTGACCGGAGCTCCGGCGGGCTGTCGTCGGACGGGTGGCTGGCCGCCCGCGAGACAGCCGCCGGATCGGCGCGTGAACCCAAGCCCTCCTCGGCGTCTCGCCCTCCTCGTCTTAGCCATGGGATCGGACCGGCAGTGTCGACGATCGAACGGCTGAGACGGCGGTCCGAGTTCCTGGCCGTGACGGATGGGCGCCGCTTCCATACCGAGCGCATGACCGTCCAGGGGCAGTTGCGCCCGGTATCGGACGAGACGGCTCCGGCCGGTCTGCGGATCGGCTTCACCATCACCAAGCGGGTCGGCCACGCGACGGAGCGCAACCGCATCCGCCGCCGCCTTCGGGCCGCCGTCTCGGCGGTCGCCCCCGGCGCCCCGACGACGGTTCCCGCCGACGTGGTGCTGGTGGCCCGGCGCCCCGCGCTGTCGGTGGATTTCGAGACCCTGAAGGGCGACCTCGCCCGCGCGCTCTCGATCGTCACGCGCCCGCAAGATCCGAACCGTAAGCCCTCCTCCCGGCGCGGCGGCAAGCCTCGCAAAGCCGGCGAGCGCACCGCATCTCCCGGTCTCGCGCCCGGCGCTCCCCTCCCGAACCCGTGTGACGGATCCCCCGATGGGCAATGACAAGACCAACATGATCGTGGCGATCGCGCTGTCGCTGGTCGTGCTGCTCGGGTGGAATTACTTCGTCGCCGCCCCCCGCGTTGAGGCGCAGAAGCAGACAGCCGCGCAGAACCAGGCCGCGACCCAGAGCCCCGGCGTCGCTCCGGACGGCATTCCCTCGCCGAGCCCGAAGGAGGGCGGCCCCGCCGCGCCCGTGCCCGGCACCGTGCCTGCCACGGCGGCCGGCCCCGTCTCCCGCGAGGAGGCGCTGGCCCGCTCCGCCCGCATCCGCATCGAGACGCCGGCGCTGTCCGGCAGCATCGCCCTGAAGGGCGGCCGCATCGACGACGTGTCGCTCAAGAACTACCACGAGACCGTCAGCGACGAGAGCCCGCGCATCGTGCTGTTCTCGCCCACCGGCACGGCGACGCCCTATTACGCCGAGTTCGGCTGGGTCGGCGCCGATGCGGGTCCGCTGCCCAACGGCGAGACCGTTTGGAAGGCAGATTCCGAGGTGCTGGCGCCGGGCAAGCCCGTGACGCTCACCTGGGACAACGGCAAGGGCCTTCTGTTCAAGCGCCTGCTCGCCGTGGACGACAAGTTCATGTTCACGGTGCGCGACGAGGTCGAGAACAAGGGCTCGGGAGCCGTGACGCTCTATCCCTACGGTCTCGTCTCGCGCTGGGGGAAGCCGCATACGCAGGGCTACTACGTGCTGCACGAGGGTATGATCGGCGCCCTCGGCGGCGACGGCCTCCAGGAATACACCTACGACGCGCTGGCCAAGGAGCCGGTCTTCGGCGGCCCGGCGACCAAGGGCAAGGCCTGGAACGGCGTCACCGGCGGCTTCGTGGGCATCACCGACAAGTACTGGGCCGCCGCCGCCATTCCCGCCCAGGACGTACCTTATACCGGCTCCTTCACCGAGCGCACGGACGGCGCCACCAAGGTCTATCAGGCGAGCGTGCGGGCCGATGCGCGCACCGTCGAGCCGGGCGCGACCGTGTCGTCCACGCAGAACCTCTTCGCCGGCGCGAAGGAGGTCAACACCATCAACAACTACGAGCGCGATCTCGGGATCAAGAAGTTCGATCTGATGATCGACTGGGGATGGTTCTACTTCATCACCAAGCCGATGTTCCGGGCGCTGGACTTCTTCTACCACCTGCTCGGCAATTTCGGTGTCTCGATCCTGGTTGTGACCTTCTGCCTGAAGCTGCTCTTCCTGCCGATCGCCAACCGCTCCTACGTCTCCATGGCCAAGATGAAGGCCGTGCAGCCCGAGATGACCTCCATCCGGGAGCGGTACAAAGACGACAAGATGAAGCAGCAGCAGGCGATGATGGAGCTCTACAAGAAGGAGAAGATCAATCCCGTGGCCGGCTGCTGGCCGGTGCTGGTGCAGATCCCGGTCTTCTTCGCGCTCTACAAGGTGCTGTTCATCACCATCGAGATGCGGCACGCGCCGTTCTTCGGCTGGATCCAGGATCTCGCCGCGCCGGATCCGACGAGCGTGCTGAACCTCTTCGGCCTGCTGCCCTTCGCCGCGCCCGATTTCGTGCATCTCGGCATCTGGCCGCTGGTGATGGGCGTGACGATGTTCGTGCAGATGAAGATGAACCCCGCCCCGCCCGATCCGGTGCAGGCGCAGATCTTCACCTTCATGCCGATCATCTTCACCTTCATGCTGGGCTCGTTCCCGGCCGGGCTGGTGATCTACTGGGCCTGGAACAACACCCTCTCGGTGATCCAGCAATACATCATCATGCGCCGCAACGGCGTGAAGGTGGAACTCTGGGACAACCTCAAGGGCACTTTCAAGCGCGGCTCGGACAAGAACGCCGCGGCCAAGAGTTGAGCCGCCAAGAGCTGATCCGGCGCGCAGAATGACTGACGCACGCGAAGAAGACGCGGCTCTGGCCGAATCCGGGCGCCTGCTCTTCGCGGGCGCGGCGGATTTCGTCGCCGCCTCGCCCTCGCTCGGCAGCCTGCCGCCCATGGAGGGCGTCGAGATCGCCTTCGCCGGGCGCTCGAATGTCGGCAAGTCGAGCCTCGTCAATGCTTTGACGGGGCGCAACACCCTGGCGCGGACCTCGCACACGCCCGGCCGCACCCAGCAGCTCAACTTCTTCAGGATCGGCGAGCGACTGACGCTGGTCGACATGCCGGGCTACGGCTACGCGGCGGTGGGCAAGGAGAAGGTCGCGGCCTGGACGGAACTGATCCACGCCTATCTCAAGGGCCGCGCCAACCTCGCCCGTGTGTTCATGCTCATCGACGCCCGCCACGGCTTCAAGAGCATCGACACCGACGTGCTCGACGGGCTCGACAAGGCGGCCGTCAGCTATCAGGTGGTGCTGACCAAGGCCGACGCGCTGAAGAAATCCGAGACCGAGGCGCGCATCCAGGGCGTCCAGGCGGCGCTGGCCCGTCGTCCGGCGGCCTACCCGGAAGTGTTGCTGACATCGAGCCGCGACGACCAGGGCGTGGCCGAGCTGCGCACCAGCATCGCCCGGCTGCTTGCCGAGCGCGGCGCGTGAAGCCCGTCGACCGGGTTCTGCTGGCGCTTGCGGGTCTCTGCGGCCTCCTCGGCGTGGCGCTGAGCGCCGCCGCGGCCCATCGCGAGGGCGGCGAGACGCTGCGCACCGCCGCTTATTTCTTGTTGTTTCACGCGCCCCTCGTCGTGGGGCTCGTGGCATTGGCCGTCGGCGGTTTCCTGAACCGGAAGACGGCGAGACTCGCCGCCGTGACGGTGCTCGCCGGTCTCGCCCTGTTCTCCGGCGACCTCGCCACGCGCGCCTTCACCCAATCGGCGCTCTTCCCCTACGCCGCGCCGAGCGGCGGCTTCGCCCTGATGGGCGGCTGGCTGCTCGTCGCGCTCTCCGCCCTGGTCCCGGCCCGCTCTACTTGAGAAGGTCGGGCAGCGGCGGCTTGCTGCCGGCGGGCAGTGCCGTGCGGGCCATGTTGAGCGTCATCGCCAGCAGCGTGTAGTAGCCGTTGATGCCCGCCATATCGATGGCGCCCTGTTCCCCGAAGCGCGCCACCACCGCCGCGTAGGTCTTGTCGCTGACGGCCTTGTTGCGGTGGAGCTCCGTCGAGAAGGCATAGGCCAGGGCCTCGTCCTCGGGCATCGCGTCGGGGCGGCGCCCCTCGGACACCGCCTCGACGATGGCCGGATCGAGCCCCGCCTTCACGGCGATGGGCTGGTGGATGTGCCATTCGAGCTGCTGGCTCCATTCGCGGGCCGTCAGCAGGATGACGAACTCGCTGATCTTGAGCGGGAGCACGCTCTTGTAGCGCAGATACAGCCCCATGTTGCTCGCGGTGAGCATGAACTCGGGGCTGCGCAGCAGCGGCACGAAGGGCCCGAAGACGGGCACCTTGCGCGCGGCGAGGAACTCCTCGGACGCCTTCTTCTGCGCCTCGGTGAGCTTGTCCGACGGTATCTCGGGGAGCCTGTCCCTCGCGGCATCCTGGGCCATGGCCCCTCCCGACAGAGCGAGCGCCAGGAGCGGAGCAACGAATCGCGCGACTCTCATGGCATCACCGGGGGATGGTAGGTCAGGGTGAAGGCGAGCGCCCAGAGCAGGAACAGCACCACCGGCAGGTGGATGAGCAGTTGCAGGAAGCTGAACCCGACGATGTCGCGGGCCTTCAGCCCGAGGATACCGAGCAGCGGCAGCATCCAGAACGGGTTGATGAGGTTCGGCAGCGCCTCGGCCGCATTGTAGACCATCACCGCCCAGCCGAGATGGACATGCAGCTCGTTGGCCGCCTGCATCACGTAGGGCGCCTCCAGCAGCCACTTGCCGCCGCCGGAAGGCACGAAGAAGCCGAGCACCGCCGAGTAGACGCCCATGGAGATCGGGAAGCTGCCCGTGGTGTTGAGGCTGACGAAGGCGTGGGTGATGACCTCGGAGAGCGAGGTTCCGGCGGCGTTCTTGGCCCCCGTCAGCATGGCGCTGATCGCCGCGTAGAGCGGGAACTGGATCAGGATTGCGGCCACCGCCGGCACCGATTTCGCCACCGCGTTCAGGAAGCGGCGCGGGCGCCAGTGCAGCAGCATGCCGGCGGTGAGGAACAACAGGTTGTAGGTGTTGAGGTTCGAGATCGCGGTGATCCAGGATTGCCGCGCGAATTCCTGGTAGATCCAGCCGCCGGCGATGACGACGAGCAGGATCGTCAGGATCGGCCAATGCTCCAGCCATTCGCCCGGCTGCTCCGGGCGCGGCGTCTTCTGCTCCTCGCGGGCGACGTTCACGCCCATATCCTCCGCCGTCATCGCCGTGCCGGCACCGGGCGCAGAGGCGTAGGCGATGACGATGGAGATCACGAACAGGATCAGGGCGATCAGCATCGACTGCCAGAGGAAGATCGTCTCGCTGAACGGGATCACGCCGGTGATCGGCAGCAGCGCCGGGGGCAGGCTCTTCGGGTTCGCCTGAAGCTGGGCGGCGGACGAGGACAGGCCCATCGCCCAGGTCGCCCCGAGGCCGAGATAGGCGGCCGCCCCCGCCGCGCGGTAATCCATCTTGAGGTCGGTGCGGCGGGCGAGCGCGCGGGCGAGCAGGCCGCCGAAGATCAGGCTCAGGCCCCAGCTCAGGAACGAGGACAGCATGGTCGCCGCCGCGACGAAGCCGACCGCGCCGCGCCCGGTCTTCGGCACCGTGGCGAGCTTGTCGATGAGCGCCTGCACGGGTGGGGAGGTCGCCACCACGTAGCCGCCGATGGTAACGAAGGCCATCTGCATGGTGAACGGGATCAGGCTCCAGAACCCGTCGCCGAAGCTCTTGGCGATGGCGGGCGCCGGAGCCCCGTTGGCGAGCGCGCCGAGCGCCACGATCACCACGGCGATGGCGACGAAGATGAAGGCGTCCGGGAACCAGCGCTCGGCCCAGTTCGTGAAGCCGATGCCGAGTTGGGCGAGCCTGCCCTCGCGATGGATCTCGGAGGGCTTCCGGACCGGCGTCGCGCCGTCCGGGCCGGGGGACGATGGCTGCATCGAAGACGTTCCTCGGTCGGCGGGTCTGCGCCCGCGCTCGCCCGTTCATTGAACCGCGGGACACGCCGCGCTCAAGCCCTATCTGGCGGCAGAAGCGTGCAGCGGGCGCCGGTTGAAACCTTGTCGACAGGGAAAGCGCCGGGAGGGACGATGCGGACAGAGAAGCAGAAGATGCTCGCGGGCGAACTCTACGATCCGGGCGATCCCGAGATCCAGGGCGACATCGCGGCCAACAAATCCTGGATGGCGCGCTACAACGCGGCGCTCGACGCCCCGCGCGCCGAGCGCCACGCGCTGCTCGCGAGCCATTTCCGCCATGCGGGCGAGGGCTGCGTGATCCGGCCGCCGTTCTTCTGCGATTTCGGCTTCAACATCAGTGTCGGACGGAACGTCTTCCTCAACTTCAACTGCGTGGTGCTCGACGTCTGCGAGGTCACGATCGGGGACGGCACCCAGATCGGGCCCGCCGTCCAGATCATCGCCGCCGACCATCCGCGCGATCCCGGCCAGCGCCGGGCGGGGCTCGAAATGGGGCTGCCGGTCGTGATCGGCAGGAACGTCTGGATCGGCGGCGGCGCGATGATCCTGCCGGGCGTCACCATCGGCGACGACGCCATCGTCGGCGGCGGCAGCGTCGTCACCCGCAGCGTTCCCGCCGGAACCACGGTAGCCGGCAACCCGGCCCGGCCGCTGACGCCGAGGACGATCGCCGTGTGAGCGCGAGCCTAATCCGCGCGGACGCTCAGGAAGTCCCGCGCGGGCCCCCGGCTCCCGTCGAAGACGCCCGCCGTGAGCGCGCCTCCGTAGACCGCCGCCGTGTCGAGATTGGTGCGATGCGCCCGAATGTCCGGCCGGCCGCGCTTCTGCGGGGTGTGTCCGTGGACGACGTGGCGGCCGAAATCGTGATCCTCGGACAGAAAGGGCTCGCGGATCCAGAGCCGGGTATGGATATCCGGGTCCGGCGCCTCCTGGCCGGGGCGGAAGCCGGCATGCACGTACCAGCGCCGGGCGTCTGAATGGACCGTGGGCAGCGCCTCGACCCAGTCCAGCACCTCCCCCGGAATGGCGGCGGCCTCGTGCACCCCGAAGGAGCGCAGGGTCTCCTCGCCGCCGCTCATGCACCAGCGATCCATGCCGCCAGGCTCGCGCAGGGCCGCGAGCAGCAGGGCCTCGTGGTTGCCCATCAGGCAGGTGACGCGCTCGGGATCGCGCCACTGGAGCGTGCGCAGGAGCCGGATGACGCCCGCGCTGTCCGGCCCGCGGTCGATATAGTCGCCGAGGAAGACGAGGGCATGGGGCTCGCCGGCGGCGTGATCCTCGATGCGGGCGAGCAGCCGTTCGAGCAGGCCGGCGCATCCGTGGATGTCGCCGACGGCGTAGGTGAGACCGTTCGTCATCGGGGAGCAATGTCGGCGGGGGCGGGCGCGAAGGAAAGCCCCGGTGGAGGCGTGTCCACCGGGGCCGTGACGCCTCAGTTCAGGGTCGCATCCGAAGGCCGGCGAGCGGCCTCGACGGCGGTGTCGCCGATCATCAGGCCCATGGGCCCGAGATGCACCGGCACCGTCTCGCCGTCATGGATGCGCCCGGAGAGCAGGGCCTCGGCGAGCGGGTCCTGCACGGTCTTCTGGATCACGCGCTTCAGGGGGCGCGCGCCGTAGGCCGGGTCGTAGCCCTTGTCGGCGAGCCAGTCGCGGGCGTCCGGCTCGACGTCGAGGACAATCTTGCGATCCTCCAGGAGCTTCCTCAGCCGCTGCATCTGGATGTCGACGATGGCGCCCATCTCGCTCCGCTTGAGGCGGTGGAAGAGGATGATCTCGTCGACCCGGTTCAGGAACTCCGGCCGGAAATGCGAACGCACCACCCCCATCACCTCCTCGCGCACGGCGTCCGTGTCCTGGCCCTCCGGCTGGTTGACCAGATACTCGGCCCCGAGATTCGAGGTCATGATGAGGAGCGTGTTGCGGAAGTCGACCGTACGGCCCTGCCCGTCCGTCAGGCGCCCGTCGTCGAGCACCTGGAGGAGGACGTTGAACACGTCCGGGTGAGCCTTCTCGACCTCGTCGAACAGCACCACCTGATAGGGCCTGCGCCGCACGGCCTCGGTGAGCGCCCCGCCCTCCTCGTAGCCGACATAGCCGGGCGGCGCGCCGATGAGCCGGGCGACCGCGTGCTTCTCCATATATTCCGACATGTCGATGCGCACGAGCGCCGTGTCGTCGTCGAACAGATAGCCGGCCAATGCCTTGGTCAGCTCGGTCTTGCCGACGCCGGTGGGACCGAGGAACATGAACGAGCCGATCGGCCGGTTCGGGTCCTGCAACCCGGCCCGCGCGCGGCGCACGGCGGTGGCCACCGCCTCCACCGCCTCCCGCTGGCCGACGACGCGCTTGGCGAGCGCCTCCTCCATGGCAAGCAGCTTCTCGCGCTCGCCCTCCAGCATCTTGTCGACGGGCACGCCGGTCCAGCGCGAGACGACCCCCGCGATATGGGCCGGCGTCACCGCCTCCTCGACCATGCCGTCGCGGGCGACGGCGGAGTCCGCCTTCGCCTCGATCTCGGCGAGCTGCTTCTCCAGGCCCGGAATCACGCCGTAGGCGAGCTCGCCCGCGCGCTGGTACTGGCCCTGGCGCTGCGCGTTGGCGAGATCGGTGCGGGCCTCGTCGAGCTTCTTCTTCAACTCGGCGGCGGCGCCGAGCTTGTCTTTCTCCGCCTTCCAGCGGGCGGTGATGGTGGCGGACTGCTCCTCAAGGTCGGCGAGCTCCTTCTCCAGCCGCGCGAGACGGTCGCGGGAGGCGGAATCGGTCTCCTTCTTGAGCGCCTCGCCCTCGATCTTCAGCCGCACGATCTCGCGGTCGACGTTGTCGAGCTCCTCGGGCTTGGAATCGACCTGCATGCGCAGGCGCGAGCCCGCCTCGTCCATCAGATCGATGGCCTTGTCGGGCAGGAAACGGTCGGTGATGTAGCGGTTCGAGAGCGTCGCCGCCGCCACCAGGGCCGAATCCTGGATGCGCACGCCGTGGTGCTGCTCGTACTTCTCCTTGAGGCCGCGCAGGATCGAGACCGTATCCTCGACGGTCGGCTCGGACACGAAGACCGGCTGGAAGCGGCGGGCGAGGGCTGCGTCCTTCTCGACATGCTTGCGGTACTCGTCGAGCGTGGTGGCGCCGACGCAGTGCAGCTCCCCGCGCGCCAGCGCGGGCTTCAAGAGGTTCGAGGCGTCCATGGCGCCATCGGCCTTTCCGGCGCCGACGAGGGTGTGCATCTCGTCGATGAACAGGATGATGCCTCCCTCCGCCGCCGTGACCTCGGAGAGCACGCCCTTCAGCCTCTCCTCGAACTCGCCGCGATACTTCGCCCCCGCGATGAGCGCGCCGAGGTCGAGCGCCAGCAGCTTCTTCTCGCGAAGGGATTCCGGCACGTCGCCGTTGACGATGCGCAGCGCCAGGCCCTCGACGATGGCGGTCTTGCCGACGCCAGGCTCGCCGATGAGGACAGGGTTGTTCTTGGTGCGCCGGGACAGCACCTGGATGGTGCGGCGGATCTCCTCGTCGCGGCCGATGACCGGATCGAGCTTGCCCTCGCGGGCCGCCTCGGTGAGGTCGCGGGCGTATTTCTTCAGGGCGTCGTAGGCGTTCTCGGCGGACGCGTTGTCGGCGGTGCGGCCCTTGCGCAGGGCGTTGATGGCCGCGTTGAGCGAGGCGGGCGTCACCCCGGCGGCGGTGAGCGCGCGGCCGGCCTCGGTGTCCTTCTCGACGCTGAGCGCGAGAAGAAGCCGCTCCACGGTCACGTAGGAATCGCCGGCCTTCTCGGCCGCCTTCTCGGCGGTGTCGAACAGGCGCACGAGATCGCGCGTCGCCTGGGGCGAGGCGGCGTTGCCGGAGACCTTGGGCTGCTTGGCGAGCCAGGATTCGACCTGCGCCAGCGCCACGCGGGACTGGCCGCCGGCCCCGTCGATGAGGCCCGCGCACAGGCCCTCGGGATCGTCGAGCAGCACCTTGAGGAGATGCCCCGGCTGCAACTGCGGATGACCCTCGCGGGCCGCGAGATTCTGCGCGGCCTGGACGAAGCCTCGGGCGCGCTCGGTGTATTTGTCGAAATTCACGTGTCTGGACCTCCCGTTCCGACGACGGGCCGCCCAGAAGACCGGCGCGGGCTCGTCGAGACGACGCCCCCCAGGCTCTCACGCCCGCAGGGACCCCGGCGCCCCATGGCCGCCGGTACTGCGAATGTAGTGTTGCAAATCCGCACCACAAGGGCTGGCCTGGGGCTTTGGATGCGGCACGGCGGCGCTTGTCCGGCGGCACGAATCTGGCACATCCTGGGGCCATGTCGATGCCCAGCACCATCCGCCTCTCGGCGCTCTACCGCTACCCCGTGAAGGGTCTCAGTCCGGAGCCGCTGGACAGCGCCGCCCTGGAGCTGAGCGGCTATTTTCCGGGGGACCGGCTCTACGCCATCGAGAACGGGCCGTCCGGCTTCAACGCCGTCGCGCCGATCCACCAGCCAAAGGTGAAATACCTGATGCTGATGCGCGACGAGGCGCTGGCGCGGCTGCGCACCCGCTACGACGACGCCACCCGCACGCTCACCATCGACACGGGCGAGGGCGCGCCGCTCGAGGCCGATCTCGGCACGCCGGAGGGGCGTGCGGCCGTCGAGGACCTGATGCGCCGGGTGCTGCCGCAATCGCTGCGCGGCGAGCCGAGGGTGCTGGAGGCGCCCCCGCAATACCGCTTCACCGATTCGCCGATCGGCTTCGTCTCGCTCATCAATCTCGCCAGCGTGCGCGCCGTCGAGGCGTTCACCGGCATGCCGGTGGACCCGCTGCGCTTCCGCGCGAATCTCTACGTCGAGGGGCTGGAGCCCTTCGCCGAGCTGAACCTCTCCGGCCGCGTGCTCGAGGGGCCGGACGGCCTGCGCCTGAAGCTGACCCAACGCACGCAGCGCTGCGCCGCGACCAATGTCGATCCCGTCAGCGGCATCCGCGATCTCGACATCCCGCGCGCCATCGACGCCCGGCTCGGACATCGCGACTGCGGCATCTATGCCGAGGTGATCGTCGGCGGCTCGATCAAGGTCGGCGACGGGCTCGCGCTGGCCGCGTGAGAGCGGCCGGGGCGGCCCCGTCGCGGATCAGGACGCGTCGCGGCCGGCGGTGATCAGCGGGGCGACCTCGGCGTGGCGGCGCTCGCAGGTGATCTTGAGGTAGCGCTGGTCGCCGCCGGGAAGGCCCGCGGCAGCCGCGGCCGTCTGGGCGTGCATCATGCACTCCATCGGGGTGCGGACCGGCGCGACGATGATGTCGAGGGCTGTGTCGCGGGAGCAGTCCTTGGCCAGCAAGGTGCCGGCGCAGACGAGCGCGACGGAAAGCAGTTCAGGCATGACGGACCTCTTGCACGAGTGTTGACAAGGTCCGCGGGGGTGCTCCGGCGTGAGAGCGACCGCGTGATTTTTGCCTGGACGTTTCCCCCGTAGTCTTCTGGAAAGATGTAGCACGCGCTGTGCCAATTCATCCCGCGCGCCGATAGGCCCCCGGTTGCGTGGCGCGCGGGCAACGCTTCAGGTTGCCTCCGCCGCCCGTGCGGAATTCAGCCGCGCGCGGCGAGCCAGACCGGCTCGGGATCCTGTGCGGGCATCAGCTTGGCGACGGCGTCGAGATCGACGGTGTAGCTCTGGGTCAGAAGCTGCCAGAGCTGGGCCTCGGAGGCGGCCTTGGCGCGCAGGCCATCCAGGGCGGCGGAGCGGGTCGAGGGGTTCACCAGGGTCGGACGGCTGACGAAGAGATCGGCGTTGAACATCGGTTTCGAGCCCCGTGGTAACGGGCCCAGAATTTCGCGTCTTGGTTAACGCCCGGTTACCGGCCGCATCGAAGCGTTTAACCGAAGAGTGGCTTCGCAGGGCGCCCGACCTCATGTAGAAGCCCGCCCGCGTCCGCCCTCGCAGAGCCCGCGCGGGGGCGCCTCCCGGAGGAGCCCGATGAACGACCTCCCGAACGTGCATGTGCGCGCCGAGATCCTGTCCCAGGCGCTGCCGCACATGCAGCGCTACGACCAGGAGATCGTGGTCATCAAGTATGGCGGCCACGCCATGGGCAACGCCGCGGCGGCCGAGGATTTCGCCGAGGACGTGGTGCTGCTGGAACAGTCCGGCCTCAAGCCCATCGTCGTGCATGGCGGCGGCCCGCAGATCGGCAGGATGCTCGACCGGCTCGGCATCCAGTCCGAGTTCCGGGGGGGGCTGCGCGTCACGGACGAGGCCACCGTCGAGGTGGTCGAGATGGTGCTCGCCGGCTCGATCAACAAGCAGATCGTCGGCTGGATCTCCGCCGAGGGCGGCCGCGCCATCGGCCTGTGCGGCAAGGACGGCAACATGGTCCGCGCCAAGCGCGCCACCAAGACCGTCGTGGACCCGGAGAGCCGGATCGAGACCGAGCTCGATCTCGGCCTCGTCGGCGAGCCGGAGCATGTCGAGCGCGGCGTGCTCGACGCGGTGCTGAAGGCGGAGCTGATCCCGGTGCTCGCCCCCGTCGCCTATGGCGAGGATGGCAAGACCTACAACGTCAACGCCGACACCTTCGCCGGCTCTATCGCGGGCGCGCTGCGGGCCAAGCGCCTGCTGCTGCTCACCGATGTCCCCGGCGTCCTCGACAAGAACAAGAAGCTGATCCCGGAGCTGTCCGTCGAGGATTGCCGGCGCCTCATCGCCGACGGCACCATCACGGGGGGCATGATCCCCAAGGTCGAGACCTGCATCTACGCCCTCGACCAGGGCGTCGAGGCCGTCGTCATCCTCGACGGCAAGGTCAACCACGCGGTGCTGCTGGAGCTGTTCACCGACTACGGCGCCGGCACGCTCATCCGGCGCGGCTGATCCAAAGGGACGCGGGGGCCTACGTAGCCGCCGCGTCCTTAACTTCGCCGCAGCGATCGCCGACTGATAGTGTCGCCAAGGCCATTCCGGCCGCATCGCGCGAGATTGCCAGACCCGTGTTCCTGCCGGGCGAAAGCCACATCACCGCCGAGGATGCCCGCGGATTCGGGCAGGTGGACACCTGGGTGTTCGACCTCGACAACACGCTCTATCCGAGCGAGGCGCGGGTGTGGCCGCAGGTGGACGAGCGCATCACCCTCTACGTGATGCGCCTCTACGGGCTCGACGGCCTGTCGGCCCGCGCCCTGCAAAAGCATTTCTACCACCGCTACGGCACCACCCTGAAGGCGCTGATGGTGGAGGCGGCCATCGACCCGCACGACTTCCTCGACTTCGCCCACGACATCGACCACTCGACCATCACCCTCGATCCGGCGCTGGGCGCGGCGATCGAGCGGCTGCCGGGCCGCAAGCTGATCCTCACCAACGGCTCGCGCCGGCACGCGGAGAACGTGGCGGGCAAGCTCGGCATCCTCGACCATTTCGAGGACGTGTTCGACATCGCCGCCGCCGACTTCGTCCCCAAGCCCGACCGCTCCACCTACGAGCGCTTCCTCGACCGGCACGGGGTCGATCCGCGACGCTCGGCGCTGTTCGAGGACATCGCCAGGAACCTCGTGGTGCCGCACGATCTCGGCATGGCCACGGTGCTGGTGGTGCCGCGCACCGTCGACCCGTTCCGCGAGGCGTTCGAGCAGGAGGCGGTGCGGGAGCCCCATATCGACCACATCACCAACGACCTCGCCGGCTTCCTCTCGGACCGGGTGCTGCCGGCCAAGGCCGCGTGAGCGGGGAACATGGCCGCGTGAGCGGGGAAGACGGCCGCGTGAGCGAGAACCCGCAGGAGCGCTGGGCGGAGGCGCGGGCGCCGAGCCTCGCCGAGATCGAGGCGCTGGCCTTTGCCGCCTTCGACGCGCTGCCCGAGGGCTTCCGCCGGCTCTGCGGGGGCGTGCGCATCCATGTCGACGACTTCCCCGACGAGGAGACGCTCGCCGAGATGGAGTGCGAGAGCGAGTTCGACCTGCTCGGGCTGTTTCGCGGCGTCGGGCTGGCGCAGGCGGGCGAGGTCGCCACCGGCCAGATGCCGAACGCCGTCTGGCTCTACCGGCGCCCGCTGCTCGACTACTGGGCCGAGCACGACGAGACGCTGGGGCACCTCGTCACCCACGTCCTCGTCCACGAGATCGGCCACCATTTCGGCCTGTCGGACGCCGACATGGAGGCCATCGAGGCGGCGGCGGAGAGCTAGGAGGCCGGTGGCTCGTCGCGGAGCCGGCGGCGCAGGCTGATCTTGGGCCGGCGGGTGCGGAACTGGCCACGCTCGACGGTGACGAAGACCAGCACCGTGACGGCGAGGCTCGTCAGCCACCACATCACCGTCAGCCCGACGCCGATGCCGGCGATGGTGTAGGCGGTGGCGAAGGCGGCGATGGCGCCCGGCACCACGAGCGGCACGTCCTTGCCGCAGCGACGTATCGAGACGAACAGCGCGAAGGCCGCCGCGAAGGCGCCGACGATGCCGAGCTCGTACCAGAACTCGAAGAACATCGTCGACGGCGCGTTCATCGGCACCAGCCCGACGAAGCGCCCGCGCAGCGCCGTCTCGAAACCGTGGCCGGTGATGAGCCGCACCGGCTCCGTGGTCACGACCTTCTGCCACGCCTTCAGCGAGAGCACGGCGGGAGCCACCGGCCCCATCACCGCCGCCAGGATCGGCCGGCCGATGAAGGGCAGGATCGGCGCCAGCGCCAGGATGCCGCCCATGAACCCGGCCGTGAGCCCGACGCCGACGGACGGGCGCAGCGTGGTCACGGCGAAGGCGAAGGCGCCCATGGCGAGCGCCAGGATCTGCGTCGAGCCCGGCGAGGCGAAGAGGGCTCCGGCCACGAGCACGGCGATGGCCAGCGCCTCGAGGTCGCGGTGGCGCGAGCGCAGCCAGGCCACCGAGGGCCAGACAAGCAGCGCCAGCAGCACGAGGCCGCGATCGAGCGCGTTGTCGTCGTCGGGCGCGCCCTGGAGCAGGGTGTCGCCGAACAGGCCGAGGCCGATGGCGACGATGGCCGCCGCCGTGACGCCGAGCGGCAGCAGATAGAGATTGGCCGAGCGCATCCGGTCGGGCAGCGAGAGATAGGCGAGCAGCGTCAGCACGATGGTCGCGACGACGTTGAGCAGCCGCTCCAGCGCCTGTCCCGGAAACGGCGTCCAGGCCAGCGACAGCGCCGACCACAGGATCACCAGCAGCCCGGCGAGGAAGGCCGGGGAGCGCAGCATCCCGAGCAGGGCCGGCCGCAGGGGCCGCTGGCGCCCGTCGATGGCGCTCGCGATGACGAGCAGGATCACGGCGATGGGGGCGAGGATCACGGCGGCGCGGCGGGCGACCTGCGCCACCACGGGCAGCACCACGAACAGCCCGAAGAAGCCGACGCGGCGCAGCAGGGCCGCCGCATCGAGCGCCGGGTCGACGGTGGGGTTGGACGCGCGCGCCATCTCGGGACCAGTGCTGGGCGGGCCGGCGCGACGGCCTGCATCCGCGCTCCCGCCTACCCCTCTAGTCGAGCCCCCGGCACGGGGCTGTAGACCCGAGGCAACACATGCTCTCACACGGGGCGGCCGTGGGAAAGCTCAGACGGCGGTCGTCTCGCTCGGGCGCGCGGCCGGGCGGCGGCGGCCGATGCGCCGGCCGGCGTCGGAGAGCAGGCGCCAGCCGCCCCAGGTGGCGAGGAAGCCGAGCAGCCCCGCGACGAACCCGTCCGTGGTGGTCGGCACCGCCGGGGAGTAGTCGCGATAGGCCGCGCGGGCCACCGGCACGTCGGGATCGCGCGCCATGGCGACGACGCGCCCGAGCGGGCTCGACGCCTCGGCAAGCGCCTTCTGCTGGCCTTCGAGCCGGCCGAGCCGCTCGATGTCGCCCCGCACCGCCTCGCCGCGCCGGGCGACGAGGGCGTCCGGGTTGGTGCGCAGCCGGTCCACGGCCCCGTCGCGGGTATTGCCGGTGGCCCTGGCGTCCGAATCGAGCGTCGCGATCTGCCGGCGTAGCTCGTCCACGGCGCCGCCGAGGCGCTGGGCGTATTGCTGCGCGAATTCCGGCCCCTGCGCGGCGATGATGCCGCCGAGAAGGGCCAGGGCGAGGCCGAAGGTGCGGACGACACGGAACACGCGGGCGGGGTCTCCTCTCGAGCTGCCTGCGAAAAGAGCATGTCCGCGCCGATGGTTCCAGGCCCCTCCTCAGGCGGGGAGCGTCAGCAGGCCGGCGGCCCCTTCCGCGCAGCCGAAGGCGAGCCGGGCGCCGCGCCCGTCCCAGGCGAGCGCCGTGATCGGCCCGCCCTTCGTCGCCGGCCGGACGAGCAGCTCGGAGGCGTCGGTGAAGCGCACCAGCAGGATGCAGCCGTCCTCGTAGCCCATGGCCAGCACCGGCGCCTTCGGGTGGAACGCCACCCGCGAGACGCGGGCCGGGCGCACCCCGCATTCGCGCGGGGCCTTGCCCATGGGCCCCTCCTTCGAATCGAAGGGCCAGACGATGGCGGCCTCGGCGCCGCTGGTGGCGAGCCACTTGCCGTCCGCCGACCAGGACACGGAGCGCACCTTGGCCGGATAGCCCGACATGCGCATGTGCCCCTTGTCCGGCTGGAGGCGCCAGCCGTGGAGCGAGTTCTCCTGCATGGTCGTGATGACGAAGCGCCCGTCCGGCGACCAGGTCACGTCGATATGCGAGCCCTTCCACTCCACGAATTCGGGGGCGCCCTCGTGGTTGGGGAACCAGAGGCTGGCGCCGTTGTAATGCGAGACCGCCAGCCGGTAGCCTTTCGGCGCGAAGGCGAGCCCCCGCGCCGTGGACGGAGCGGCCAGCACCCGCTCGCGGCCCTTGGCGTCGTGCGCGACGACGTTGCGACCGGCGGAGAAGGCGAAGCCGCCATCCGGGTGGACGGCCAGCGCGTCGATCCAGGCGCCCCCCTTGGCGGCGGCGAGCTCGGTCGCGGTGCCGTCGGCCGCCACGGAGACCACGCGCCCGTCGTCGCCCCCAGTGACGATGCGGGTGCCGTCGCCGGCGGCCACGAGGATGCCCGCCTCCGGGTGGGCCGCCACGCGCAGCGGCGGGGCGGCGTCGCGGGACAGCACCACGCTGCCGTCGCCGAGCGCCAGGGCCAGGACCCCGCCCATCCAGTGGGCGGCCGTCACATGCGCGCCCGCCTCCAGCGGCGCGACATGCTGGGTGAGGGAGGGCTGGCTCGAACTCATGCGGACTTGCCTTCGTAACGCTCTAAGCCGGACTCACGGCGTGCTCGACAGGACGGGCCGGTCGACCGCCGCGAAGACGCCCGCGACCACCGCGAGGATCGCGGCCAGCACGGCCGGCCCGACCAGGGCATAGAGCGCGAAGGCCCCATAGGCCAATGCCCCGAGGAAGGCGCCGACCGTCAGCGCGAGCCAGACGGCGCCGTCGCCGACCCAGCCGTAGGCCGACCCGCGCCCGGCGAGCGCCTGGGCGAATTTCTGGCCGAAGCTGAACAGCGCTCCGGTGACGAAGGTGGCGCCCGCGCGAAACCCCTGCACCTGCGCGAGGACCGCGTTCTGCATCCCCATCGCCAGCGCCATGAACAGCGAGGCGACGGCGTGGTCGGGCGCCGACAGGCCCATGCTGAGCGCGGCGAGGAGAAGCAGGGTCTCGAAGGCGAGCAGCGTCATGGTCTTGAAGCGCGGGGGCGTCAGCGCCGAGAGCCCCCCGCCGAGGATGGCGCCCAGCGCGAAGGTGAGCAGCAGCGTTCCAGGCAGCACCGCGTGCGCGAAGGCCCCCTGCCCCAGCGCGACGGAGAGCTGGGTCGTGTTGCCGCTCATGAACGACGTGTACAGGCCGCCGAGCCTGATGAAGCCCAGCGCGTCGACGTATCCGGCAAGCCCCGTGAGCGCGAGGCCGAAGGCCAACTGCCAGCGCCGGTTCATGAAATCGCAATGCCGCCGGCCGGCGCTAACGCTTCGTTAACCATTCCTGGCGCTCCGTTCATCCCGGATGGGCAGGGTTAAGGCTTCGCTCACCAAACCCGAGCAATTCGAATGAACCAGGGCGAACACCGGCACGAGCGGCCCCGTTGGTCGAGCGATCCGGCATCGGGACCGTCGTCCCCCGCCGGGTGTGTTGGAGTTGCGTCCATGACCGCGTCCGCCTTCGCCCTCGCCTATCCCGCCTTTCTCGATCGCTGCGAAACCGTCCTCGTCGTCGAGGACGAGAGCTTCGTCTGCGAGCTCGCCGCCGAGGCCCTGCTCGACGAGGGCTACCGGGTCCTCACCGCCGCCGACGCCGAGGAGGCCGAGGCCATCCTCGACCGAGAGAGCGTCGACCTGCTGTTCACCGATATCGACCTCGCCCGGAACACCAACGGCATCGCGCTGGCCCGCGTCGCGCGCCGCCGCCTGCCCGACCTGCCCGTGGTCTACACCTCCGGGGGCCGTGCCGCCCTTTCGGGCGAGGACGCGGTCTCGCGCTCGGTCTTCGTGCCGAAGCCCTACCGCCCGAGCGAGCTCGTCGACCTCACGAACGATCTCCTGCGCCGCAGCCATCCCCACCACGCCTGAATCCCCGCTCCCTGCGTTGTCGTCGCGCGGAGCGGAATCCCCTCCGCTCGAACCCGCCTGACGCGGCCGCATCGGGCCGCCGGAGAGTCTCGCCATGCGCGTCATCCTGCCGATCCTCTGCGCCCTCGTCCTCGCCTCCCCCGCAACGGCCGCCTGCGACGTGACAGGCGCCGGCCTCGAGGAGGCCATCGCCGCCAAGGGAGAGCTGCGCGAGAGCGCCAATGCACAGACCGTGCGCGATCTGCGGACGCTCCGCGACGCGGCCATCGTGCTCGACGCCTACAAGCACGAGCCCGAATGCGAGCGCCTCATGGCCATCGTGAAGGGGCTCGTCGCCAACCCGGACAAGGCCATCGAGCAGGGCGGCGACACCGACGAGGACAAGGCCGAGAGCGTCGCCCGCGCCCGCGAGCCCAAGCCCCCGGTGCCGAGCGCCGCCCCCTCCCCTAAGTAGCCGGGCAGGGCGCGCTCCCGCGCCTCCGGGAAAGGATCCCTCGCAGATGGCGGACGGCAACGGCAACGGGCAGAATCCCATCGTCCACGCGGGGCGCGAGCTGCCCTCCGTCACCGTCGACGACTACAATGTCGAATTGTCGAACGAGGACGGCTTCATCGGGGACCGGGTCTCGAAGGGCGCCTTCCGCGACCTCCTGGAGGACGGGCGCGAGAAGCTGCGCCAGCTCGGCGACGATCCCCTGGGCGATGCCCCGAGCCGCGACCTCGGCAAGAAGCGCCTCGACCGCTTCATGCTTTCCGACGATCCGCTGGCCTCCGGGGTGGTGCTCGGCGCGGTGGAGGAGTTCGCGCAGGAGCTCGCCACCGTGGTGCGCCGCTTCCTGCGCCAGAAGGAGTGGAAGGAGACCCGCGCCATCGTCGTCGGCGGCGGCTTCAGCGACAGCAAGGCGGGCCGCTTCGCCATCGGCCGCGCCTCGGTGATCCTGCGGGCGAACGGCCTCGACGTGACCTTGCGCCCGATCCGCAACCACCCCGACGAGGCCGGGCTGATCGGCGCCGCGCATCTGGCGCCCGCCTGGATATTTGCCGGCTACGACAGCCTGCTCGCCGTGGATATCGGCGGCAGCAACATCCGCGCCGGGGTGCTCGTGACCAACCGCAAGCGCGCGCCCGACCTCTCGCGGGCCACCGTCTGGCGCTCGCAGCTCTGGCGGCACCGCAACGAGGAGCCGGCGCCTTCCCGCGACGAGGCGGTGGAGCGCCTCGCCCGGATGCTGCGCGAGCTGATCGAGCGGGCCGAGCGCTCGCGGCTCAAGCTCGCGCCCTTCATCGGGGTCGGCTGCCCTGGCGTCATCGAGAGCGACGGCTCCATCGCGCGCGGCGGCCAGAACCTGCCGGGCAACTGGGAAAGCAGCCGCTTCCACCTGCCGACGAGCCTCGCCGAGGCGATCCCGAGCATCGGCGGCCACGAGACCATGGTGCTGATGCACAACGACGCGGTGGTGCAGGGCCTCAGCGAAGTGCCCAACATGGGCGACTACGAGAGCTGGGGGGTGCTCACCATCGGCACCGGGCTCGGCAACGCCCGCTTCAGCTACCGGGAGCCGCCCAAGGATTCACCCAAGTCCGGGGGCTGAGCGCGGTCGCCGCCGCGGACCCTGGCCAGCGCCTTGGCGAGCTTCTGGGCGACGCGCTCGCGCAGGGCCTCCGTCACCTCGATGTCGATCAGCCGCCAGACCGAGCCGCGCAGCCGCATGCGGACGCGGAGCTGGTCGGCCCGCGCCGCGTCCGGCGGCACGATCATCACGACGGTGCGGAAGCCCCGCATCTCGGAGGCGAGATAATAGGCGAGCAGCCGCCCGAGACCGTCGATCCTCAAGCCCCCGCGCCCGGCCTTGTCCGGTTTGGCGCCTTCCACCCCTTGCGGCCAGCCGTCGTCGAGGAGATCGGTCACGGTCTTGGGCGTCACCATCGATTCGGCCAGCGCGAGCGAGATGCCGAGGGCCGCGTCGTTCAGGCGCTGACGCTCGCGGGAATCGAGGCTCGGATCGGCGGCGATGGCGCTGCGGGCGGTCGCCGTCATCTGGCGGACGATGGACAGGCGCAGCGTGCGGAAATTGACCCGCCGGTCCACCGCCTCGACGTCATGCGCCTGCACCGCGCGGGCGAGGTCGTAGAGCGCGTAGAACGGCGTCAGCGTGTAGACGAACCAGCCTAGGATCGCGAGGACGGGCAGGGTCCACCAGCGCATCGTCCGGCCTCAGGCGCGCAGGAGCGCGCTCACGCGCCGCCCCGCCAGGATGCGAAGGGGGCGAACGCCGTCACCACCGCCTCGTAGACGGGCCGCTTGAAGGGCACGATCAGCCGGCTAAGCCCCTCGAAGGGCTCCCAGCGCCACGCCTCGAACTCGGACTTGTGGGCACCCCCGCCCGGCCGGACCACGTCGATCTCGTCGTCGGAGCCCAGGAAGCCGAAGGCGAACCATTTCTGCTCCTGGCCCCGGTAGCGGCCCTTCCAGGCCTGCTTGATGATCTCGGGCGGCAGGTCGTAGGCGAGCCAGCCGGGGGTCTCGCCGAGGAAGCGCAGCGAGCCCTCCGCGACGTTCGTCTCCTCGTAGAGCTCGCGGATGGCGGCCCGGCGCGGGTCCTCGCCAGGGTCGATCCCCCCCTGCGGCATCTGCCAGGAATAGGGCCCGGCGACATGCTCGGGACCCGCCTCCCGCCGCCGCCGGCCGACGAAGACGCGGCCCGCGCGGTCGACCAAGGTTATCCCGACGCAGGGCCGATAGGGCAGGCCGGAATCGGCGGGCGGGGTCTGGTTCGTCATCGGGCGCGACCATAGGGAGCGGGTCGCCCCGCCGCAACGGCACTACTCGGCCTTGGAGAGGCGCCCCAGCGGCTGCTTGCGCAGGACCGCGCTGGCGGGGACGAGGCGCACGCCCCGCGCATCGAGATCCTTCGCCCAGCGGTTGATGCGGTCGACGGTGAGCGGCAGCGCGCTGGCCGAGGCCAGAACGAATCCCTTCGCGCGCGCCATCGCCTCCAGCCGCGCCAGCTCGCGATCGATGCTGTCCGGGCGCGGCACCGCGTCGAGCACGATCTCGGCGCGGGCGGCGGGAGTCTTGGTGCGGGCGGCCAGCGCCACCGCCTGGGAGCGCGGCGTTGTGCCGTCGTCGATGAAGCCGAGGCCCCGCGCGCCGATCTCGCGCATCACCGGCTCGAGCGCGCCGGGATCGCTCATCAGCTTGCCCCCCATGAAGTTCACGATGCCGGTGAAGCCGGGAAACCGGCTCATCAGCCAGCCGAGGCGGTCGATGTTCTCGGGGGGCCTGAGACCGCTCAGCAGGGTCTGCGGGCCGGGGTCGCTGTCGGGATAGTCGAAGGGCTCCATCGGGGCCTGGAGCATCACCTCGTGTCCGGCCTCGCGGGCGCGGGCGGCGGCGCGCTCCACATCGGCGCCGTAGGGGGCGAAGGCCAGCGTCACGGCCGGCGGCAGGGCAATGGCCCGCGCGGTCGCGGCCTGCCCGATCCCGACGCCGGAAACGACGATGGCGATGCGCGGGCCGGTCCCGTCCTCCTCGGGCCGGGCATAGATGTCGAGGGGGCGGATACGGCCCTCGCCCATCTTCGGGATCGCGCCATGGCGTCCGCGTTCGGTCAGGCGCGCATCGGGGGCGGCGGCAAGGCGCAGGGGCGCGCTCGGCACGCGGATGACCACCGCCTCGCTCGGCGCGGTGGTGCCGGTCGGGCGCACCACGGTCACGCCGGAGGCGGTCTCGACCTCCTCGGCGCTGCGCTGGGCCGATGGCGCCTCCGCCGCGGGCGCGCCCTCGGCCGCCGCAGGAGCCTCCGCGACCGTCTCGCGCGGAGCCGCCGCCGGCGCGGTCTCGCGCAGGGTGACGGCGACGACGACGCGCGGTTCGCCGCCCTGCGGATCGCCGAGCAGGAACAGGAGGGCGATGGACAGGACGAGCGCGCCGGCGATGGCGCCCGCCTGCGCGCGCGGCTGGGCCGCGATCCGGCGCAGGCGCGCGATCCGTCCCTTCAGGCCGGGTTCCGGGGGGGGCGCCACTCCGAGGGGGCGCGTCAGGATGTCGTCGGCGGGCTCGCTCACCGCGTCCTCGGTCGGCGGGCCGACCCGAGGCGCGAGATCGCGCGGCCGCCCGTGACGCCATTGCGGGCCGTCATGGTTAATCTTTCGCTAAGATCGGCGCGGGATGTCCCGAAACGGGAAGCCCCCGCCGGTCGGGGACCGGCGGGGGCTTCGCTTCGAGCGCGCGAACGGTCCGAAAGGGCTAGTTCGGGACGCTCGGCTTCTGCTGGTTGGCGGCGCCCTTCTGGATGCCGTGCAGGAAGTCGACGGCGGCGATGAGCTGCTTGTCCTTGGCCGGGTCCGGCGGGACATAGGCGGAGGAACCGCCGCGCTCCTCGACGTCCTTCTGCTTGAGGTGGCCCTTCAGGCCGGCCTCGCCCTTGGTCTCGTCCTTGCCCTTCAGCTCGTCGGGCACGTCCTGCACCACCTCGATGTCCGGCTCGATGCCCTTGGCCTGGATCGAGCGGCCCGACGGCGTGTAGTAGCGCGCCGTCGTCAGCCGCAGGGCGCCCGAGCCGCCGAGCGGGATGATCGACTGCACGGAGCCCTTGCCGAAGGAGCGCGTGCCGAGCACGGTCGCGCGCTTGTGATCCTGAAGGGCGCCGGCGACGATCTCGGAGGCCGAGGCCGAACCGCCGTTGACGAGCACCACCACGGGCTTGCCCTTGGTGATGTCGCCGGATTTCGCCGAGAAGCGCTGGGTCTCGTCCGGGTTGCGGCCCCGCGTCGAGACGATCTCGCCCCGGTCGAGGAATGCGTCCGAGACCAGCACAGCCTGGTCGAGCAGGCCGCCGGGGTTGTTGCGCAGGTCGACCACGTAGCCCTTGATCTTGTCGTTGCCGATCTCGTTCGAGAGCTTGTCGACGGCGGTGCGCAGGCCGTCGAAGGTCTGCTCGTTGAACTGGGTCAGCCGGACATAGCCGATGTCGCCGCTCTCGGTGCGGGAGCGGACCGGCTTGATCTTGATGACGTCGCGGTTGAGCGTGACCTCGATCGGGTCCTTCGCCTCCTTGCGGCTGATCTTCAGCTTCACCGGCGAGTTCACGGGTCCGCGCATCTTGTCGACGGCCTGGTTGAGGGTCAGGCCCTGCACCTGGTCGTCGTCGATCTGGGTGATGATGTCGTTGGCGAGCAGGCCCGCCTTCGAGGCAGGGGTGTCGTCGATGGGCGTCACCACCTTGATGAGGCCGTCCTCCATCGTGACCTCGATGCCGAGACCGCCGAACTCACCGCGCGTGGTCGTCTGCATGTCGCGGAACGCCTTCGCGTCCATGTAGCTCGAATGCGGATCGAGGGAGGTCAGCATGCCGTTCACGGCCGCCTCGATCAGCTTCGATTCGTCGGGCTTCTCGACATAGTCGGTGCGGACCTTCTCGAAGACGTCGCCGAACAGGCTGAGCTGGCGGTAGGTCTCGGGGGAAGCCGCGACGGCGCTCGGGCCGGACAGAAATTGGGTCTGGGTCGCCACGATCGAGGTGCCGGCGCCGAGGAACGCGCCGAGCAGGATGAGGGACGTCTTGCGCATTATCCGCGAACCTTCTCGCTCGGGGCCTTCGCCCACCATGGCTCCGGATCGATGGAGCCGCCGTCCTTCTTGAACTCGACATACAGCACGGGGTCGGCACGGTCCGCATCGGCGGCGGCGCCGGGCCCTCCCCCGTCGCCCATGTTGCCGACCGGCTCGCCCGCGAGCACGAACTGGCCGACCTCGACGTTGATCTGATCCATCCCGGCCAACAACAGATAGTAGCCGTCGCCCGCATTGATGATCAAGAGACGCCCGTAGGACCGGAACGGCCCGGCGAAGGACACCCAGCCGTCCGCCGGGGACGACACCACCGCCTTCGGACGGGTGGCGAAGGAGAGGCCGCGGCTGGTGCCGCCGTTGCCGTCGGGCTGGTTGTAGCCGCGCATCAGGCGCCCGGCGACGGGGCGCGGCAGGTCGCCGCGCGCCTCCGCGAACCGCACCTTCGGGGCGAGCTTGGCCGGATCGCGCACGCCTGCGGCGGCGAAGCGCTGCTGCGTCTCGCGCAGCTCCTTCAGCTCGGCGTTGCGGGCGTCCTGCTCGGCCCGGCGGGCGCTGGCGACCTCGCCCTCCATGCGGTCGACGAGGTCCTTGAGGGTCTTGGCCTGCGAGGCGAGGTCGGCGGCACGGGCGCGCTCGGCGCCGAGCCCGCTCTCGACCTCGGCGAGACGCGCGCGCCGCGCCGCGACGAGGCCGTTCAGCCGCTGCTGCTCCCTGGCCCAGCCGGCGAGGTCCGTCTGGAGCCCCTGCCGGTCGGAGGCGATCTGCCCGCGCAGGCGCACGAGTTCCTGGAGGTCGCTCGCGAGCGTCTCGGCCTCGCCGCGCAGCTCCGGCACCACGGCCCCGAGCAGCATCGAGGTGCGGATCACGGCGAGCATGTCCTCGGGCTGGACCAGCACGGCGGGCGGCGGGCGGCGGCCCATGCGCTGAAGTGCGGCGAGGATCTCGGCGATGACGCCCCGGCGGGCATTGAGGGACTTGCGGATCGCCGCCTCGCTGTCGTCGAGAGTCTTCAGGCGCTCCTCGAGCCGGCTCATGCGGGTCTCGGTGGCCTGCGACTGCCGGCCGGCATCGAGCAGCGCGGCATCGAGCTTCGCCCGATCCTTGCCGATGGAGGCGAGCTCCGACTCGAACTGGGAGCGGGCGCCCCCGCTGGCGGCCAGCGCCTCCTCGATGCGCTTCAGGTTCTCGGCGCGGCGGTTGCGCTCCTCCACCGCCCGGCGGATGCGGTCCTGATCGGCGGAAGGCTGCTCCGTGGCGGGCGTCTTCGCCGCATCCTGCGCGGATGCCGGCATCGCGCATCCGAGGATGGTGGCGCAAAGGGCGAGGACGCTCCATGCCTGTCTCGCGCAGGAGCGTCCGAACAATCCAAAAAAAACGCCGGGGGGCGGGAGCGGCATCAGGATCCCGAAAGGCCGGCCGGATCGCCCCGGTGATAAGGGTGCCCGGCGAGGATCGTGAGGGAGCGGTAGACCTGCTCCAAGGCGAGAATGCGCACGATCGCGTGCGGCAAGGTGGCGGCGCCGAAGGAGAGCGTGAGGTCGGCCCGCTCGCGGATTCGTGAATCGAGACCGTCCGCGCCGCCGATCACGATCGCGAGGGCGGGCTTGCCCGCGTCCCGCCAGCCGGCGACGCGCGCCGCGATCTCGTCGCTCGACAGGTTCGCCCGCCCGCGCTCGTCATAGGCGATCAGCGCGGCGCCCTCGGGCAGGACGGCGAGCAGCGCGGTGGCCTCCTCGGCGCAGCGGTCGGGAGCGCGGCGCGCCCGGCTCTCGATGATCTCGGCAACGTCGCAGGCGGTCACGCCGAGGCCGCGCCCGATCTGGCCGGCGCGCTCGCGGTATCGCTCCGCGAGGTCGCGCTCGGGCCCCTTCTTCAGGCGCCCGATGGCGGCGAGCACGATGCGCAAGGCGCGGGGAAGCGTCGCGTCAGCCGGCGAGCAGCCCGACCGGGCGGTCGGCGCCCCACATCTTCTCGAGGTTGTAGAAGCCGCGCACCTCCGGTCGGAAGATGTGGACGATGATGTCGCCCGCATCGATCAGCACCCAGTCGCAGGCGGGCATGCCCTCGACGCGGGCGGTGCCGAAGCCGTTGGTCTTCATGTCCTGGATGATCTTGTCGGCGATGGCGCCGACATGGCGCTGCGAGCGGCCGGAGGCGATGATCATCGTATCGGCGAGCGAGGTCTTGCCGGCAAGATCGATAGCGATCGTCTCCTCGGCCTTCATCTCGTCGAGGCACCCGAGCGCGAGGCTCCGCAGGTCTCCGACCTTGGCGAGGGCGGCGGCGTCGGAACTCTCGGTTCCCGGTTTGGCGGTGTCGGACAGCGTCGAATTCCTGGTGGTTACGATGGTCCGCTCGGACTCATCTTGCGAGGCGCGCTCGCGTTCTAGCGCAGATTGGCCTCTTCGGCGCATGTTTTCAATACGCCCGCGCCCTGCGTAGCGCCGTGGAGGACAGCGGAGAGCGCGGCCCGTGCAGGAAAACCCAGGCCGGAGGGGCGAGATCGGCCAGGATCGGCGCGTCGCTCTCGTCGATGCGCCAGTCCGCCAGCGCCCGCGCCGCGCGGCCCGCAGGCGCGGTCAGGGTGAATCCCGGCCTGTCGATGACGGCGACGGGCATGCTCCGCGCGATCTCGCGGAAGCCCTGCCAGCGATGAAATGTCGCGAGGCTGTCGGCCCCCATGATCCAGACGAACCTCACCCCCGGCCTGCGCTGCCTGAGGTAGCGCAGGGTCTGCCGGGTGTAGCGGGCGCCGATATCGGTCTCGAAGGTGGTCACGGCGATGCGCGGATGGGCCGCCACGCCCCTCGCCCAGCCCGCGCGCTCCTCGACCGGGGCGAGCTCGCTGCGCGACTTCAGCGGATTGCCGGGCGTCACCAGCCACCAGACCCGGTCGAGCCGCAGTCGCCGCAGCGCGGTGACGCTCACATGGCGGTGGCCTTCGTGCGCCGGGTTGAACGAGCCGCCGTAGAGGCCGATCCGCATGCCGGGAGCGGTCGGCGGAAGCCGCGCGGGCAAAGGCCGTCCCTCAGCCGGCGGAGAGGGTCACGGACGGGTCTGTCCGCTGCCGTGGACCCGGTACTTGAAGGTGGTGAGCTGCTCCACGCCCACGGGACCGCGCGCGTGCATCCGGCCGGTGGCGATGCCGATCTCGGCGCCGAAGCCGAACTCGCCGCCATCGGCGAACTGGGTCGAGGCGTTGTGGGTCACGATGGCCGAATCGACCTCCGCCAGGAAGCGCGCCGCCTCCTCCGCATCGCCGGTGACGATGGCGTCGGTGTGATGCGAGCCGTTGGTCTCGATATGCTCGATGGCCGCGTCGAGCCCGTCGACCACGCGGGCCGAGATGATCGCGTCGAGATACTCGGTGCGCCAGTCCTGCTCGCTGGCGGGGGTGACGCGGGGATCGACGGCCAGCACGTCGGCGTCGCCGCGCACGGCGCAGCCGGCATCGAGCAGCGCGGTGACGAGGGGGGCCAGATGCGTCGACGCGCAGGCGCGGTCCACCAGCAGCGTCTCGGCCGCGCCGCAGATGCCGGTGCGGCGCAGCTTGCTGTTGAGGAGGAGGGTACGCGCCATGTCGAGATCGGCGCCCTTGGCGACGTAGACGTGGCAGATGCCGTCGAGATGGGCGAAGACGGGCACCTTCGCCTCCGCCTGCACCCGCTCGACGAGGCTGCGGCCGCCGCGCGGCACGATCACGTCGATGCCGCCATCGAGCCCCGCCAGCATGAGGCCCACGGCCGCGCGGTCGCGGGTCGGGACGATCTGGATCGCGTCGGCGGGGAGCCCGCTCGCGGAGAGCCCCTCGCTCATGGCCTCGGCGATGGCCTGCGCGCTGCGGAAGCTGTCGGAGCCGGCCCGCAGGATCGCGGCGTTGCCGGCCTTCAGACAGAGCGCCCCGGCATCGGCGGTGACATTGGGGCGGCTCTCGAAGATGACGCCGATGACGCCGAGCGGCACGGCGATGCGCTCGATGAGGAGGCCGTTCGGCCGCTCGAAGGCCGCGATCTGACGGCCCACGGGATCGGACAGCGCGCCGATCTTCTCCACCGCGTCCGCGATGCCCGCGAGGCGCTTGTCGTCGAGGGTGAGGCGGTCGATCAGCGCCTGCGTCTGGCCGGCGCTCCTGGCGGCGGCGACGTCGCGGGCGTTCTCGCGCAGGATATGCGCGGCGTTGGCCCGGATGCGGTCGGCGATGGCGCGCAGCGCCACGTCCTTGGTCTGGGCGGAGGCGAGCGCCATCTTGCGGGCGGCGGCGCGGGCGCGCCGGCCGATCCCGCGCATCTGCTCGGCGAGGTCGTCCGCCTCGGCGAAGCCGGACTTGAGATTGAGGACGGGCACGGTCGCGTTTCCCCGAAGGCCCTGTCTCCGGCGGGCCGCCTGTGTCTTCCTGCGATCGTATGTGCCTCCCTTCGCGCCCCGATACAAGCGCGGGAGGTGCGCCGGCGCACTATTCGGCGAACAACGCAAGGTCGTCGCGATGCACCATCTCGGATCGGCCGGGATGGGTCAGCAGATCGGCGATATGGCTGCTCGGCCGCCCGATGATGAGCGCCGCCTCCGCGCTGTCGTAGGCCACGAGCCCGCGCCCGAGGGGGCGCCCCTCGAGGGAGCGGATCAGCACCGCGTCGCCCCGCCCGAAGCTGCCCTCGATGCCGCGCACGCCCACCGGCAGCAGGCTGGCGCCGCCCTGGAGCGCGCGCACGGCGCCGTCGTCGATGACGAGGCTGCCGCGCGGCTCCAGCGAGCCGGCGATCCAGGTTTTTCTGGCGGCGACGGGGGTCGAGCCGGAGAGGAACCAGGTGCAGCGCCCGCCCTCCACGATGGCGCGGAGCGGGTTCTTCTCGCGCCCGTCGGCGATGATCATGTGGGTGCCGCCGCCGGCCGCGATCTTGGCCGCCTCGATCTTGGTGCGCATGCCCCCGCGCGACAATTCGGAGGCCGGACCGCCCGCCATCGCCTCGATCTCCGGCGTCACCCGCTCGACCACGGGCAGGTGCTCGGCGCTCGGGTCCTGATGCGGGGGGGCCGTGTAGAGCCCGTCGATGTCGGAGAACAGCACCAGCACCTCGGCGCCGATCATGGTGGCGACGCGGGCGGCGAGGCGGTCGTTGTCGCCGTAGCGGATCTCGCTGGTGGCCACCGTATCGTTCTCGTTGACCACCGGCACGGCGCGGACGTCGAGCAGCTTCAGCACGGTGGCCCGCGCGTTGAGGTAGCGGCGGCGCTCCTCGGTATCGCGCGGCGTCACCAGGATCTGGCCGGCGACGATGCCGTGATGGCCGAGCGCCTCGGCCCAGTGCCGGGCGAGCGCGATCTGCCCGACGGAGGCCGCCGCCTGGCTCTCCTCCAGCCGCAGGGCACCGGGCGGGAAGCCAAGCACGGTGCGCCCCAGCGCGATGCTGCCCGAGGACACCACCAGCACGTCGACGCCGCGCGCATGCAGGTCGGCGATGTCCTCGGCCAGCGCCGCGAGCCACGCATGCCGCAGCCGCCCGCGCGCCCGGTCGACGAGCAGCGCCGAGCCGACCTTGATGACGACGCGGCGGAAATCCTGAAGGGAGGGGGTCATGAGCTGGCGGTGTAGGCGGGGACGACATCCGTGTGAACGAAGTCGTCGCCCTTGAACAAGAGGGGCAGGGAACGGGTCTTCGCGACCGCGTAGGACAGGCAGTCGCCGAAATTGAGCCTCGCCGGATGACCCCGGCCCCTGCCGAACCGGGCGAAGGCCTCCGCCGCGACGGCGTACATCTCATGGGTGAAGGCGGCGGACCGGACGCTTTCGCGCGCGAGCAAGCCGGCGAGGAAGTCGTCGGCGAAGCTCGGGATCAGCGAGCCGAGAACCATGCGCGCCTCGAGCAGGGTCGGCGTACCGACGATCGCGCCCCGTTCGACGATGATCGTATCGAACACTTCGCCTTCCGCTTCCTTGGCGGCGATCGCGATGATCGCCGAGGTATCGAGAGCGATCATACGGGCAGGCCATCCTCGTCGTAGAGGTGGCCGTGGTCGCTGCCGACGCCTGGAACCCGATGCTTCTGGGCTTCCCGAACCAATGCGCGGATGGCGTCGAGATCGGCCTTCTGCGTCGGGTTGAGGCCCTTGTCCGAGGGCATGCGCTGGCCGAGTTCGCGCAACGCGCGGAGCACCGTCTCGCTCACCGGCTCGCCGAGCCGTCCGGCGATCTCGTGGGCGAGCGCATAGGCCTCGTCGTTCCGGACATTCAGTTGCTTCGTCATCGCTCGTCCGTCCCTGTCGGTAGGGGCGGCTGAATGCTAGCCCGCGCCGGCCGGCCCGTCATCACGGCTGCCAGGGGGCCGCCGGCTGCGCCTCGGCCTCGGCGGCCTTCGCTCCCTCGATCTCTGCGAGGATGGCCCGCAGCGCCTCCGGCACCCCGCGCCCCGAGGCGGAGGAGAGCACCAGCGGCGTGCGCTTGGCGGCGCGCTTGAGGCGGGCGACCTGGTTCTTCAGCGTGTCGGGATCGAGCGCGTCGACCTTCGACAGGGCGACGATCTCGGGCTTCTCGGACAGGCCGTGGCCGTAGGCCTCGATCTCGCCGCGCACGAGCTTGTAGGACTTGCCGGCATGCTCGCTGGTGCCGTCCACGAGATGCAGCAGCACCCGGCAGCGCTCCACATGCGCCAGGAACTTGTCGCCGAGCCCGACGCCCTCGTGCGCGCCCTCGATCAGGCCGGGGATGTCGGCGAGCACGAACTCGCGGGCATCCGAGCGCACGACGCCGAGGCCGGGATGCAGCGTGGTGAAAGGATAGTCGGCAATCTTCGGCCTCGCCGCCGTCACGGTGGCAAGGAAGGTGGACTTGCCGGCGTTCGGCAGGCCGACGAGCCCGGCATCGGCGATAAGCTTGAGGCGCAGCCAGATCCACATCTCCTGGCCTTCGAGGCCGGGATTGGCGTGCTTGGGCGCCCGGTTCGTGGAGGTGGTGAAATAGGCGTTGCCGAAGCCGCCGTTGCCGCCCCTGGCGAGGCGCACGCGCTGGCCGACCTCGGTCATGTCGGCGATGATCCGCTCGCCGTCCTCGGCGAGGATCTCGGTTCCGGCCGGCACCTTGAGCACCACGTCCGCCCCATTGGCGCCGTGGCAGTTCGAGCCCATGCCGTGCTCGCCCTTCTTGGCCTTGAAATGCTGCTGGTAGCGGTAGTCGATGAGGGTGTTCAGCCCCTCGACGCACTCCACCCAGACATCGCCGCCGCGCCCGCCGTCGCCCCCGTTGGGGCCGCCGAACTCGATGAATTTCTCGCGCCGGAACGCGACGCAGCCGGGGCCGCCGTCACCCGAGCGGACATAGACCTTGGCTTCGTCGAGGAACTTCACTGGATGTCTCGCTCGATTGTCAGGCGGCGCTGCGCCGGCATTTCCCGTCGAGGTTCAGGTACTGCACGCTACGCAGCCCCGCCTCGAACCATGTGGTGCCCGCCACGGGTTTGTACCCGTAGAGGTTGATCTGGATCGCCTGGTCCGGCGAGCGCAAGGTCGCCGGGCTGTCCGATCCGTCGAAGGCCCATTCGGGACGGGACGCGCCATCCGTTCCGAAATCCGTCTGCGCGCCGTCGCCCTCCCTCTGGAAGACCTGCTCGTAGGCCGGCGACACCCCCTCGTGCGCGATGGTGAAATAGAACCCCACCTTCGGCTTGCGGCCGACGAAGTTGTAGAACTCGCAATACAGCGTCGGCTGCCTGGGCGCGGCCGGCGCCCCCGGCCCGACAGGAACGGCGGAGCCCGCGGTCTCGCGCGCGCCCTGCCGGAACATGCTTGCGAGCACGCCGCCACCGAGAACGAGAGCCGCGACGACGACGGCCGGCAACACGAGCCCCCTGCTTCGGTCCCGACCCGCCATGCGCCCGCGCCGTCCTCTCGTCCGTCAGCGACCGGACAGGGGGCCGCCGGGGCATCCCCCGCCGGCCGATGAATCAGACATGGACCGCGACGAGCCCAGCCGCGGCGTGGGCTCCCCGGCGCTCCCAGACGCGGCGGTCGAGGCGGAAGCGCTCGGTGGGCAGATCGCCCCCGCGCGCCGGGAACGGTCTCAGCGCCGTCCCTTCCGAGGCGAAGCCCAGCTTGGCCAGCACACGCCGCGAGGCCGCGTTCTCGATCCGCGCGGCGGAGGTGAGCACGGTGCCCGGCGTGTAGGCGAAATACGCCTCCACCATCGCCCCGACCGCTTCCGTCGCCAAGCCCCTGCCCCAATGGGGCGTGCCGAGCCAGTAGCCGAGATGCGGGCCGGCCGCGTCAGCGTCGGGAGCGATGCCGACGATGCCGATCAGCGTCTGCGGACGGCTGCGCGCGGCGACCGCCATGGTCAGCGAGCGACCCTCGATGGCGTCCCGCCGGGCGCCGAGGATGAAGCCGTCGACGGTGCCGCGATCAAGCGGATGCGGAATCGCCGCCGTCATCCCGGCCACCGCCTCGTCGCCCGCGAGCTGAACGATGGCGTCGGCGTCCTTGGCGCAGGGCCAGCGCAGCCACAGCCGCCGCGTCTCGATGCGGAAGACGTCGTCTCGGGTCAGGTCGGGGAACATCGTCCTGTCGCTCCGCTTCGGCCCCCGGCGGCGTGCCGCCGGGCGCATCGGGGATTGAGACGAAGAGGGGGGAGGACGGTGCCCCGTCCTCCCCCGCGTTCCGAGCGATCCTTCGCGCCCCCGGAGGGAGCAAACGAGAGAGCTTCAGACGCCGGTTCGGTGTGGGACACCGGCGGGAAGCTCCTTCGTCGGAGAACTTGTCCGCCGTTACTCGGCCGCTTCTTGCAGCGGTACGACCGTCACGAAGGCGCGGCCGCGATGGGTGGCGAACTGCACCTTGCCCTCGACGAGCGCGAACAGGGTGTGGTCCTTGCCCATGCCGACATTGGTGCCGGGATGCCATTTCGTGCCGCGCTGGCGCACGATGATGTTGCCGGGAATGACGGCTTCCGAGCCAAACTTCTTGACGCCGAGGCGCCGGCCTTCCGAGTCGCGACCGTTGCGGGACGAGCCGCCTGCTTTCTTGTGGGCCATCGGGCTACTCCAAATCTCTCAAATGCGTCGGGGGCTGGCGATCAGGCTTCGGCCGAGGCGGTGGCCGGGAGGGCATCCGCCTTCGGGGCCGATGCCGACGACTTGGCCTTGCGCTCGGGAGCCTTGGACGACTTGCCGCCCGCGCTGATCTCGGTGATGCGCACCACGGTGTGATGCTGGCGATGGCCGCGCTTGCGGCGCGAGTTCTGCCGGCGGCGCTTCTTGAAGGCGATGACCTTCTTGTCGCGACCGTGCTCGACGATCTCGCCCGCGACGGTGATGCCTGTGAGCAGCGGCGCGCCGATCTGGGTCTCGCCCTCGCCGTCGGCGAACAGGAGCACGTCGCCGAAGGTGACGGCGGAGCCCTCTTCACCCTCGAGGGTGGCGATGGTGATGGTGTCGTTGGCGGCGACGCGGTACTGCTTGCCGCCCGTCTTGATGACTGCGAACATCGTTCTCTCTCGTGTTCTCGAACGGCCTCCGGGATGGGTTTCATCCGTGGGCCGGCTTCTTGTTTCATGTCATCCGGCCGCTTGGCGGCGCGAACGCAGAACGCGCGGACTTCACCGGGAAGCCGCGCGCCGTGGCCGGTGGATAAGGTCGGGGGCCCCGGCTTGTCAATGGCGAAGGGCTCTCGGCGGTGTCTCGGCGGAAGGCCGAGGGCTGCCGGATTTCACCTCTGCCGGGGTTTCACCGATGAATGGCGCGCTCGACCAGCGGAAGAAGGCGGGCGGCCAGGATCCGATATCCCTCGGCCGTCAGATGGTGCCCGTCGGCCTGCGAATATCCGGCCCTCAGATCGCGCATCAGGCTCGTCTTGAACGGGACGACCTCGATCGACCGCGCCCGCAGGCGATCGACGATCGCCGCGATGTTCTCGTCGTGGCCGTCTTCACGCGCGTCGTTCGTTCCCGTTTGGAGGATGACGAGATCGGTGCCGTCGGGCACGTCGGCGTCCAGGCGTGCGAGCATTCCGGCGCTGGTATCGCCGTTGATGCCGGCATTGACGATCCGAATCGCGTAGCCGCGCGCCGCGAGCATCTGTTGCAACTGCGCGGGATAGGTCGCCTCCGGGGCGACTCCCTTGCCTGCCGTGCTGCTGGCCCCGAGCGCCACGACGCGCGTCTCGGCGGCCCTCGCCGAGACGCCGCCGGCGAGCAGGCATGCCGCCGAGACCATGAGCGCGCATGCCAGCCTGGAAGGATGCTTCAATTCGCCTCTCATCGACGACCGCCCCCCACCCATGGCTCAGACCGGGTCCACGAAGTTCGGATCGCCCTGCTCGGCCACGAATCGCGCGCGCCAGGCGGCGTTGACGTCGTCCCGCTGCATGCGGAACCGCGACTGCGCGATGTCGACATGCAGGTCGCCCGGCAGGTCGAGCCAGCGCGCCACGCCGTTCACCCCCGCATCCGGGTCATCGAGGAAGGTCTCGTAGACGATCTCGATGGCGGGCAGTCCGGTCCGGGCGAAGAACATGTCCCAGCGCGCGCCGCGCTGGCAGATCTGGCGGACGCGAAGGCCGATGGCCTCGGCGTCGTAGACCGGCTCGCCGTGGCCGGGATCGGTGATGCGGAAGCGCTGGGTCTGGGCGGCGCGCACCCAGGAGATCGCCTGTCCGAGGATGTCCCGGCGGCGGAAGCGCACGAATTTCAGGTTCGGCAGCACCTCCGTCCAGCGCAGATGCGGCGCCACCACGTCGTGCAGGCCGGGGAAGATCTTGAGCGCGTAGATGCCGTTCGGCGTCGCCCCCATGGTGAGGATACGGGCGATCTGCTCGTGAGGATCGTCCGGGTAGGTCGGGTCGTCGTAGCCCCGGCGCGCCACGCCGTTGAAATACTCGCGCGGATGCCCGAGCACGCCCGTGCTGCCGAGGACATCGCAGAAGAAGTTGCTGCCCGAGCGCGGCAGCGTGCACACGGCATAGCCGCGCAAGTCCGGTTTGCTCGGCTGCACGGCAGGCGTCGGCCGGCGCAGCAGCCGGGAGAGGAAGGTCATGCCGGCTCCCGCCCTCAGCGCTTCATCAGACCGCCGAGCACGTTCCGCAGGATCGCATGGCCGACCTGGGTGCCCACGGAGCGCGCCATCGAGCGGGCGGCCTGGGTGACGACCTGCTCGGTGAGGCTCTTCGGCGGGCGGCGACCGCCCTTGCCCTGCGGAGCGGGCGACGAGCCGCCGAACAGGCCGCCGAGGCTGCCCAGCAAGCCGCCGAGTCCGCCCTCGCTCTGCTGCGCGGCTTCCGCCGGCGCCGAATCGAGGTTCTTGCGCTTGGCGAGCATCTCGTAGGCGCTCTCGTTGTCGACCGCCGTGTCGTACTTGCCGCGAATCGGGCTCTGGGCGATCAGCGCCGCGCGCTCCTCCGGCTTGAGCGGCCCGACGCGGCCGGCGGGCGGGGCGATCAGCGCGCGTTCGACCACCGAGGGCGTGCCCTTCTCCTCCAGGAAGCTCACCAGCGCCTCGCCGACGCCGAGCTCGGTGATCGCTGATGCGACGTCGAAGCCGGGGTTCTGCCGGAAGGTCTCGGCGGCGGCCTTCACGGCGCGCTGGTCGCGCGGGGTGAAGGCGCGCAGCGCGTGCTGCGCCCGGTTGCCGAGCTGGCCGAGCACGGTCTCGGGCACGTCGAGGGGGTTCTGGGTGACGAAATAGACGCCGACGCCCTTCGAGCGGATCAGGCGCACCACCTGCTCCACGGCGTCGAGCAGCGCCTTCGGCGCATCGTTGAACAGCAGGTGCGCCTCGTCGAAGAAGAACACCAGCTTCGGCTTGTCGAGATCGCCGACCTCGGGAAGGTGCTCGAACAGCTCGGAGAGCATCCAGAGCAGGAACGAGGCGTAGAGCCTCGGCTTCTGCATCAGCTTGTCGGCGGCGAGGATGTTGACGATACCGCGCCCCTCGCGGTCGGTGCGCATGAAGTCGTTGAGGTCGAGCGCCGGCTCGCCGAAGAACTTGTCGGCGCCCTGGTTCTCCAGCATCAGGAGCTGGCGCTGGATCGCGCCCACCGAGGCGCCCGAGACGTTGCCGTACTTTCCCGAGATCTCCTTGAGGTTCTCCGAGCAGAAGGCCAGCAGCGCGCGCAGGTCCTTCAGGTCGATGACCGGCCACTGGTTCTCGTCGGCGACGCGGAAGGCGATGTTGAGCACGCCCTCCTGGGTGTCGTTGAGTTCGAGGAGGCGCGCCAGCAGCAGCGGCCCCATCTCCGTGACGGTGCAGCGGATGGGATGGCCCTGCTCGCCGAACAGGTCCCAGAAGATCGTCGGGAAGCGGTCCGGCTCGTAGGTGAGCCCCAGTTCCTCGGCACGCTTGACGAAGACCGGCTTGCCCTCGCCGTTGGCGGCGAGGCCCGAGAGGTCGCCCTTGATGTCGGCGGCGAAGACCGGGACGCCCGCGTTGGAGAAGCCTTCCGCCATCACCTGCAACGTCACCGTCTTGCCGGTGCCGGTGGCCCCGGCGACGAGGCCGTGGCGGTTGGCGAGCTTGAGGTTGAGCAGTTCCGGCTTGCCGCCCTTCGGCGCGCCCGTGCCCATGCTCTTGCCGACCAGGATCGTGCCGTCGCCCGCCATTTGCCTGCATCCCCGCTTCGCGTCCCGAACGCTTATGCAGGCGGCAGGCCCTGTTAGCCAGCCGGACGCGGCGCGCTTGATTTCCCTGCCGCGAGGCCCGATGCACGGCCATCAGACCCCCGCGAGGAGCCCGCGACCGATGGAAGAACTGATTGCCCGCGTCACCAACCGCACCGGACTCGACGCGGCGACCGCGCAGACCGCCGTCGGGCACATCCTCGCCTTCCTCCAGAAGGAAGGCCCGGCCACCGAGGTGAGCCAGCTCCTGGCGGCCCTGCCGGGCGCCGACACGCTCGTCGCCGAATCAAACGCGGCCGAGGGCGGCGGCGGCCTCATGGGCATGCTCGGCGGCATGATGGGCGGCGGCGTCATGGCGCTCGGCCAGAAGCTGATGTCGGCCGGCGTCCCCATGGGCCAGATGCAGGCGCTCGGCCAGGAGCTCTTCGCGGTCGGCCGCGAGAAGGCCGGCGAGGACGTGATGGGCCCGATCATCGGCGCCATCCCCGGCCTGAACCAGTTCGTCTGAGCGCCTCGGTTAGCCGGCTCGGCACATCCGGGCCGGCGACCGACGATTTCCTTTCCCGGCCGAAGAATCCGGCCGGGCGATGCGCGAAGTGTCATAAAAGCGTGCCCGCTTCGTGATGTTGTCCCAGGATCGCGAGCGGGAGCCGGCTATCCGAGGGATGCGCCGGCCCGCCGCCAGGGACAGGCACCAATGGTCGCCAATTTCGCGCGCGGCGCTTCAGCGGCATGGCTCAGCGGCTGGGAGAAGGGCGTCAACGCCCCCATCGCCAAGCTGAAGCGCAAGTCGGCCGAGGTGGGCCTGCCGGGCTTCGGCGGCCGCACGCTGGTGCCGCCGGGCGCGACCCCGATCCGCTTCGGCGAGCGCTTCCGGATGCCCCTGGCGACGCCCGGCCTCGACCCGAGCCTCGGCCGCATCGGCAATCTCGAGGTGCGGCTCGCCACCAAGAAGTCCGAGGTGCGCCGCGCCCAGCGCCTGCGCTTCCGCGTGTTCTACGAGGAGATGTCGGCGATCCCGACCGGGATGGCGGTGCTCTCGCGCCGCGACGTCGACGAGTACGACGCGGTCTGCGACCATCTCCTCGTCATCGACCATGCCGCGACCGAGGCGAAGCCGTTCCGCAAGGCGCGCCCGAAGGTGGTCGGCACCTACCGGCTCCTGCGCCAGGACGCGGCCGACCGGCATTCCGGCTTCTACACCGCCGGCGAGTACGACATCGCCCCGGTGCTGGCGGCCAATCCCGGCAAGCGCTTTCTCGAGCTCGGCCGCTCCTGCGTGCTCAAGCCCTACCGCACCAAGCGGACGGTGGAGCTGCTCTGGCACGGCATCTACGCCTATGTGCTGCACCACCGGATCGACGCGCTGCTCGGCTGCGCCAGCCTCGAAGGCACGGACCCCGACCGGCTGGCCCTGCCCCTGAGCTTCCTCCACCACCACGCCCGCGCCCCCGACGGCTGGCGCGCCCGCGCCCTGCCCGAGCGCTACGTCTCGATGGACCGCCTCGCGCCCGAGGCCGTCGACCCGAAGGCGGCGCTCCAGGCCCTGCCGCCGCTCATCAAGGGCTATCTGCGCGTCGGCGCCACCTTCGGCGACGGCGCCGTGATCGACCGTCAGTTCGGCACCACGGACGTCTTCGTGGTGCTGCCGGTGACGGCCATTGCCGCGCGCTATCTCGGCCATTTCGGCCCGGCCGCGAACAAGCGGGCCGCCTGACGTCCTCCGTCGCGCTGCCGCCCCAATCGCCGGGCAGAGCGGCGCCGCGCGGCGCCCGATCCTGATCCCGGACGCCGTGGGTGCGGGGAACGGGCGCCATGCGCGGCTATCGGTACGAGGCTCTCGACGGGGTGCGCGCTCTCGCGGCGCAGACCGTGCTCGTGAGCCACGGCCTCGGCATGGCGTATTTCCTCGAGCACAGCCCCGGCGCGGCGGCGGCGGAGTGGTTCGGCCGCCTCTCGGTGATGGTGTTCTTCTCGCTCTCGGGATTCGTCATCGCCACCAGCCTGTCGCGCCTCGTGGCGAGCGAGGGCCACCGCTTCGCGGTGCCCTATGCGGTGCATCGCATCGCCCGGATCTGGCCGCCCCTGGCGCTCGCCATCCTCGTGACCTTCGCGGTCGGCTGGCTCGGCCACAACGGCCTGCCGCTGCTGACCAAGACGGGTGATGCGTACCGGCTCGACCTCGTCGCCTTCCTGCGCGGGCTGACGCTGACCTTCGCGCCGGGGGACGCCACCTTCGTCATCGACCGGGCGCTGTGGTCCCTGCGCCAGGAGGTCTATCTCTATGCCGTCGCCGCCTTCGCGGCATGGGCGATCGTAGGCCGGGGCGTGAGGCGCGGGCTCGGCGCGCTGGCCGTGCTGGCGCTCGTCGGCGTGACGGCCGACCGGTTCTTCTACCTGCAATCCCTGGCGCTGTTCTCGGCCGGCGCGGCGGCGGCGCTCTACGGCACCGCGAACCTGCGCCTGCGCGCCGTCGCGGCCTCGCCCGTCCTGCCGCCGGTGACGCTGCTCCTGCTCGCCGCGCCGCTGGCCTTCGTCGGGGATCCCGGCTTCATCGACGCCATGAGCGAAGGAAAGGTCTTCCTCGCCTATCAGGCGGCGCTCGGCGTACCCGTGGCGCTGTGCCTGCTGCGCCTCGCAACGAGCGAGGGCCCGGCGAGCCGGTTCTTCATGCGCCTGAGCGGCGCGGCGGCCTTCTCCTACACGCTCTACGTGATCCACGTTCCGGTGATGACGCTGGTCTTCTCCCTGCGCGCGCATCTCGGGGTCGCGCCGGGGCTCGCCGGCACCACGGCGACGCTGGTCGCGGCGCTTCTCGCGGCGGAGGCCGCGTCCTGGGCCGCCGCGCTTCTGGTGGAGCGGCCGCGTTTCTTCCGAAAGCTGCTGTTTCGGCTGCTCGGCGCCACGGGCCTCGCCAGGCAAGAAACAAGGTTTCGATCAGCTTCTTCTGTATAAGATTCGCTTGATTTAAATTGCGATTAATCTGATTTTTAGATTTTAGTCTATGTTAATGGAAATTCGAAATGGCATCTCAAAATGAAAAAAAGTATCCGGGAGGATCTAAAGAGCGAGTTCGACGAGCAGGGAATGCGGTCAGGGAAAACAAAGCCACAATAGAAGATTATAACGTAATCGAAGAATGGCGGGCCGCGCACCGAGCTGTGCTAAATACATTTCAGGCAATTTTACGCACTAGAACACGCGGAACTGGGATTGTTGTCGCACAACGACACAAAAGACGAAATACCATATTTGGAAAATTACATCGCCACAAGACAATGCAGCTTCATCGCATGGATGATGTGGCGGGTTGCCGGTTAATTTTTGAAGATATTAAAAAATTATATGAATTTAGAGAAAAATTTCATAAGGCAAAATTTCGTCACAAGCTGCGCAATGAAATTGATAAATATGATTACATAAAAATCCCCAAAGTTGATACTGGATATCGCGGAGTTCACGATGTATACGAATATGACGTAAATTCTCAATATGGTGAGAATTTTAAAGGACTTTATATTGAAATTCAGTACAGAACACGGTATCAGCACGCTTGGGCAACATGCGTTGAAGTAATAGGATTTATCACAGAAAATCAGCCAAAGTTTAATTCTGGCGACAAGCGTTATCAAAAAATACTTGAAATATCTAGCGAAATAATTGCACGTTCTTTTGAAGATAGAACTTCATCTATGGCGGAAGTTAAAGATGACGAATTAATTAAAAATTTCTTGGCGTTAGACAAAGAGTTGGGTTTTATGAACCTTTTGCGAGGACTAAATTCTCAAGAAAAGGAAGTCTCTGAATACAAAAATATGATTTTGATCTTTTCTGAAGGCAGAGCTTTGAATGTAAAACATTTTCGAGATGCTACGGATGCATTGCGAGCACTTTTCGATCTGGAGCGCGAAAATCCTGGACAAGACATTGTGCTAGTGAGAGCTGATACAACTGAAGAAATTCGGATTGCGTTCAAAAATTACTTTTCTGATGCGCAAGATTTTATCCATCTTATTGACGCTGGGTGTGAAAAATTGTCGCATAAAAAGGTTATGCGACCAGCCAAACGTCAAAAACTTGGCAAAGCAATGTAACTTTCTGTTTTATTAATCAGCACCATCCGCGAGCGCCGCCAGCCCCTCGCGATAGGTCGGGTAGGCGAGCGCCACGCCGAGCTCCTCGCGGATCAGCCGGTTCCGCACGCGCTTGTTCTCGCCGTAGAAGCTGCGCGCCATCGGGCTCAGGTCCGCCGTCTCGAAATCGATCTCCGGCGGCACCGGCAGACCGGCGATCCGGGCGGCATGCTCCGTCACCACCTGGGGCGGGGCGGGCTCGTCGTCGGTGACGTTGTAGACCGCGCCGGCACGCGGGCGGTCCAGCGAGGCGGCGAGCGTCGCGGCGATGTCATCCACATGGATGCGGTTGAAGACTTGGCCCGCCTTCACGATGCGCTGGGCCTTGCCGTCGCGCACCTTCACGATGGGGTTGCGGCCGGGGCCGTAGATGCCGGACAGTCGAAAGACCTGCACGGCCTTGCCCGTCTCCGCGCCGAGGGACAGCCATGCCTGCTCGGCGGCGACGCGCTCCTGGGAGCGGGCGCTCTTGGGGGTCGGCGGCGTCTCCTCGTCGATCCAGGCGCCCTGGTGGTCGCCATAGACGCCGATGGTCGAAAGGTAGCCGATCCAGCGGATGCGGCTCTCCCGGATCGCATCGCCATGGCGGGCGAGCACCGTATCGCCGTCGCGGCCGGGAGGGGCCGAGACCAGCAGCATGTCGGTGTCGGCGAGGTCGGCGGCGATGCGGGGATCGTCCGTCTCCGGCCCGAAGGCGCGCATCGCGAAGCCGGTCTCGGAAGCCAGGGATTCCGCCCGTGCCGGCTCGGTGACGGTGGCGCGGACGGTGGCGAACCGGCTCCGCTCACGCTCGGCGAAGCGGCGGCCAGTGAAGCCTAAGCCGAAGACGAACAGGTTCATGCAGGGTCTGTCTCCGTTGCCGGGAAGAGCGCGGCGCGCCATTCGGCGGCGACATGGGCGTCGGTCTCGGTGGCGCCGTGGCGCCCGTACAGCGCGGCGATCTCGGCATCCGTCCGCAGACGCGACGTAGCCCATACCGCCATGCCGCGCACCAGCGGCGACGCATCGGACAGGGCGCGCTCGGCCTCCTCGCCGAGTTCGCGGCTGCCCGAATTGCCGATGGCGACGAGGACGTTGCGCAGGAAGCGGTCGCGGCCGGTGCGCTTCACAGGCGTGCCGGCGAAGAAGGATCGGAAGCCCGCATCGTCGAGCCGCGCGAGGTCTTGCAGGCGCGGCGCTGCGAATTCGGCCTGCGCCATCAGCCGCGTCTCGCTCGCGGCCGCCGCGAAACGGTTCCAGGGGCAGACGGCGAGGCAGTCGTCGCAGCCGAAGACCCGGTTGCCGATCGCCTCCCGGAATTCCAGCGGGATCGGCCCTTCGTGCTCGATGGTGAGATAGGAGATGCAGCGGCGCGCATCGAGCCGGTAGGGCGCCGGGAAGGCGTCGGTCGGGCAGATGTCGAGGCAGCGCCGGCAGGTGCCGCAACGGTCGACGGCCGGCGCGTCGGGCACCAACTCGGCCGAGGTGTAGATCGCGCCGAGGAAGAGCCAGTTGCCGTGCTCGCGCGAGACCAGCACCGTGTGCTTGCCCTGCCAGCCGATGCCGGCAGCCTCCGCCAGCGGCTTCTCCATCACCGGCGCGGTATCGACGAAGACCTTCACCCGGCAGGCGCCCTTGGCCGAGAGGTAGCCGCCGAGTTCCTTGAGCTTGCCCTTCACGACCTCGTGATAATCGCGTCTTTGCGCGTAGACCGCGATGGCCGCGCGGTCGCGAAGCGCCAGCGTGGCGAGGGGGTTCGTCTCCGGCCCGTAATTCATGCCGAGCGTGACGACGCTGCGCACCTCGGGCCAAAGCGTCGCCGGATCGGCGCGCTGGTCGGCGCGGTCCGCCATCCAGACCATGTCGCCATGCTCGCCGGCATCGAGCCAGGATGTCAGGCGCTCAGGCAGCGCCGGCACCGCGTCGGGTCGCGTCACCCGCACGAGATCGAAGCCGAGCTTTTCGGCACGCGCGTCGAGGGCCGCGCGGAGCGTGGCGCCGGAGAGGACTTTGCGGGGCGTCAGAAATCCAGGTCCGCGTAATGGTCGGCCGGGGCCATGCCCGGCACCCGGTCCGCGAGGAGCGCGCGGAAGGACGGGCGCGATTTCATCCGCGCGTACCAGTCCCTCGCGATCTCGTCCTCGTCCCACGGCACGTCACCGAGATAGTCCACGCAGCTCAGATGGGCGGCGGCGGCGAGATCGGCATAGGTCAGATGGTCGCCCGCGATCCAGCGGCGCCGGGCGATCAGATAGCCGATATATTTGAGATGGTAGCGCACGTTGGTGCGCGCGGCGCGGATGGCGTTCATGTCCGGCGGGCCGCCGCCCTCGGAGCTGGTCATGAAGCGCTTCGAGATCTTCTCCGTGACGAGATAGCCCGTCACCTCCGATTCGAACTTCACCAGGAACCAGTCGAGCAGGCGGCGCACCTCGACGCGGTCCGCCGTGGCCTCCGGCAGCAGACGGCGCCCGGAGAGGCCGAGGCCGCGCGTCTCGTCGAGATACTCGGCGATGAGCCCGGCGCCGGGCACGACGAGGCCGCCCTGCTCCAGCAGCACGGGAGTGGTGCCGGCCGGGTTGACCAGCAGGAACTCGTCGCGCCTGTCCCAGGGCCGCTCCTCCACGAGGATCGGCTCCATGCCCATCTCGGCCAGCACGAGCCGGACGAAGCGGGAGTTGGCGCAGAAGGGAAAGTGGTAGAGCGTCGCCATCGAGGCCGTGAGCGGACGGGCGGGGCCGTTTGCCGTTGCGGTGCGGCGCGCGAAAAGAACCCCGGATTTCGCGAGCGGGCGTGGGTTTAGCGTTATTGCCCGATCGTTGCCGCCTCATTAACACGCCGGGCGGATTGCGGTAACCGCCCGTCAACCCCGATCGGCGAAGCCTGCCTCCGGGCTCACTCCCCCCGACGACCATCGACACGAGGAAGCGACGCGATGATGGATGCGATGAGCGTCGCCAAGGCGGTCGTGCTCGCCGTGGTCGAGGGCGCCACGGAGTTCATCCCGGTCTCCTCGACGGGCCATCAGCTCCTCGTCGGGCATTTCATCGGCTTCGAGTCGCCCAACAACACCTTCGAGGTGCTGATCCAGCTCGGCGCGATCCTGGCGATCCTGGCGGTGTATTTCCGGCGGCTGCTCGGCATCGCCACGGCGCTTCCGAGCGACCCGAAGGCGCGCCGCTTCGTGATCGGCATCCTCGTCGCCTTCCTGCCGGCGGCGATCGTCGGCGGCCTCTTCTCGAAGCTGATCAAGGCGTACCTGTTCAACCCGTGGATCGTCTGCGCGACGCTCGTCGCGGGCGGGCTCGTGCTCCTCGTCCTCGACGACACCGATCTCGAGGTGAAGAAGACCGACGTCTACGACTTCACCCTGCCGATGGATCTCAAGATCGGCCTGTTCCAGTGCCTGGCCATGATCCCCGGCGTGTCGCGCTCTGGCGCCACCATCGTCGGCGCCATGCTGATGGGCGCCGACAAGCGCTCGGCCACGGAGTTCTCGTTCTACCTCGCCATGCCGACCATGGCCGGCGCCTTCGCCAAGGACCTCTACGACAACTACAAGCACCTGAAGGCCGACGATGTTGGGCTGATCGTCATCGGCTTCATCGTGGCCTTCGTCTCGGCGCTGATCGTGGTGCGGACCGTGCTCGACTACGTGTCGCGGCACGGGTTCTGGCTGTTCGCGTGGTGGCGCATCATCGTCGGCTCGCTGGGCTTCGCCGGGCTCATCATCCTCGGCTGAGGAGGGTCCGCTTCCACGAGCGGATTGCCACGCCCGGCGGCTCGTGCCAGGGCTGCGCCCCGATGGGGCGGGCACCGGGAAGCCTGCCCGAGCCGGGGCCGATCCGATGGAAGACAGACCGCTCGCCGACCTTTTCGATGAGCCGACCCGCGAGCGCTGGCTCGCCCTCGTGGACGGCGCCCTGAAGGGCGGCGACTTCGAGAAGCGGCTGGTCTCGAAGACGGCGGACGGCATCCGCATCGAGCCCCTCTACGAGGCGGCCGCGCCCGCGACCCAGCCGGTCCGCGCCCCCGGCCCCTGGAAGGTCTCCCAGCGCGTCGACCACCCGGACCTCGAGGTCGCCCACGAGCTGGCGCTCTCCGACCTCGAAGGGGGCGCCGACGCGCTGACCCTGGTCTTCTCCGGCGCGCCGGCCGCGCGCGGCTACGGGCTCACCGCCCGCACCGTGGACGAGCTCGACGCGGCCCTGAACGGCGTGATGCTGCCGCTGATCTCGCTCCGGCTCGATGCCGGCGGCGCGGGTCTGGAGGCGGCGGCCCTCGTCAAGGCGCTTGCCGAAAAGCGCGGCGACGCGCTGGCCGATCTCGACCTCGATCTCGGGATCGACCCGATCGGGACGCTCGCCGCCACCGGCAGCCTGGGAGCGGTCTGGTCCGAGATCGCGCCGAAGCTCGGCGCGCTGCTCTCCGAGTTCGACGCCGCCGGATTCGCGGGTCGCGCGCTGCTCGCCGACGGGCGTCCCTATCACGAGGCCGGCGCGGGCGAGGCGGCCGAGCTCGGCGCGGTGCTCGCGACGGCCGTCGCCTATCTGCGCGCCCTCGAATCCGCCGGGCACGACCTCGCCCGCGCCCGCGACGCGGTGGGCGTCCTGCTGGTGGCGGATTCCGACGAGTTCCTGACCGTCGCCAAGTTCCGCGCCATGCGCCGGCTCTGGGCGCGGATGGAGGCCGCCTGCGGGCTCGACCCGAGGCCGCTGCGCCTCCATGCCGAGACCGCCTGGCGCCCGATGACCAGGCGCGATCCCTTCGTGAACATCCTGCGCGCCACCATGGCGGCCTGCTCGGCGGGGCTCGGGGGCGCCGACGGCGTCACCGCCCTGCCCTACACCCAGACGCTCGGCCTGCCGGACGCCTTCGCCCGCCGCGTGGCGAGGAACAGCCAGATCGTGCTCATCGAGGAATCGAACCTCGCCCGCGTCAGCGACCCGGCCGCCGGGGCCGGCGGTTTCGAGGCGCTGACCGAGCAGCTCGCGGAGGCCGGCTGGGCCGCCTTCCAGGCCATCGAGGCCGAGGGCGGCATCGTGTCGAGCCTCAGCGTCGGCAAGCTCCAGCGCCGCATCGCGGATACCCGCGAGACCCGCGCGCGCAACCTCGCCACCCGCCGGGAGGCGCTCACGGGCGCCACGGAGTTCCCGTTCCTCGCCGAGAAGCCGGTGACGGTGCTCGACGTGGCGCCCATCGGCGACACCTCGGTCTCGGGTTTCGGCTCGGGAGCGGCGGTGGCCTGCGATCCCCTGCCCTCGCAGCGTCTGGCCGTGCCTTTCGAGGCCCTGCGCGACGCTTCCGACGCCTTCCTGGCGAAGGCGGGCAGGCGTCCGCAGGTGTTCCTCGCCAATCTCGGGCCGATGGCCGCCTTCAACACCCGCGCCACCTTCGCCGCCAACGCCTTCGCCGCCGGCGGCATCGAGGCGCTGTCGAACGAGGGGTTTTCCGACGCGGAGGCGGTCGCGCGAGCCTTCACGGCATCGGGCGCGCCGCTCGCCTGCCTGTGCTCGTCGGACGCGGTCTACGAGACCCATGGGGCCGATGCTGCCAGGGCGCTGAAGGCGGCCGGTGCCGGGACGGTCTACCTCGCCGGCAGGCCGTCAGATGCGCTCAAGGAGGCCGGCGTCGACACCTTCCTGTATGCGGGTTGCGACCTGCTGGCGCTGCTCAAGGACGCCCTGCTGCGCGCGACGAAGGGCTGAGTGCGCAACCGAACATCGGTCCCGCGAGTTCTCGGCCAAGCCGGAGCTTCGCCGGCCCCCTGCCGGACAACCCACGGGAAGCGATCCATCGATGAAAACCGCGATCCTCGCCGCCGCCACCCTCTCCCTCGCCTGCCTCGGCACGGCGGAGGCGGCGCAAAAGAAGGTCAACGTGCCCAACGCCTATGACGGCAACTGGAGCATCGAGGTCATCACCACCGCCGGCACCTGCGACCGCGCCTACCGCTACGGCGTGCGCATCGCCAACGGCGAGGCGAGCTATCCGGGCTCGGACTTCACCATCGCCGGGCGCGTCGCCGCCAACGGCGCGGTCCGAGCGACGATCTCGCGCGGCTCGACCAGCGCCAACGTGGTCGGCCGCCTCGGGCGCGAGGGCTTCGGCAACGGCACCTGGAAGGCCGACGGCGGGTGCAGCGGCAACTGGAACGCCGAACGCCGGAGCTGAGATCACGTCCTTGTGATCGGCGGGCGGGGAACCGTTCCGCCGCAGCATGGTGCGGCGCGGCGCGATTCGCCCTCAAGCGGTCGCAATCGTCGGGGAAATTCCAGGGGTCGCCCGGACCTCGCTGGAAGCCCCCTCCGATGAAGGCACTGACCGCCGCTCTTCTCGCCGTCGCCGTCCTGACCACGCTCCCCGCCGAGGCGCGCCGCTCCGTGCGTCCCGATCCGGCCGCCGCCGAGCGCGAGATGGCCCCGCTGCGCGCCGCCGCCACGGATTGCTTCGCCGACACGGTGATGGCGAACCCGGCGGCCATGCGCCATGCCCGCGCCGGCGAGTGGTACGCCGCCGCCGGGGTCATCGGCTTCCTCTGCCGCCCGGAGGTCGACGCGATGGTGCAGACCCATGACCGCCTGTTCGGGCGCGGTACCGGCCAGCGCTACTTCAAGGCGGCCTACGCCAAGCATCTCGACCACGCCCTCGCCGAGCGGTTGCAGCCGCTGCTGGAGCGCAAGGCCGTCGCCAGCGCCGAGCCCCCGGCCGAGAAGACGGCCACGGAAGAGCCGGCGAACTGAGGTCTCTTCGGAGCGAACGAGCGCGGCCGGCCGGCTTTTCCTCGCGGATGACGGAGAGCCGGCGATGGCCTACGAGCTTCTCTACTGGCCGATGATCCAGGGGCGCGGCGAGTTCGTCCGTCTCGCGCTCGAAGCGGCCGGAGCCGCATATGTCGATGTCGCACGCCTGCCCGAAACCGAGGGCGGCGGCGTCCCCGCCCTGAGGCTCTTCCTCGACGACCCGGCGCGACCCCGGCCGCCCTTTGCCTGTCCCGTCCTGAAGGACGGGGACCTCGTGATCGGGCAGACGGCGGCGATCCTCCTGCATCTCGGCGCCCGGCACGGCCTCGACGGCGGCGAGCGCGACCGGCTCTGGACGCATCAGATCCAGCTCACCATCGCCGACATGGTGGCCGAGGCCCACGACACCCACCATCCGGTCGCGGTCGCGCTCACCTACGAGGAGCAGAAGCCGGAGGCCGCGCGGCGGGCGCTGCATTTCCGCGGCGAGCGCATCCCCGCCTATCTCGCCTGGTTCGAGCGGGTGCTCGACGGGAACGGCGGTGGCCATCTCGTCGGCAACGGCCCGACCTATGCCGATCTCTCGCTGTTCCAGCTCGTCGAGGGCCTCTCCCATGCCTTCCCGAAGGCGACGGGGCGGGCGCTCGCCGCGAATCCGAAGATCGCGGCCTTGCGCGACAGGGTCGGCGCGCTGCCGCGCATCGCGGCCTATCTCGCCAGCGAGCGGCGCATCCCGTTCAACGAGCAGGGCATCTTCCGCCGCTACCCGGAGCTCGACGGCTGACTCAGGCCGCCGCCGCCGGAGCGTCCCCGCGCCCGCGATAGGACAGCGCCTCGGCGAGATGGAGCCGGCGCACGCGCGCCTCGCCGTCGAGATCGGCGAGCGTGCGGGCGACGCGCAGGGTCCGGTGGAAGCCGCGCGCGGAGAGCCGCATGCTCTCGGCGGCCGAGCGGATCAGCGCCGCGCCCTCCGCGTCCGGCGCGGCCTCCTCCTCGATCACCGGCGCCGGGCAGGTGGCGTTCGTGGTCGCGGGGGGCAGGCCGCGCGCGGAGAACCGCGCCGTCTGCAACGCCCGCGCCGCCGCCACCCGCGCCGCGACCTCGCGCGAGCCTTCCGCCGGCGGCGGCAGGATCAGGTCGGCGGCCGTCACGGCGGGCACCTCGATGCGCAGGTCCACCCGGTCGAGGAGCGGGCCGGAGATGCGGGCGCCGTATTGCGCCATGCAGCGCTCGTTGGGCCCGCGCCGGCAGGCATAGCCCGGCTCCAGCGCCTGCCCGCAGCGGCAGGGATTCATCGCGGCGACGAGCTGGAAACGGGCCGGATAGGTGACGCGGTGGTTCGCCCGCGCGATCAGCACCTCGCCGGTCTCCATGGGCTGACGCAGGGAATCGAGCACCTGCGGGGCGAACTCAGGCAACTCGTCGAGGAACAGCACGCCCCCATGCGCCAGGGAGACCTCGCCGGGCCGCGCGTTGATGCCGCCCCCGACGAGGGCCGCCATGGAGGCCGAGTGGTGCGGCTGGCGGAACGGCCTGCGGTTCGAGAGCCGCCCGTCCCGCAGCGCCCCGGCGACGGACTGGATCATAGAGACGTCGAGAAGCTCGCGCGGGGTCAGAGGCGGCAGGATCGAGGGCAGGCGCGACGCCAGCATCGACTTGCCCGCGCCGGGAGGCCCGTTCATCAACAGGTTGTGGCCCCCGGCCGCCGCGATCTCGAGGGCGCGCTTGGCGCCCTCCTGGCCCTTGATGTCGGAGAGGTCGGGCATCTCGGCGCCGGGCGCCGCGATCGCCGCCACCGGCCGCGCCATCACCTGGCTGCCCTTGAAGTGGTTGGCGAGCTGGATCAGCGAGCGCGGCGCCAGCACGTCGAGATCGCCCCCGGCCCAGGCGGCCTCCGGGCCGGTGGCGGCGGGGCAGATCAGGCCGAGGCCCCGCGCGCTCGCCGCCATGGCCGCCGGCAGCACGCCGTTCACCGCCGTGATGGAGCCGTCCAGCGCCAGTTCGCCGAGGACGCAGTATCCGGCGAGCGCGTCCGCCGGGATCGCGCCGATGGCCGCCATCACGCCGAGCGCGATGGGCAGGTCGTAATGCGAGCCCTCCTTCGGCAGGTCGGCCGGGGCGAGATTCACGGTGATGCGCTTGGCCGGCAGGGCGAGGCCGGAGGCGATCAGCGCGCCGCGCACCCGCTCGCGCGATTCCGCCACCGCCTTGTCGGCGAGCCCGACCACGTTGAAATGCACCGCGCCGGGGATGATCTGCACCTGCACGTCCACGGCGCGCGCCTCGATCCCCTCGAAGGCGACGGTGGCGACGCGGGTGACCATGGGCGGCGTCCTCGGGGGCATCCGGCGGGTGAACGGCCGAGCCTAGGGCCCCGCTTCGCCGGTTACAATCGCGGAACCGGGATCGGAACCCGTCCGTTCACCGGCCGCCAACACCAGAAGAAGGACACCGCCATGCGCATCGTCACGGCCGCCCTCGCGCTCGCCCTCGCCACCTCGCTCGCCGGCGCGGCCCAGGCCGACCAGAAGCTGCCCGCCGACCAGCAGGCCAAGGTCGAGGAGAAGCTGAAGGCCGAGGGCTTCACCAAGTGGAAGAAGATCGAGCTCGACGACGGGCATATCGAGGTGGACGACGCCATCGATGCCAGCGGCAAGCAGTTCGACCTGCACCTCGACAAGACCACCCTGGCCATCACCAAGCGCAAGCCCGAGTAGCGGCGCGCATGGCCGGCTCGCCTTGCGTTCGCGGGCGGGCCCGGCCATATAGGCGGCGGGAGGTTGGCGAGGGACGTTTCACTCGCCAACCGGGTCAGGTCCGGAAGGAAGCAGCCCTAACGAGACCGAGCGGGTCTTTGTCCAGCCTCCCACCTCTCGCAAGCGCCCGAAAGGGCCCCTTCCCGAGCCGCGAAGGCCGACCGCGACGGCATGGACCCGACCTCCGGCACGCCTGACGACGAGCCGGGATTTCCGGGCCTCTCGCCCTCCGCGGCACCCGCCACGACGCCCTACCGGGTGTTGGCGCGAAAGTACCGCCCGCAGACCTTCGACGATCTGATCGGCCAGGGCGCCATGGTGCGCACCCTGGCGAATGCTTTCGCCAGCAACCGCATCCCGCAGGCCTGGATGCTCACCGGCGTGCGCGGGGTCGGCAAGACCACCACGGCGCGCATCCTCGCGCGCGGCCTCAACTACGCGCTGCCCGACAATCCCGATGCCGGGCCGACCATCACGATGCCGGAACTCGGCGTGCATTGCCGCGCCATCATGGAATCGCGCCATCTCGACGTGATGGAGATGGACGCCGCCTCGCATACCGGCATCGAGGACGTCCGCCAGATCATCGACGGCATCCGCTACGCGCCGGTCTCGGCCCGCTACAAGGTCTATATCGTGGACGAGGTCCACATGCTCTCGGAGAAGGCGTTCAACGCCTTCCTGAAGACCCTCGAGGAGCCGCCGCCCCACGCGAAGTTCGTCTTCGCCACCACCGAGATCAGGAAGGTGCCCGTCACCATCCTGTCGCGCTGCCAGCGCTTCGACCTGCGCCGGGTCGAGGCCGAGACGCTTGCCGCGCATCTGGAGAAGATCTGCCGGGCCGAGCGCGTGGAGGCGGATGCCGAGGCGCTGGCGGCCATCGTGCGCGCCGCCGAGGGCTCGGTGCGCGACGCGCTCTCGCTGCTCGACCAGGCCATCGCCCACGGGGCCGGCGCGGTGACGGCCGAGGGTGTGCGCGACATGCTCGGGCTCGCCGACCGTGCCCGCATCGTCGACCTGTTCGAGGCGGTGATGCGCGGGGACGTGCCGGCCTCCTTCGCCGAGTTGCGCAGCCAGTACGACGCGGGCGCCGACCCGGCGGTGGTGCTCTCGGACCTCGCCGCCTTCACCCATCTCGTCACCCGGCTGAAGCTGGTGCCGGAGGCGGCCGCCGCCGATCCGTCGCTCACCGAGGTCGAGCGCGTGCGCGGCGCGGCCTTCGCCGGCAAGCTCTCCGTGCGCGCCCTGTCGCGGGCCTGGCAGATCCTGCTTAAGGCGATCCCCGAGGTCTCCGCCGCCACCCGCGCGCTGGCCGCCGCCGAGATGGCCCTCGTCCGCCTCGCCTACGCCGCCGACCTGCCCACCCCGGACGAGGCCCTGCGGCGGCTGAAGGCCGAGGCGCTCGACGCGCCCCCGTCCCCGCCGGCGAGCCCGTCCGATCCCGGACCGCGCCCCTCCTTGGCGCAGCGTGCCGGCGCGACGCTCTCGGCCGTCGCCGCGGCGCCCGCCCCGGCCGCACTGCCGCGCGCGGCGGTCGCGGTCGCCGGGCCACGGCTCGGCCGCTTCGAGGACGTGGTGGCGCTCGCCGACGAGAAGCGCGACATCGGCCTGAAGATGGCGCTGGAGCGCGACGTGCATCTCGTGCGCTTCGAGAACGGGCGCATCGAGTTCCGCCTGGCAGAGGGCGGCCGCCCCTCGCTCGCCAACGACCTCGCCCGCGCCCTCGACGCCTGGACGGACCGGCGCTGGATCGTCGCCATCTCGAAGGAGGAAGGCGGCCCGACGCTTGCCGCCATGGCCAGCTCGGCGGCCGCCTCCCGCCACGAGAACGCCGCGAGCCATCCGCTCGTGCGTGAGGTGCTCGCCCGCTTCCCCGGCGCGCAGATCGTCGACGTGCGCGACAAGGCCACCGAGGAGCCGGCGGCGGCCGTCGCCCCCCTACCGCCCGATGCCGAGGGCGGCGGCGCGGATTCCCTGGACGACGACGACGCTTGAGGCGTCGATTTTGTCTCGCCGCCACGACGGCGGCGATCTAGATCACGGCATCGAGCGGCCGATTCTCCTCCAACCGGGACGTGACCCATGCGCGATATCGCCGGCATCATGAAGCAGGCCCAGGCCATGCAGGAACGCATGGCCAACCTTCAGAACGAGCTCGACGACGTCGAGGTCTCGGGCGCCTCGGGCGGGGGCGCCGTGCGCGTCACCATGACCGCGAAGGGGCTGGTGAAGGCCGTCTCCATCGATCCGACCCTGATGGTCGCCGACGAGCGCGAGATCCTCGAGGATCTCGTCCTCGCCGCCGTGAACGACGCGCGGAGCAAGGCCGAGGCGGCGGCCCAGGAGAAGATGGCCGAGCTGACCAAGGGCCTGCCCCTGCCGCCGGGCATGAAGCTTCCTTTCTGATAAACCGGCCGAGCCTCCGGTTCCCACCTCTCGCCCCCGTCCCGAGAGGCTGCGCGGCAGCCTCGGGATGAGGATGGGAGGATGCAGCGAGAGTTGTCGGCCGGACTCTCGGGATGAGGCCAGGGCAGCGCGTGTATTCATTGTCCGCGAACGGTCGAGCCGCTAGGCTCGCGCGGCCCACGCTTGGTCTCCATGCCCGATCTGCCGGACGTCCCGATCTTTCCCGTCTCGGAACCGCGACGCCTCCGCAGCCTCGCGCCGCTCGTCGCCGGGTTCCTGCTGCTCGTCGCGGTCGTCGCCGCGACCGGGGGCATCGTCGGCATGCAGCGCCGCGCGGCGATCGACGTCAGGCACGCCTTCGAGCAGCGCAACGAGATCGCGAACCTGCTTTCCGCGCTTCAGGACGCCGAGACCGGCCAGCGCGGCTTCATGCTGGCGGGCGAGGACGCCTATCTGCGGCCCTACGAGAGGGCGGTGGGGCAGATCGAGGCCGGGCTGCACACCCTCGGCGACGTGTTCGCCGCAGAGCCGGCGATGGTGGAGGCGATCACCCGCCTGCGCTCCGTGACCGCCGAGAAGCTCGCCGAGCTGCGCGACACGATCGCCCTGCGCAAGGAGGGCCGGAACGAGGAGGCGATGGAGCTTGTCCGCTCGGACAAGGGCCGGCGCCTGATGGAGGAGGCCCGCGCCGTCATCGGCCAGCTCGGCGCCTCCGTCGCGGACCGGCTGAGGATCCGCCAGGCCCGGATGGGCACCATGGCCAACCGTCTCCAGTTCGCGGTCTCCGGGGCGGTGCTGCTCGCCGTGCTGCTCGCCGCCTATGCCATCTTCGACGCACGGTCCCGCAGCCGCCGGCTGGCGCGCGCGCATTCGGACCTGCGCCGGACCCATGCCGCGCTCGTCTCCGCCAACGCCACCCGCGAGCGGCTGGAGGAGCAGCTGCGCCAGTCGCAGAAGATGGAGGCGATGGGCCAGCTCACAGGCGGGCTCGCCCACGACTTCAACAACATGCTCGCGATCATCATGGGCAACCTGCATCTGCTCAAGCGGCGTCTCGGCGGCGAGAACGCGCAGGTGCAGGGCTATGCCGACCAGGCGCTCGACGCGGGCGTGCGGGCGGCGACGCTGACGCAGCGGCTCCTGGCCTTCGCCCGCAAGCAGCCCCTGACGCCCGAGCCCATCGACTGCAACCGCCTGCTCGCCGACATGTCGGAGCTGCTGCGCCGCAGCCTCGGCGAGTCGGTGCGGGTCGAGACGGTGCTCGCCGGCGGCCTCTGGCGCACGGAGGCCGACGCCAACCAGCTCGAGAACGCGATCCTGAACCTCGCGGTGAATGCCCGCGATGCCATGCGGGGCGTCGGGCGCATCACGGTCGAGACGGCGAACGCCCATCTCGACGACCGCTACGCGGCGGAGAATCTCGGCGTGCCGCCGGGCCAGTACGTGATGATCGCCGTGAGCGATACCGGGGCCGGCATGTCCCCCGAGGTCGCGGCCCGCGCCTTCGATCCGTTCTTCACCACGAAGGAGGTCGGGCAGGGCACCGGGCTGGGGCTCAGCCAGGTGCACGGCTTCGTCAAGCAGTCGGGCGGGCATGTGAAGATCTATTCCGAGCCGGGCAACGGCACGGCCGTGAAGATCTACCTGCCGCGACGGCGCGGCGACGGGACCGAGGCCCCGGTCCGCACGGCGGATACCGGGCCGGTCCCGGAGGGGAACGCCGGCGAGATCATCCTGGTGGTGGAGGACGACGCGGGCGTGCGGCGCATGGCGGTAGAGGCCCTGCGCGACCTGCGCTACACCGTCATCCACGCCGACGGCGCCGAGCGGGCGCTGCAACTGATCGAGGGCAATCCCGGCATCGCGCTGCTCTTCACCGACGTCGTCATGCCGGAGACGAGCGGCAAGCAGCTCGCCGACGCCGCCCGGCAGCGCAAGCCCGCCCTGCGGGTGCTCTACACCACCGGATATACCCGCAACGCCATCGTCCATAACGGCATCGTCGATGCCGACGTCCAGCTTCTCGGCAAGCCCTACACCCTGGAGCAGCTCGCCCGGAAGGTGCGTCAGGTCATCTCCTCGGAGGCGGCCTGACGCATTGTTCTTCCGTCGCGGCGATCAGGCCGCGATGGCCTGGGTCGGCTCGGCGGCGCGCACGTCCGCGTCGACATGGGCCTCGAAGCGCTTGAAGTTGTCCTTGAACATCGTGACGAGCCGCGTCGCCGTCTCGGCGAAGAGGGCCGCGTTGGCCCAGGTCTTCACCGGCTGGAGGATATGCGGCTCGACCCCCGGCACCGAGGTCGGCACCGCGAAGCCGAAATAGGGGTCGCGGCGGAAATCGGCATGGGCCAGCGAGCCGTCCAGCGCCGCGCCGAGCAGGCGGCGCGTGACCCGGATCGGCATGCGCCGGCCGGTGCCGACGCCGCCCCCCGTCCAGCCGGTGTTGACCAGCCAGCAGTCGACGTCGTGCTTGGCGATCAGCTCGCGCAGCAGGTTGCCGTAGACGCTCGGGTGGCGCGGCATGAAGGGCGCGCCGAAGCAGGTGGAGAAGGTCGCCTCCGGCCCGGTCAGCCCGCGCTCCGTGCCGGCGACCTTGGCGGTGTAGCCGGAGATGAAGTGGTACATCGCCTCAGCGCCCGTCAGCTTGGCGATCGGCGGCATCACCCCAAAGGCGTCGCAGGTGAGCATGACGATGTTCTTCGGGTGCCCGGCCCGGCCGGTGGCGCTGGCATTGGCGATGAAGTCGAGCGGGTAGGCGCAGCGCGTGTTCTCGGTGAGCGAGGCGTCGTCGAAATCGGGCACGCGGCTGAGCGGGTCGATGACCACGTTCTCCATCACCGTGCCGAAGCGCTCGGTGGTGGCGTAGATCTCGGGCTCGGCGTTGCGCGACAGGCGGATGGTCTTGGCGTAGCAGCCGCCCTCGAAATTGAAGATGCCCTCGCTCGACCAGCCGTGCTCGTCGTCGCCGAGCAGCATGCGCGAGGAATCGTTCGAGAGCGTCGTCTTGCCGGTGCCGGAGAGGCCGAAGAAGATCGCCGAGCCGCCGTCGGCGTCCAGCGCCGCGTTGGCCGAGCAGTGCATCGGCATGACGCCCGCGCCGGGCAGCACGTAGTTGAGATAGGTGAAGACCGACTTCTTCATCTCGCCGGCATAGGCCGAGCCGCCGACGAGCACGATCTTGCGCGTCAGGTCCATGGCGATGACCGTCTTCGAGCGGCAGCCGTGGCGGGCCGGGTCGGCCTGGAAGCTCGGCAGGTCGATGATGGTGAGGTCGGGCACGTAGCCCGCGAGATCCGAGCGGTCGGGCCGGATCAGCAGGTTGCGGATGAAGAGCGAGTGCCAGGCGAGCTCGCCGAAGACGCGCGCGCGGACGCGGTGGGCCGGATCGGCTCCGCCGTAGAGATCCTGCGCGAACAGCTCCTTGCCCTCGGCATGGGCGATGAAGTCCTGGAGCAGGGTGTCGAACTGGTCCGGCGTGATCGCGCCGTTGTTCTCCCACCAGACCTCGTTCTCGGTATTGGCGTCGCGCACGACGAACTTGTCCTTGGGCGAGCGGCCCGTATGCGAGCCGGTGGTCGCCACGAGGGCGCCGCCGCGGGCGAGCTTCGCCTCGTTCCGGCGCAGGGCCTCCTCGTAGAGGACGGGGGCCTCGAGGTTCCAGTACACGGCCTTCAGGTTGCGCAGGCCGATCGCCTCCGCGCCGTGCCCCGCGTTGAACTCGCCGATATTCGTCACTCTGGTCTCTCCCGAGGCACCTGATCGCGCCGCACGATTTTTAAGAGGACGCGTCCGCGCGGTCGGTCAGGGCCGCCGCGCGCAGGATCGCCGCGCCTCGAACCCCTATCGTGGATAGGTGGCAAAGGGCGGCGTCAATCCAACTCCCGGTCATTCCCGAGACGTGGCGCGGCGATTGTCAGTCTCTCCCCCGCGACGACGACGCCATGTCGCGGTTCAACGAGTATCGTTTTGAACAATGTATTCGATGACTGGCGATATGCTGTGCTGCGACGCCAGGATTATTGTGCGGCGCATCATAAGCGTGCTCCGCGACGGCGCCGGCCTCGCCCGGTTTCCTGCCCGCGCGTTTGGCGGCTATGGCATGTCGGCACGCCGCCCTGTTCAGGCCCCTTCCAGCCCACGGAAACCCGATGCCGCAAGCCGTCGCCGGTCCCGAGATCGAGCGCCTGATCCAGCTTCTCGCCCGGATGCCGGGGCTGGGGCCGCGCTCGGCGCGCCGTGCCGCCCTCCAGCTCATCAAGAAGCGCGACACCCTGCTCGGGCCCCTGGCGGAGGCGATGCGGATCGCCAACGAGCGCATCGTCACCTGCGGGACCTGCGGCAATGTCGACACCAGCGACCCCTGCACGGTCTGCCGCGATCCCGCGCGCGATCCCGCGACCCTCGTCGTCGTGGAGGACGTCTCCGACCTGTGGGCGCTCGAACGCTCCGGGGCGGTGCAGGCGCGCTACCATGTGCTCGGCGGCGTGCTCTCGGCCCTCGACGGGGTGCGCCCGGAACATCTGAACATCGCGCGCCTGGTGGAGCGGGCCGCCGAACCCGGCGTGACCGAGATCATCCTCGCGCTCAACGCCACCGTCGACGGCCAGACCACCGCCCATTACGTCATCGACTGCCTGAGCCACCTGAACCGCAGGGTGACGCGGCTCGCCCACGGCGTCCCGGTGGGCGGGGAGCTCGACTATCTCGACGAGGGCACCCTCTCGGCGGCCATCCGCAGCCGCACGACCTTCTGAACGGCTCAGGCCGGATAGAGCGCGTGCAGGCTGCTCTCGATGAGGTCGCGCATGAGTTCCAGCACCTCCCGGTCGTGGCGCGAATAGGCGCGCTCGCCGCGCTGGAGCACGCAGAGGGTTCCGAAGGTCGCGCCGTCCGGCCAGCGGATCGGAAAGCCGAGATACGAGGACAGGCCGTGCCGCTCGAAGCAGGGATTGCCGGCCCAGGCCGCCGCCTCCGCATGCGCATTCGCCACGCACAGCATCCCGCCTGTCGCCAGGACGCGCTCGCAATACATGCCCGAGCCGGCGAGCGACGCGCGCTCGCCCACCGCGTGCGGGTTGCGCTCGTCCCCGTTGGCGACGAGGACCTCGATCTCCGGACCGACCACCCGCATGATCAGCCCGACCGGCACGCCGAGCCGCTCCGTCACCGCGTCGACGATGTACTGCCAGCCCGACACGGTCTCATCGGGCACGTCGGGACGGCACGACCGCGCCGGGCCGGCATCTGCGTCGGGATGCGCGACAAGCTCCAGGACGCTCTCCTCTCCCCCGGCTCCGCCATCGGACATGGAGGCAGGAGTCATGGCGACAATCTGAGATTGTATCCGCCGCCGTGCAAGATCGGAAGGCTCCGAGATTTCGATCATTTGACCGCTCCCGCGCCGCATCCTATCTGCTCGAAGGATCGAGCGGCCGGAGACACAGACCGGCGCGCCGACGCCCGGTTCCGTTCCCGAAGCCCATGACCATCCGTCCTCTCGTCATCCTCCCCGATACGCGCCTGCGGCTCCTCTCCGAGCCGGTCGGCCCCGTGACGGACGAGATCCGCGCGCTCGCCGCCGACATGCTGGAAACGATGTACGACGCCCCCGGCGTCGGTCTCGCCGCGATCCAGATCGGGGTGCCCAAGCGCGTCGTCACCATCGATACGTCGAAGGACGAGAACGCCCGCGAGCCGCGCGTGTTCCTCGACCCCGAGGTGGTCTGGTCGTCGGAGGAGAAGCGCGTCTACGACGAGGGCTGCCTGTCGATCCCGGAATTCTACGGCGAGGTCGAGCGGCCGGACCGGGTGCGGGTGCGCTTCCGCGACCTCGACGGGCAGGAGCGCGAGATCGAGGCCGAGGGCCTGCTCGCGACCTGCATCCAGCACGAGATCGATCACCTCAACGGGGTGCTCTTCATCGACCACCTGTCGAAGCTCAAGCGCGACCGGGTGGTCAAGAAATTCGCCAAGGCGGCCAAGCGCGGCGAGGCCGCCTGATCCGGCCGGATCGCGGGCGAACGGGATCGGGCATCATGCGCGTCGTCTTCATGGGCACGCCGGATTTCGCCGTGCCGACGCTCTCGCGCCTCGCGGGGGACGGGCATGAGATCGCCGCCGTCTATACCCGCGCCCCGGCGAGGGCCGGACGCGGTATGGGCCTGCGCCCCTCCCCCGTCCAGGCCCGCGCCGAGGCCCTGGGCCTGCCGGTGCTGACGCCGGCCACCCTGAAGGGCGAGGAGGCGTCCGCGACCTTCAGCGCCCACGAGGCGGACGTGGCGGTGGTCGTAGCCTACGGACTGCTGCTGCCGCAGGCCGTCCTCGACGCGCCGAGGCACGGCTGCCTCAACCTGCACGGCTCGCTGCTGCCGCGCTGGCGCGGCGCAGCGCCGATCCAGCGGGCGGTGATGGCGGGCGACGCCGAGAGCGGCGTCGGAATCATGCGCATGGAAGCGGGGCTCGACACGGGGCCGGTCGCCCTGGAGGCGCGCCTGCCGATCGCCCCCGGCATGACCGCCGGCGATCTCCACGACGCGCTGATGCCGCTCGGCGCCGACCTGATGGGCCGGGCGCTGACGGAGCTCGGCAAGGCCGGCCTGACCTTCACGCCCCAGCTGGCCGAGGGCGTGCTCTACGCCCACAAGATCACCAACGAGGAGGCGCGGATCGACTGGGCGCGTCCGGCCGCCGAGGTCGCGGCGCACGTCAACGGGCTCTCGCCCTTCCCCGGCGCCTTCTTCGAGGCCGATCTCGGCAAGGGGCCGGAGCGGGTGAAGGTGCTGCGCGCCGCGCTCGCGGACGGATCGGGCCCGCCCGGCACGCTCCTCGACGCGGACGCCGCCGTCGCCTGCGCGGAGGGCGCCGTGCGGCTCCTCGAGCTGCGCCGAGCCGGCAAGGGCGGCAGCGCCTCGGGGGCCGAGTTCCTGCGCGGCGCGCGACTCGCCCCCGGCGCGGTGCTGTCGGCCTGATGCCGCGCTACAAGCTCGTCGTCGAATACGATGGGGCGCCCTTCCGCGGCTGGCAGCGGCAGGCCGAGGACCTCACCGTTCAGGGCGCCATCGAGGACGCGGTGACGCGGTTCTCGGGCGAGGAGGCGCGCCTCACCTGCGCCGGCCGCACCGATGCCGGGGTCCACGCCACGCATCAGGTCGCCCATCTCGACCTCGGCAAGGCATGGCGCACCGACACCGTGCGCGACGCCCTGAACGCGCATCTGCGGCCGCTCCCGGTGGCGATCCTGTCGGCGGAGGTGGTCGGGCCGGAATTCGACGCGCGCCACTCGGCGGTGCGGCGGCACTACCGCTACCGCATCCTCAACCGGCGCAGCCCCCCGGCCCTGATCCGCGCCCATGTCTGGCACGTCCCCTGGCCGCTGGACGCCGGCCTGATGCACGACGCCGGGCAGCGCCTGCTCGGCCGGCACGATTTCTCCGCCTTCCGCGCCGCCGAGTGCCAGGCGAACAGCCCCGTGCGCACCCTCGACCGTCTCGACGTGCGGCGCGAGCGGGTCGGCCTGTTCGAGGAGATCGTGATCGAGACGAACGCCCGCTCGTTCCTGCACCATCAGGTGCGCAGCATGGTGGGCACGCTGATGCTCGCCGGCTGCCGGCGCCTCACCGCCGACGCCATCGCCGACATCCTCGCCGCCAAAGACCGGAGCCGCTGCGGGCCAATGGCGCCGGCCAGCGGGCTGACTTTGGTGGGCGTGGACTACGCCGACGCGGCCGGGAAGTAGACGTCCAGCACCCTTCGATAGATCGCCGTCAGCCGGTCGAGATCGGCCACCGCCACGCATTCGTCGGTCTGGTGCATGGTCTCGCCGACGAGACCGAACTCGATCACCGGGCAGGCATCCTTGATGAAGCGGGCGTCGGAGGTGCCGCCCGTGGTGGAGAGCGCCGGACGCGAGCCGGTCTCGGCCTCCACCGCCGCCGAGACGAGATCGACGAAGGCGTCGGGCCGCGTCAGGAAGGCCGGCGAGTTCGAAGGCCGGAGATCGAGGCTGAAGCGCACGGCGTTTCCGGCGGCCTCCTCCAGCCGGCGGCGGATCTCGGCGCCGAGGGTCTCGGCGGTCCAGTCGTCGTTGAAGCGGATGTTGAACACCGCCTTCGCCTGCGCCGGGATCACGTTGGTGGCCGGGTTGCCGACATCGAGGGTGGTGAATTCGAGGTTCGAGGCGTCGAAATGCGCCGTGCCGGCATCGAGCGGCGCGGCGAGCAGCGCCGAGGCGAGGCGCAGCATGCCGGGAATCGGGTTCTCGGCCCGGTGCGGATAGGCGACATGGCCCTGGCGGCCATGCACGGTAAGCGTGCCCGTCAGCGAGCCGCGCCGGCCGATCTTGATCATCTCGCCGAGCCGGCTCGGGTTGGTCGGCTCGCCGAGCAGGCAGTGGTCGAAGCGCTCAGCCCGCGCCCTCGCCCAGTCGAGGAGCTTCACGGTGCCGTTCAGCGCCGGCCCCTCCTCGTCGCCGGTGACGAGGAAGGCGATGCCGCCACCGAAATCCGGCCCCCGCTCGGCGAGGAAGCCGAGGGTCGCGGCGAGCATGCAGGCGATGCCGCCCTTCATGTCGACGGCGCCGCGCCCGTAGAGCATCCCGTCCGCGACGACGCCCTCGAACGGCCCGTGCCGCCAGGCGCCCGCCTCCCCCGGCGGCACCACGTCGGTATGGCCGGCGAAGAGCAGGCAGCGCCCCGAGCCGATGCGCGCGAAGAGGTTTTCGATGTCGGGCGTGCCGGGCTCGGAAAAGACCGGCCGCTCCACCGCGAAGCCGGCGCTCCGCAGCACGCCCTCGAGAAGGGCGAGCGCCCCGCCCTCCTCCGGCGTGACCGAGGGGCAGCGGATCAGGGCCTGCGCGAGCGCGAGGGGCGAGACGTCGACAGGCACGCGGCGGGCTCCGGTAAAATTACCGGATGGGTCATGCCCTTCCCGACCCCTACCCTGCAAGCAAAGCCCTTTCGCCGCCAAACGCTCCGGCCTATCTCCGCCGCATGGCCCTCTCCTCCGACGAAGTCGAACGCTACGCCCGCCACCTCGTGCTGCCCGAGGTGGGCGGGCCCGGACAGAACCGTCTGAAGGCCGCGCGCGTTCTCGTGGTGGGGGCCGGCGGGCTCGGGGCGCCGCTGATCCAGTATCTCGCCGCCGCCGGCATCGGCACCATCGGCATCGCCGACGACGACACGGTCTCGCTCTCGAACCTCCAGCGACAGGTCATCCACGGCACGCCCGATCTCGGACGGCCCAAGGTGGAGAGCGCGACGGAGGCGGTGGCGCGCCTCAACCCGCATGTCGCGGTGACGGCGCATCCGCTTCGCCTGACGGCGGAGAACGCCGTGGGGATCGTCGCCGGCTACGACATCGTCGCGGACGGCTCCGATAACTTCGCCACGCGCTATGCCGTCTCGGATGCCTGCTTCCACGCCGGGCGCCCGCTGGTGACGGCCGCACTCGGGCGCTTCGACGGCTCGCTCACCACACTCCGCCCCCATGAGCGCGGGGCGGACGGCCTGCCGAACCCGACCTATCGCTGCCTCTTCCCGAGCCCGCCGCCGCCGGGCAGCGTGCCGCCCTGCGCAGAGGCCGGGGTGCTCGGTGCGCTCGCCGGCGTCATGGGCGCGCTGATGGCCATGGAGGTGATCCGCGCCGTCACCGGCTTCGGCGAGCCCCTCGTCGGGCGGCTGCTGATGGTGGACGCGCGCTCCATGCGATTCGAGACGCTGCACTACGCCTGGGACGAGACGAACCCGCTGAGCGGCGCCGCCTCGGCCTGAGATGGAAGAGGCCGCTCAGGCTACCTTGTCCAAGCAGCACTTCTTGAACTTCCGGCCGCTGCCGCAGGGGCAAGGATCGTTGCGGCCGACATCCTTGAAGGGGTTGCGCACCGGCTCGCCCGCGCCCTCCGCCGTCCAGGCCAGCGCCGCCACGGGATCCTCGAGGGGGCCGATGCCGCGCTCCTCGAAATCGCGCGGCGAATCGGGCCTGGCCTCCGCCCGGCGCAGCGTCGCCTTGAAGGCGTCCGGGTCGCTGAAATCGTCCGTGAGCCGCCCGTCGCGGCGGGCCGCGTCCACGCGGGGCGCGAGATCGCGAAACCCGAGGAGCGCGATCGCCTCCTCCCAGCCGAGCCAGCCAATCTCCCCCTCGACGGCGACGCGCTTGTCGTCGAAACGGATCAGCAGCTCGTGCACGGCCTCGCGCCCGATCCGACCCCGATGGGCGAGGAAGGCGGCGGCGGTGAGCACCTCGTTGCGGACGGTGTCGTCCACTGTGCTGTCCAGCGCGAGGGCGAAGAGCCCCTCCGTCCCGCCGTCGTGGAGGCTGACGAGCATTGGCGCCAGCGTCGTGGTGAGCGCATCGCCGAGCAGGCCGTCGAGGGTATCGCCGTCCTGGCGCAGCAGGGACAGCAACGGGGTGAAGGCGCGGGTGTCGCGGGCGCCTGCCAGCACATGCAGGCCCCAGAAGAGCAGGTTCGCGTCCGCGTCTTCGATCTCGACGCCGGAGGCCGCCGCCTCGAGGACGCGCAAGGTCGGCGCGGCCACGGCGGCCGGATCGGCGACGGCGCGCGCCATCGCCTCGGCCGGCAGGTGCTTGGCGGCCGACAGTGCAGCGACGAGATCGACCTCGCTCATCCGCGCAGGCTCGCGCCGGTCTTGCGGCCCACCTCCGCGACGATGCGGGCGCTGACCGCGTCGATCTCGGCATCGGTGAGCGTCTTCTCGACGGGCTGGAGCGTCACCGCGATGGCGATGGACTTCGAGCCCTCGGGAATGCCCGTGCCCTCGTAGAGGTCGAACACGTCGATGCCGGCGATGAGCTTGCGCTCGGCGTTCTGCGCCGCCTTGACCAGATCCCCGGCCGCCACGTCGCGCGGGACCACGAAGGCGAAGTCGCGCGAGATCGGCTGGAAGTCGGACAGCGCCAGGGCCGGCTTGACCTTGGTCGGCCGGTGTTTCGGCGGCGGCAGCGCGTCGAGGACGATCTCGAAGGCGACGAGGGTGCCCTTGAGGCCCATCGCCTTCATCACGCGCGGATGCACCTCGCCGAAATGCCCGACCGGATTCTTCGGCCCGAACTGGAGCGTGCCCGAGCGGCCCGGATGCAGCCAGGCCGGGCCGCCGACCGCGATCTGGAGCCCGCCGGACGGGATGCCGAGCGCCGCGACCAGCGCCATGGCGTCGGCCTTGGCCTCGAAGGCGTCGACGGTCTCCGCCGCGCCGGTCCAGTGGCGCCCGGCGCCCCCATGGCCGGCGCTGCCGCGCCGCACCGCCGCCGCGCGGATGCTCTGGCCCTCGGGCTGATCGGAGGCAAAGCACTGGCCGACCTCGAACAACGCGCCATCGGGGTAGCCCCGGTCGGCGTTGCGCTGTGCCGCGCGCAGCAGCCCCGGCAGCAGGCTCGGACGCATGTCCGAGAGCTCGGCCGCGATGGGGTTGGCGAGCGCGAGATCCGCCCCGCCTCCGCCGAAGAGCAGCGCATCCTCGCGGGAGATGAAGGACCAGGTGACGGCCTCCATCAGGCCGTGCGTGGCGAGCGCGCGCTTGGCCGCGCGGGTGCGCTTCTGGATCAGCGTCAGCACCGGCTTTGCGACATGGGCCGGCCGTGAGAGCGGCTTCGGCTCGATGCGGTCGAGCCCGGCGATTCGCACGACCTCCTCCACGATGTCGGCCTTGTCCTCGATATCCGGCCGCCAGGACGGCGCCAGCACCTTCACCCGGTCGCCGGAGCCGGCGACGTGGAACCCGAGCGTCTCCAGCGTCACCTTCATCTCGGCGCGCGACAGCTCGATGCCGGCGAGCCGGCGCACCTCGGTCCAGGGGAAATCGACGATCCTGTCCGTCTCCGGCGGCTCGCCGGCGATCCTCGGCTCGGTCGGGCTGCCGCCGCAGAGGTCGAGGACGAGGCGGGTGGCGAGATCGAGGCCCGACACCGCGAAGGCCGGATCGACGCCGCGCTCGAAGCGGTAGCGCGCATCGGTGATGACGCCGAGCCTGCGACCCGTCTGGGCGATGTTGGCCGGGTGCCACAGGGCCGATTCGATCAGCACGTCGGTGGTGCCCTCGTCGCAGCCCGACGCGGCGCCGCCGACGATTCCCGCGAGCGATTCGACGCCGCCCGCGTCGGCGATCACCACCATCTCGTCGGTGAGCGCGTAGGTCTTGCCGTCGAGGGCAGCGAGGGTCTCCCCGTCGCGGGCGCGGCGGACGCTGAGGCCGCCCTTCACCTTGGCCGCGTCGAAGACGTGCAGCGGGCGGCCGCGATCGAAGGTGACGTAGTTGGTGATGTCGACGAGCGCGTTGATCGGGCGCAGGCCGATGGCGCGCAGTCGCGCCTGCATCCAGGCCGGCGACGGGCCGTTCCTGACGCCGCGCACCAGCCGCACGGCGAAGAGCGGGCAGAGATGGCGGTCCTGCGTATCGAGGGCGATTTCGATCCCGACCGGGCAGGCGCCCTCCCCGCGCACGGGCGGCAGCGGCTCGTTCTTGAGCACACCGATCCCCGTCGCCGCGAGATCGCGGGCGATGCCGTGGATGGAGGTGCAGTCGGGCCGGTTCGGCGTCAGGTTGATCTCGATGACCGGATCGTCGAGCCCGGCATAGATCGCGTAGGGCGTCCCGACCGGCGCCTCGGCGGGCAGATCGAGGATGCCGTCATGATCGTCGCCGAGGCCGAGCTCGGCGCCCGAGCACAGCATGCCCTTGCTCTCGACGCCGCGGATGGTGCCGACGGAGAGCGTGATGTTCTTGCCCGGCACGTAGGTGCCCGGCGGCGCGAACACCGAGAGCATGCCCGCCCGCGCGTTCGGCGCGCCGCAGACCACCTGGAGCGGCTGCCCGTCTCCGGCATCGACGGTGCAGACGCGCAGGCGATCCGCGTTCGGATGCTGCTCGGCGGTGAGCACCTTCGCGATCACGTAGGGCTTGAGCGCCGCCGCCTTGTCCTCGATGCGTTCGACCTCGAGCCCGATCCGCGTCAGCGTCTCGGCGATGGTCTCGAGCGTCGCCTCGGTGTCGAGGTGGTCCTTGAGCCAGGAGAGGGTGAATTTCATCGGCTGCTCCTAAGACTCTAAGACTTACGACCACGGCCGCCGATCAGCCGAGCGGTCAACTGTTTTCGGCTCACGCCATCAAGGCGATCCAATAGATCGATTGCTTCCTCGGCCCGGTCGATCAGATCGAGCACGGTGGGACGAGATGTGCTATATCCGACATCATAGTCGGCTGCATGGCGCTCTTGTTGCAAAGTGACAAACGCCTGCGCGACGATCTTTATATCGTTGACAACTCCGCGTTGTCTCAGCAATTCTTCGAAAATCACGCGAGCACGACCGTGATCGAGTGATCGATATACAAACCTGAAATCGTCCCAGTGCCTAACACCGATCGTTTGATGAGCCACGAACCACGCAAGCGCCCGAAAAAGAGCATAGTAAGCACTCGATACCGCTCTTGCGAGAGATGCCTTCTTCGGTGGGCCCACGCTGTCGCGAGCGGCAAGCTCGCGCGCAATGACTATCAGTTCGCGGTGCATTTATCCGTTTTCCGGCTCATGCTCGACCGCCGCTTCGGCATCCGGATAGCGCACCCGTAGATACGGGAAGCGCTCCTCACCCGCAGAGAGCAGAGATTGACTCAGTTCTCCATGCGCCGCTGACACGACCTTGCCTCCAACTGAAGACACTCCAGGCTTCATCATTGCTTCGACGATCAAGGTCGGAGTATCGGCAGCGTCGCGATCCAGGGTGACTTCAACGCGATCGAGTCCGAGCGGCGTCAACCGAGCGCTAAGCACGCGATCGGCAATTGCCTGTATCTCGACAGTCGTCATTCGTCGTCTCCACGTCTCTCTGTTCCGTGGCCAGCCCCTACCCCGTCAGCCCGCCCACCAGGCTCGGCACGTCGAGCGGGCGGAAGCCGTAATGCTCCAGCCAGCGCATGTCCGCCTCGAAGAACGGGCGCAGGTCCGGCATGCCGTATTTCAGCATGGCGATGCGGTCGATGCCGACGCCGAAGGCGAAGCCCTGGAACTCGTCCGGGTCGAGCCCGCAATTCCTGAGCACGTTCGGGTGGACCATGCCGCAGCCCAGGATCTCCAGCCAGTCGTCGCCCTCGCCGAAGCGGATCTCGCCGCCTTTCCGCGAGCACTGGATGTCGACCTCGGCCGAGGGTTCGGTGAAGGGGAAGAACGAGGGCCGGAAGCGCATCTTCACGCCCTCGACCTCGAAGAAGGCCCGGCAGAACTCCTCCAGCACCCATTTCAGGTTGGCGAAGTTGGCCGAGCGGTCGATCACCAGCCCCTCGACCTGATGGAACATCGGGGTGTGGGTCTGGTCGGAATCGTGCCGGTAGGTGCGGCCGGGGATGATCACCCGGATCGGCGGCTGCTGGGACCGCATGGTCCGGATCTGCACCGGCGAGGTGTGGGTGCGCAGCACCTTGCGCTTTCCGTCGCGGTCGGGAGCGAGGAAGAAGGTGTCGTGCATCTCGCGGGCCGGGTGGCCGGGCGGGAAGTTCAGCGCGGTGAAGTTCAGCTCGTCCGTCTCGATATCCGGCCCCTCGGCCACCGCAAACCCCATATCGGCGAAGATCGCGGTGATCTCGTCGATGACCTGGCTGATCGGATGGATGCGCCCGCGCGCCTCCGGCGCCTCGCGCACGGGAAGCGTCACGTCGACCCGCTCGGCGGCGAGCCGAGCCTCCAGCGCCGCCTCTTCCAGCGCCTCGCGCCTCCGGCCGAGGGCACCCTGCACGCGGTCGCGCAGGCCGTTGATGAGGGGGCCGCGCTCCTTGCGCTCGTCGGGCGTCATGGCGCCCAGGGTCTTCAGCAGGTCGGAGACGCTGCCCTTCTTGCCGAGCGCCGCGACGCGGACAGTCTCCAGGGCCGCCTCGTCGGGGGCGGCCTCGACCTGGGCGAGGAGGTCGCGCTCAAGGGTGTCGAGATCGGTCATCGGGCGGGGCGCAACATTCGGGCGAGGCGGCGGCTCGGGGGCCGGCTTCTGACATGGGCGCAGGGCCTTGTCGAGGAAACCGCCGACCTCCGGCGCTCGCGGGAAAACGCGTGGGGAAAAACGACGAGGCCGGCGACCCGCTGAGGGATCGCCGGCCTCGTTGAAGGCGCGTCCGGGCGTCGGGCGCTTCAGGCGGCCTTGGCGGCCGGCAGGGCGGACCGGGCCTTCTCGACCACGGCGGCGAAGCTCGCCGGCTCGTGGATCGCCAGCTCGGAGAGGGCCTTGCGGTCCACCTCGATGCCCGACTTCGCCAGCCCGTCGATGAAGCGCGAATAGGTCAGGCCGTGCTCGCGGACGGCGGCGTTGAGGCGCTGGATCCAGAGGGCGCGGAAGGTGCGCTTCTTGTTCTTACGGTCGCGGTAGGCGTACTGCATGCTCCGCTCGACCGCGGACTTCGCGGCGCGGATGGTGTTCTTGCGGCGACCGTAGAAGCCCTTGGCTGCCTTGATGACCTTCTTGTGCTTCGCGTGACTGGTCACGCCGCGCTTGACGCGGGCCATGGGAAATCTCCTGGATTAAAACGTTAGCAGAATCGGCTGAGTGCGAAGCTCTTACCGCTGGTTCGGCAGGAAGTACTTCTTCACGTTGGCGGCATCGCCCTCGAACAGGGTCGTGGTGCCGCGCAGGTTGCGGATCTGCTTCGTCGTCCGCTTGATCATCCCGTGGCGCTTGCCGGCCTGGGCGTACATCACCTTGCCGGTGCCGGTGATCTTGAAGCGCTTCTTGGCGCCCGACTTGGTCTTCAACTTGGGCATTTGGCTCTCCGCTTACGCAATACGCCGCCGGCCGGGTACGACCGGATCGTTTGCGCTCAAAGGATGCTTCTTGGAGCAACGCGAACCGCCACGGCAGCCCTATCGGCCGGGCGGTCCCACGCGGGGCGGCTTATGACAGAACCCGCGCGGCAGTTCAATGGCCCTCCGGCAGGTGAGCGGCCCGTTTCCTGCTAAGCGTCTTTATTCCGGTTTCATTGCCCGGCTGCGATCGAGGATCGCGGGGACATCTCCGAAACCTTGCCAAACACCCTGGACGAGGAGGCCCCCACCGGAACCATAACCTTGGCTGTCGGTTCTGTTCATGTCCCACTCAGGCCGGATCGGGTTAGCTCCCGGCAACACCAAGCCCTCACAGGAGCTGTTTCGTGCGCATTGCCCAGATCGCCCCGCTGTCGGAGGCCGTCCCCCCGAAGTTCTACGGCGGCACCGAGCGCGTCGTCTCGTGGATCACCGAGGAGCTCGTCCGCCAGGGACACGACGTCACCATCTTCGCCAGCGGCGACTCGCAGACTTCCGCCAAGCTCGCGGCCTGCACGCCGGAGGGCCTGCGCCTGCTCGGCTACCGCGATCATACCGCGAGCCACCTCGCCATGCTCCACCAGATCCGTCGCCGGGCGCATGAGTTCGACATCATCCACTTCCACATCGACCTGCTTCAGTATCCGCTGTTCGAGGACTTGAACCACAAGTGCCTCACGACGATGCACGGCCGGCTCGACGTGCCGGACTTCATGCCCGTCTACGGCACCTTCACCGGGATGCCGCTGGTGTCGATCTCCGATAACCAGCGCCTGCCGATGCCGCCGAACGTCAACTGGCTGTCGACGATCCATCACGGCCTGCCGAAGGAGAACTGCCCGTTCTACCCCGAGGCGAAGGGCGGCTACCTCGCCTTCCTCGGCCGCATCTCCCCGGAGAAGCGCCCCGACCGCGCCATCCGCATGGCGATCGAGTCCGGTACGCCGCTGAAGATCGCCGCCAAGGTCGACAAGGCCGACCAGGACTACTGGGACGACGTCATCGAGCCGATGACCCGTCATCCCCTGGTCGAGTATATCGGCGAGATCAACGAGGAGCAGAAGAAGGACTTCCTCGGCAACGCCCTGGCGCTCGCCTTCCCGATCGACTGGCCGGAGCCCTTCGGCCTCGTCATGATCGAGGCGATGTCGGCCGGCACCCCGGTGATCGCCTTCCGCAACGGCTCGGTCCCCGAGGTGATCAAGGACGGCGTCGGCGGCGTGCTCTGCGATACGATGGAGGACGCCATCGCGGCGGTGGCCAAGGTGAAGGCGATGCCCCGAGCCGGCGTGCGGGCCCATTTCGAGAGCCAGTTCACGGCCGAGAAGATGGTCCAGAAATACGTCGCGGCCTACGAGGAGCTGCTCTCGCGCCAGCCCGACGTCATCAAGCTGCCGACCGCCGCCGCCTTCGCCCCGCAATACGGCGACATGAACGGCTCGGCCCGCCCCTCGCTCTCCGCCGCCGCCATGCCGGCGGCCTGAGACAGGGGCGACGAAACCGCGATGACGGCCCTGGCCGTCGTCGCGGGGTCGCCTAACTGAACGGGTGAGACTAAGACGGTCGAGAGGGCCGCCGCATCGCACGTGAGCGATTCGGCGGCCCTCTCGATTCCGCGGACAGCGACACCCGGAGAAGCCTGCATGGCGGCGAACGAGACGACGGCGACGGCTCACCTGTCCTCGAACGCGGAGACGGACCCGAGACCCGCCCACGGCTTCCTCGACGCCGACGACGTCCTGCCGCAATACCATATCGAGGCGCAGACCTCCCTCGTCGACCGGCCGCTGCGCTCGCTGAAGTTCGGCGAGGCCTTCGCCGTCCTCGACACCTTCGGCGACATCGGCATGGCGCCGGGCCCGGAGGGGCTCTACTTCCAGGACACGCGCTACCTCTCGCGCCTGCACTTTACCATCGAGGGACAGCGCCCGCTGTTGCTCTCCTCGGTGATGCAGGACGACAACGGCGCGCTCAGCGTCGACATGACGACGCCCGACATCCGCATCGACGCGCATGACGAGACCTCGATCCCGCGCGAGGTGATCGCCATCGAGCGCACCAAGTTCCTGTTCCGGGGCGCCTGCTACGACCGGATCGGCCTGCGCTCCTACGATTCGCGGGCGCGCACCCTCAAGATCGCGATCACCTTCGACGCCGACTACCGCGACCTGTTCGAGGTGCGCGGCATGGACCGCGCGGTGCGCGGCAAGCGCTCCGTGCAGGTGGCGAGCGAGCGCGAGGTGCAGTTCCGCTATGTCGGCCTCGACGAGATGGTGCGCACCACCGCGCTGCATTTCGGGCCGACGCCGAAGCGTCTGGAGCCGGGCAAGGCCGAGTTCGAGGTGCATCTGGAGCCCGGCGAACGGGCCTCGCTATTCGTGCGCGTGGTCTGCGAATCGCACCGGGCCTTCACCAGCGCCCCGGCCGCCGAGAAGGTCGGCGAGGACGCCGCCGCCGGGCTCTCGGCGGCGGCCGGCAGCACCGCCGCCCGCCTGCCGAAGGGCCTCGCGGAAGGCGCCGCCTTCGCCCGCGCCTACCGCGACGCGCGGCGGGACCTGCGCGCCATGACGGCGGGCATCACCACGATCATCTCCTCGAACGATCAGTTCAACGAGGCCGCCTGCCGCGCCACCGCCGACCTCTACATGCTGGCGAGCCGCACGCCGGAGGGCATCTACCCCTTCGCCGGCATCCCCTGGTACTCCACCGTCTTCGGGCGCGACGGCATCATCACGGCGATGATGGTGCTGTGGATCGACCCGAACTTCGCCAAGGGCGTGCTGCGCTACCTCGCCTCGACTCAGGCGAAGGCCGTCGACCCCGCCGCCGACGCGCAGCCCGGTAAGGTGCTCCACGAGACCCGTCGCGGCGAGATGGCGATGCTCGGCGAGGTGCCCTTCCGGCACTATTACGGCACCATCGACGGCACGCCGCTCTTCGTGATGCTGGCCTGGGAATACTATTCCGTCACCGGCGACCGCGAGACCATCGCCCATGTCTGGCCGGCGCTCGAACTGGCGCTCGCCTGGATGAACCAATACGGCGACCGCGACGGCGACGGCTTCGTCGAATACGCCCGCGACACCGACAAGGGCCTCGAGAACCAGGGCTGGAAGGACAGCCACGATTCGATCTTCCACACGGACGGCCAGCTCGCCAAGGGGCCGATCGCGCTCTGCGAGGTGCAGGGCTACGTCTACGCCGCCAAGAACGGCATGGCGAAGCTCGCCGCCATGCTCGGCCACGATGCGCTCGCCGAGCGCCTGACCGACGAGGCGAAGGCCCTGTGCGCGGCCTTCGACAAGGCGTTCTGGAACGACGAGATCGGCACCTACGTGCTGGCCCTCGACGGCGAGAAGAAGCAATGCGCCGTGCGCTCGTCCAACGCCGGCCACGCGCTGTTCACCGGCATCGCCCTACCCGAACGGGCGGCCAAGGTCGCGGCGACGCTGCTCTCGAAGGACGGCTTCAACGGCTGGGGCGTGCGCACCATCGCGCGCGGTGAGGCGCGCTACAACCCGATGTCCTACCATAACGGCTCGATCTGGCCGCACGACAACGCCATCGTGGCGCTGGGGCTCGCCCGCTACGACCTCAAGCAGGAGGCGGCGCGCATCTTCCAGGGCATGTTCGACACCGCCCTTTATCAGGACCAGAAGCGCCTGCCGGAACTCTTCTGCGGCTTCATGCGGCGGCGGCAGCGCGGGCCGGTCTCCTACCCCGTGGCGTGCAGCCCGCAGGCCTGGGCGGCGGCGGCGCCCTTCGCCTTCCTCGCCGCCTGCCTGGGGCTCGAGCTCGACCACGCCCGCAACCGCGTCCGCTTCCGCAACCCGACCCTGCCGTCCTTCCTCGACGGGATCTCGATCTTCAACCTGAAGCTCGGCGGCACGCGCATGGACCTGCGCCTCGAACGCCACGACGAGGACGTGACCGTGAAGGTGCTGCGCCGGCGCGGCGACGCGCAGGTGGCGCAGTTGAAATAGACGAGGGGCGCCTCAGCGCCTCGCCAGCCGCCCGAGAAGGGCGGCAGCGCCCGTCGGCGCCGCGAGCGCCGCCCGCAGGCGCGCGATCCGCTCCGGCCCCTGGGCCGCGAGCAGGTCGGTGTTGCAATGGTGCTCGATCAGGTGGGTGTGCAGGAAGGCATGCGCGCCCATCTCCCGCACCGACCACAGCCGGCCGTGGCGCCAGACATGAAGCTCGGCGAAGCTGTCGAGCAGCCATTCGAGGAAGCGGCGCGGGCTCCGGTCATAGGCCGAGATCTGGCACCAGGAGTTGAACTCCAGCATCACCAGCGGATCGAACCGCGCCAGCATCCCCCGCGCGCCCGTCAGCGCGTCCTGCTCGAAACCCTCGACGTCGATCTTGATGAAGTCGAGCCGCGTCAGGCCCCATTCCTCGGCGAGCCGGTCTATCGGCCGCAAGTCCACCTGCGTGCCGACCGAGCCGGCGAGGTCGGCGGCCGAGAGCACGTAGCCGAAGGTCGAGTTGTCGGCGAAGGAGATCGAGCCCTCCTGCGCGCCCACCGCGCAATGCACCGGGCGGATCACCGAGGCGCCGTGCTCGAAGACGTTGCGCCTCAGGGCGGCGATGTTCCGCGGGGCCGCCTCGATGGCGTAGATGCGTCCGCGCCTGGCGACATCCGCCATCATCATCGCCGTCAGCCCGATATTGGCGCCGATATCGAGGCAGACGGATTCGGCATCGAGCACCGCCCGGCACAGGCGCTGGAAGTGACGGAAGCCGCGATCGGTGGTGTAGCGGCTGAAGGCGTAGTCGCCCTCGGGCGCGTGGATCACGCGCCGGCGGCCGCCGAGCGGCACCCGGCGGGTCAGGAAGCCGTCGCTCATGGAGACGGCCCGCGATCGACTGACGGCGGGGGCCCCGCGAAGACCGCGAGGGTCATGGAAGGATCATGGAGGTGGTCGCGCGCCGCTCGTCAGCGCGGCGCGAGGATCATGATCATCTGGCGGCCTTCGAGCATGGGCTCGCTCTCCACCTTGGCGATCTCGGCGGTCTCGTGCTTGACGCGCTCGAGCAGGCGCAGGCCGATATCCTGGTGCGCCATCTCGCGGCCGCGGAAGCGGAGCGTGACCTTGACCTTGTCGCCTTCCTCGAAGAAGCGCTGCACGGCCTTCATCTTCACGTCGTAATCGTGCTTGTCGATGCCGGGCCGGAGCTTGATCTCCTTCACCTCGACCGTCTTCTGACGCTTGCGCGCCTCGTTCTGCTTCTTCTGCTCGAGGAAGCGGAAACGGCCGTAATCGAGGAACTTGCAGACCGGCGGAACGGAGTTCGGCGCGATCTCGACGAGGTCGAGCCCGGCCTCCTCGGCCATGGCGAGCGCATCGAAGAAGGGCACGACGCCGCGGTTCTGGCCGGTGTCGTCGATGAGCTGGACCTCGCGGACGCCGCGGATGTCCCTGTTGGCGCGCGGCCCGTCCTTCTGCGGGGCCGGCATGGCTCTCATGGGTCTACGAATGGCTGTGATCTCCTGAAACAACGACGAAACGGCAGCCGCTGGCACTCCCTCGGAATGCCGTGGCCACCACTCGCTCCGGCCTTTCCCGGACGAAGTACCTTGTCCGAACCCCGCGACAAGTCAACATCGACGGCCGCGATTGGTTCACCACCGGATATGGGTGCCCTGCGCGCGCTTTCACATCGCCGCCGGGCCGAGAAGGCGGGCATAGACCGCGAGCGTGTCCTCGCACATGCGCTCCAGCGAGAAATGGGCGGCGACATGCGCCCGGCCGCGCCGTCCTAAAGCATCCCGCGCGCTGGCCCCGAGGGAGAGCGCCTCGGTCAACGCCTCCGCCAATGCCGCGTCGTCTCCGGCGGTGACGCGCCAGCCCGTGCGCTGGGCTTGGGGAACGGCGGGCGGGCTCAGCACGGTCTCGGGCACCGCGCCGAGATCGGACACCACCACGGGGGTGCCGAGGGCCTGCGCCTCCACCGCCGAGCGGCCGAACGCCTCCGGCTCCACGGAAGGCACCGCGACCACGGAAGCCGCGCGGAACGCCGCCGGCATGTCCACGCAATGCCCGACCCGGCGCACGATCCCGTCGAGGCCCCGCGCCGCGATCAGCCCGTCGAGCTCGCGCTCGTAGGCGACCCGCCCCTGCGGATCGCCTGCGAGCACCACGACGAAATCCGGCACTCCGGCATCGCGCATGCGCCGCGCCGCCTCGATCAGCACGCGCTGGCCCTTCCAGGCGGTCAGGCGGGCGGCGAGCAGGACGACCCGCTCGTGGGGCTGCACGCCCCAGGCCCGGCGCAGCGCCTCGACCCGCGCCGGCCCGACGGCGACGGGGTTGAAGATCGCGAGATCGGTGCCGCGATGGATGACCTGAACCCGCTCGCCCGCCTGCTCGGCATGGAGCGAGCGGATCAGATCGGCGGTGTAGTGCGAGTTGGCGATGACCGCATCGCCCCGCGCCATCACCGAATTGTAGAGCACCTTCACCCCGGTGCGGCCGGAATAGCTGCCGTGATACGTGGTGACGAAGGGGATGCCGAGGCGCCGCGCCGCGCCCAGCGCCACCCAGGCCGGGGCCCGAGAACGGGCATGGATGATCTGCACGCCCTCGCGCCGGCACAGCCGCATCAGCCGGCCGACGTTGAGCGCCATGGCGACGGGGTTCTTGGAGGCCGCCGGGAAGGGCAGCCAGACGCCGCCCTTGGCCTGGAGCTCGCCGACGAGCCGTCCGCCCGTTGTGGCGACGAGCGGCCGCGCGCCCGCCGCCGCCAGCGCCGCCGCAATGTCGACGGTGGTGCGCTCGGCCCCGCCGGCATCGAGCTCGGGGATGATCTGGAGCACGCGCGCGCCGGCGAGCGGGCCCTGCTCGGACGGGAAGCCGTTGCCCGGACGCACCTCGCCGTTCATCGGGCACCTCGGGGCTGCCGGAATCGCGCCGTCCGCGCGGAACCGCCGAGGCTGGTGCGGGAATTCCTCATTGCGAAAGCATCGGCAAGGCTCTTTACGGTCCGGTAAACGAAGGCTGAGCGCGATGCAGTCAAAGCGATGCGTCGCGGCCTCGAAAGGGACGCAGCATGACGGACAGCGCATCCGAGGGACCGCCGGATTTCATCACGGCCGGCACCGGCGATGCCCGCAGGGCCATTGCCGTGCGGGTCCGCGAGGGAGCGGGGCCGCCCGTGGTCTGGCTCGGGGGCTTCCGCTCCGACATGGGCGCCACCAAGGCGCGGGCCGTCGATACCTGGGCCGAAAGCGCGGGCCGCAGGCTGGTGCGTTTCGACTATAGCGGGCACGGCGACTCGGAAGGCGATTTCGCCGCGTCCACGATATCCACATGGCTGGAGGACGCCGAAGCCGTCCTCGCCGCCTTCGCGCCGGAGCGGCCGGTGCTGATCGGCTCCTCTATGGGGGGCTGGATCGCCTGCCTCGCCGCCCGCAACAGGCTGCGCCGGGGCGAGGCACCGGCCACCGGGCTGGTGCTCATCGCCCCGGCCCTCGATTTCACCGAGGACCTGATGTGGGACGCCTTTCCCGAGGAGGTCCGCAGGACACTGCTGAACGACGGGGTCTGGATGCGCCCGAGCGCCTACGCGCCGGAGCCCGATCCTGTCACCATGGCGCTGATCGAGGACGGCCGGACGAACCGGCTGCTCACCGGCCCGCTGGATCTCGGCTGCCCGGTCCACATCCTCCAGGGTATGCGCGACCCGGACGTGCCGCATCCGCACGCCTTCCGCCTGCTCGACAGGCTTCCGGCGGACGGCACGGTGCTGACCCTGATCGCCGACGGCGATCACCGCCTCTCGCGCCCGCAGGACATCGCCCGCCTCATCGCGGCCGTGGCCGAGATGGGCTGTTAGTGCAGGCTGACCGTGTGGAGGTCGTTGGCGACGGCATTCGCCACGATCACGTCGCGCGAGTCGGCGAGCAGGATCGGCGTGCCGTTGGCCGAGAGCAGCGCGAACAGGTCCATGCCGGGCGTCACGTCCGGTGCCTGCGGGAAGAGCGCCTTGACCTCCTCCGAGCGGATCGGCCGCACATAGGCGATGTGGCCTTCGCCGAGAGCGGCGAGCTCGGTGGTGGAGATCTCGATCCGGGGAGTCGTGTCGTGCTGGGTCATGTCATGCCCTCCTTAAAGGCAGAGCGTCCGGCCGGACCTCGTCCCGAAGCGACGAGCCGGCAATGCTATAGATGGGGTCACTCGTCGCGCGCTGCGATAGCGATCTTGCGAATGACCCGCTCCGGCTCCGGCCGGACGAGATCGATGGACAGGAGGCCGTTCGACAGGTCGGCGCCGATCACCTCCATGCCGTCCGCGAGCAGGAAGGCCCGCTGGAACTGACGCGCGGCGATGCCGCGATGGAGGAAATGCTTCTCCCGCTCTTCGACCTGCCGCCCCCGGACCACGAGCTGATTCTCCTCGAGCATCACGTCGAGCTGGTCGCGGGTGAAGCCGGCCACCGCGAGGGTGATGCGCAGCCGGTCCGGCTGGTCCTCCGTGCGCGCGAGGCGCTCGATGTTGTAGGGCGGATAGCCGTCATTCGCCGCCTTGGAAACGCGGTCGAGGGCCTGCTCGATCTCGTCGAAGCCGAGCAGGAACGGATGTCCGAAGGGTGATGGACGCGTCATCTCTCGCAATCGTCCCTCGCGAAGCCCCCGGCGAGAACCGGAGCGGCACTTCGTGGCTGGCGAGGGCCCGCCTGCGCAGCACCCTCTCGGCGGAACGCCGATGGACTCGATATGGAGAGCCGCCCTCCCGCATCAAGGGCGGCCCCGGTCTCGCCGGGGGCCGGCGACCGTTCCGGGAGCTTTACGCATGTCATGCGGGATGAAACGGCAAAGCCGGCCCAGGGGAGCGTTGCACTTGGGTAACATTTTGGAATCGCTCTGATATTGCGCCGCGGCCTTGATCAACCGCCGCCACCTCGGATACTCCGGCGCCACGGATCACGGACGCCAGCGGCACACGCGCCGTCCATGGCGCCTGGGCGGCGTTCCCCGGCTCACCGGAGCGTCGCGCCGGCGGGATTTGCTCGCATCGGTTCACAAGGATCGCCCGGCCCGCGCCGATGCGGGTCCGGTGCCGGTCGCCACGGAGAGGCGGGAAGAACGATGGTCGCAGCGCAGGTTCAGACGACGGCTACGGCGCTCGGACGCATCGCGCTGGGCGCGGCGGCCCTCGCGGCGGTCTCCCTCGCCCTGCCCGCCTCGGCGCAGGACGCCAAGCCCGCCGCCAGGATCCCGCTCAAGTTGCAGCTCAACCGGCTGGAGCCGGCCGGCGATTCCTGCCGGACCTATCTCCTCGTCGACAACAGCCGGGGCACGGCGCTGAAATCCCTCAAGGTCGACATCTTCGCCTTCGATACGGACGGGGTCGCCCAGAAGCGGCTCGCCGTCGAGCTCGGGCCGATCGCCGACAAGAAGACCGTCGTGAAGATCTTCGATTTCGCCGGCCTCTCCTGCGCGAAGACCGGCCGGCTGCTGCTCAACGACGTGCTCGCCTGCGAGGGCGGGGAGGCCGGCCGCGAGTCCTGCCTGGAGCGCATCGAGACCGAATCCAAGGCGAGCGTCCCCTTCGACCGCTGAGGGCGGCCGCTCTTCGTTCCCGGCGCCGCGGGCGCCGGCAGGTCATTCTTTCAGGAGTCCGTCATGGATCCAGCATCCGCCCCGATCGAGGTCGTCCACGACTTCTCCTTCCTCGGCCTGTTCCTCCAGGCCGATCCGATCGTGAAGGGCGTGATGATCCTGCTGGTGGTCGCCTCGATCGCCTGCTGGACGGTGGTGTTCGAGAAGCTCGTGCGGCTCTCGGGCGCCAAGCGGCAGGCGCGCAGCTTCGCCACTCTGGTGGGCTCGGGGGGCACCCTCGACGGGAAGGGGACGGGGCTCGCGGCCCATATCACCCAGGCCGGGCTCGAGGCCTGGCGCGACCAGGACCCCACCGAGACCCGCGCCGAGCGCCGCGACAGGATCGAGCGCGCCATGCGGGCGGCGCTGGCCGTCGACGTGAAGCGCCTGCGCGGCGGCCTGACGCTGCTCGCCACCGCCGGCTCGACGGCGCCCTTCATCGGCCTGTTCGGGACGGTCTGGGGCATCATGAACTCGTTCTCGGCCATCGCGAAGAGCCAGGACACCTCGCTCGCGGTGGTGGCGCCGGGCATCGCGGAGGCGCTGTTCGCCACCGCCATCGGCCTCGTCGTCGCGATCCCCGCCGTGATGGCCTACAACAAGCTCACCGGCGACGTCAGCCATGTGCAGGGCTCCTTCGTGTCCAGCATCGCGACGCTCGGCAACCGCCTCGCCCGCGATCGCGGCGTGCAGAGCCGCGCGGCCGCGGCGGAATAATCCGCCTCCTTCCGAACGGTCGCGGGTCCCGGCGGGACCGCGCGGCGACAATGTCTTTCGGAAGCCGGTTCGCGGCCGCTTCCGGCCATGGCCCCGCGCGGGCCGGCCCATAGGAGGGCTCGACGATGGCGATGGGTTCCATCCGCTCCGGCGACGGCGGCGACGAGGACGGTCTCGACGACGTTCCGATGTCGGAGATCAACGTCACGCCGATGGTCGACGTGATGCTGGTGCTGCTGATCATCTTCATGGTCGCGGCGCCGCTCATGACAACGGGCGTGCCGGTGCAGCTTCCGAAGACCTCCGCCGCCAAGGTGGCGCAGGCCAAGAAGCCCCTGGAAGTCACCATCGACAAGGACGGCGCCCCCTCCATCGCCAAGGAGGTGTTCACGCCCGAGAGCCTGATGCCGAAGCTGCGCGCTTTCGCGGCCGAGGATCCCGGCCAGGTCGTGCTGGTGCGCGGCGACAAGGAGGTTCCCTACGGCCGGATCATGGAGATCATGGGTCTCGTGGGGCAGGCCGGCTTCACCAAGGTGTCGCTGATCGCGCAGTCGCCCGGCGGACCGGCGAAGGCGCCTGCCGCCGCTCCCGCCGCGCCCGCTGCTGGAGCGGCGCAGTAGCCCCATGAGCACCCTCGTTTCGACGGGCGAGCCCGAGCACAAGCCTTCCGGTCTCGTCGCCGCCTTCCTCGTCGCCCTGCTGATCCATGCCGGCGCCCTCGTCGGGATCGCCTATTACAGGCTCGCGCCGCCGGCGCCTCCTGGCGAGAACGTGATCTCCATCGACCTCGCGCCGCAGATGGCCGACGCCGAGACGGTGACGCCCAACGAGACCCTCGACGCCAGCCCCGCGCCGACCGAGACCGTCCCGACCGAAAAGCCCACCGAGGCCGAGCCGACCAGGCCCCCGGACACCACGGCGCAGGTCGCACCCGAGGAAACGGTCGCCGAGAAGCCTCCCGAGGCGGTCGAGCCGCCGCCGGCCGTGGCGCTCACCGAGCCGCCTCCGGAGGCCGTGCCGACGGAGCCGGAGAGCCAGGTCATCACCTCCGCCGCGACGCAGGCCGAGCCGCTGGCTCCGCCGCCGCCCGTCGCGAGGCCCGAGCCGCCCAAGCCCGTCAAGCCGGATCTCGAGAAGCTCAGGGAGCGCCGGGAGGCCAAGCTGAAGGCCGCCCGCGAGGAGCAGCGCCGCGAGCAGATCGAGGAGCAGCGCGAGAAGATCCTCAAGGAGCGCCGGGAAGCCAAGCTGAAGGCGGCCCGCGACGCCCGCGTCCGGGCCGCTGAGAGCGCCGGCAGCTCCGAGCGCTCTCAGGCTGCGACCTCGCGCCAGAGCGGCAGCGGGCAGGCGGCGCGCGGCAACGACCCGAACGCCATGGCGCAGTGGAAGGGCATGATCGCCTCCGCCATCCACGGGCGCATGAACCGCAACGCCGCCGCCGGCACCTCGGGGGGCGTCGCCACGGTGCGCTTCACCGTCTCGCGCGGCGGACAGGTGCTCAGCGCGGGGCTCGCCGGCAGCAGCGGCGTCGGCGCCATCGACAGCGCGGCGCTGGCGGCCGTGCGGGGCAGCCTGCCGGCGGCGCCGGCCGGCATCACGCAGCCGAGCCTCTCTGTCACGGTGCCGATGCGCTTCAGCCCCGGCCGGTAGATCCGGCCCGGCGATCGGCTGAGGACGGGGGGCGAGAAACGTCTGCCTTTCCGGGGCCGGCGTGGTAAGGAGGGGCGCGCCCGCGCCGTCGCGCCCCCTCGACGGAGCCGCGAGGCGTGCAATCCCGGCCCGCGCTCCCCATATCCCGCGTCGAGACCGGTATCGCGAACGAATAACGGCCGCGGCAGCAGCCGCCCGCGCCTCCTCGGCGCAGCCGTCAGAAAGGAACCCGATGAGCCAGGACGCCGACGCCCAGACGCGAGCCGCCGAACGCGCGGAGCGCGCCGACCGCATGGCGAAGGAAGGCGCCCAGGCCATGGCCGAACATCACGCCGCGTTGCGCGCCATCGACGAGCGCACCGTGCGCCTGCGCGCGCTGCGCCTCGCCAAGGAGGCCGCCGAGGAGGAGGCCAAGGCCCTGAAGGCCGCCGAGGCGGCCGCCGCCGCCCCGAAGAAGCGCAAGCGGTCCTGAGGCGCGCGATGGCTCCCTTCGACCGCCCCCGCCGCACCGGCGGCGACGCCCGCCAGGCCGCGGAGGCCGCCTTCCGGGCCGCGACCAGCCGGCCGGCCGCTCCGGCCCCCGCCGCGCCGAAGCTCCAGGCCGCCGTGCCCGGCGCCCGCGAGAGCGTGACGCTGCGTCTCGACAGCGCCGTGCTGGAGCATTTCCAGAAGGACGGTCCGGGCTGGCAGGACCGGATCAACGAGGCGCTGAAGCGCGCCGCCGGTCTCTGAGCCGGAGTGCGTCCAGGAGAAGCGTCCCGGTTCTCCATCCGGACATGGCGCTTCCGAAAGCGCCCGACGGGTCCTAACGCCCCGGCACCAGCCGGGCGCTGACCGTCAGTACGATCAGCAGCAGGCCGAGGGCGAAACGGGCCGGCGCGATCTCGCCGCCGATGGACGCCACCGCCGCGCGCGCGATCACGACGATCCCCACGAGCGGAAAGCCCAACTGCAACGCCAGCCGCAGAACCGTCCGCCACGTCCTCGGGCGCGGCGTCTGCGGGTGCCGGGCGCTCACCGCCGGACCGCCCCGCTGCGCAGGGGCGGCGCGGGCGGCGCGACGGGTACGTCCCGCCCCGGCAGGGGAAGCGCCGTGCTGCCCTCGCGCTCCAGGCGCGATACCGACAGGGGCTGTCCCCGGCCGCGCACCCTGTGCGCCCCCAGCGACAGGGCGCGGATGCCCGGCGGCAGCCGGTCGAGGCGCGCCAGCAGGTCGTCGGAGATGAGGATCGACGCGTCGAGCGGGCGGCACAGGCTCTCGATCCGGGCGGTCGCATTCACGGCATCGCCGAAATAGGCGATCTTGTGCCGGTCGACGCCGACTTCCGCCGTCACCACCGATCCGCCGTGGAGCGCCGCGCGCAGGCGCGGGACGGTGCCGAAGCGGGCCTGCCACGCCTCCGCCTCCGCCTCGATCCGGTCGAGTACATCGAACACGCAGGACACGCAGCGGGCGTTCTTGAGGCCGCGCTCCATCGGCCAGGTGATCATCGCCATGTCGCCGATATAGTCGTCCGTCGATCCGGCGTTGCGGCGCACCGGGTCGGCGAGCGTGGCGAAGACCGCGCCGAGATAGGCCTGCGCCCGGAGGTCCCCGTGGGTTTCCGCGAAGGCGGTGGAGCCGACCACGTCGAGGAACAGGAAGATGCGCTCCTCCATCACCGGCTGGTGGTAGCGGCCGACGAGGAAGTTCACGAAGACCTCGCCGCCGATGAGATCGCGCATCCGCACCACGAAGACGAGCAGCGCCGAGACCGCCAGCGAATAGGCCAGCACCCGCGGCGTGATCCTGACGGCGTTCGACAGGGTGTCGTCCGTGAGGCCGAAGGTCCAGACCAGGAGACCGCCCAGCGCGATGCCGAGCGCGATCATCAGCACGTAGGCGAGCTCCGCCGCCGGCACGTAGAGCATCGCCGGCAGCCGCCGCATGCGGGTCTGGAGCCCGGCGAGGATTAGCCCCCGGTCGAAGGCGAGGCCCGCCCCGCCCACGGCCAGGCCATAGACCAGCCCGGCCACCGGCGTGGCGCCGGCGGCGAAGATGATGTTGTAGAGGAGCCCGGCCCCGCCGCAGGCGAGCAGGAGGGCGACCCAGAACCAGCGGTGCTGCGGCAGCATCAGGCGGCGCCCCGCGCCGCCGGGGGAATTGTCCGCTTCACGTCACGCGGAATCGGGGCGAGGCTGAACACGGCGCGTCCCTGGTCTCGAAACAGGCCCTGAGAGGGGTGCCATCGCCATTGGTCATTCCCGTATGATGGCGCGAATAAGGCGCCCCCGCCCAACGAAGGATATGCGATGCCCCGCAGAGGACAGCCATGAGGATGCGCGGCTTCGGCGCGACAGGGATGCGCGTGCCGGTGATCGGCCAGGGGACGTGGCGGATCGACGGCGCGAGCCGTGGCGAGGCGGTGGCGGCGCTGCGCGCCGGGATCGACGCCGGCATGACCCATATCGACACCGCCGAGATGTACGGAGAGGCCGAGGCCATCGTCGGCGAGGCGATCGCGGGGATGCGCGAGGAGGTCTATCTCGTCTCCAAGGTAGTGCCGTCGAACGCCACCCGCCGGGGCACCGTGCGAGCCTGCGAGCAGTCGCTCCGCCAGCTCGGCACCGACCGGCTCGACTGCTTCCTGCTGCATTGGCCCAGCAGCCATCCGCTGGAGGAGACCATCGCCGGGTTCGAGGACCTGCGCCGCGACGGCAAGATCCTCGCCTGGGGCGTGAGCAACTTCGACGTGCCGGAACTCGACGAGGCGCTGCGCATCGCGGGGCCGTACCGCATCGCCTGCAACCAGGTGCTCTACCATCTCGGCGAACGCGCCATCGAGCACGCGGTGCTGCCCTGGTGCCAGAGGAACGGCGTCGCGATGGTGGGCTACTCGCCCTTCGGCAGCGGCGATTTCCCGAGCCCCCGCAGCCCCGGCGGCCAGGTGCTCGCGGCCATCGCGCGAGACCACGGCACCACCCCCTATGCGGTGGCCCTGGCCTTCCTCACGCGGCTCGACCACACCTTCACGGTGCCCAAGACCGGCCGGGCGGCCCGCGCCGTCGAGAACGCCTCGACGGGGGCCCTCGTGCTCGGCGAGGAAGAGATCGCGGCGATCGACGCGCAGTTCCCGCGCGGCCGGCGGCCGGCGACGCTGCCGATGCTCTGAGCAGCCCTGCCCGACGCGCTCAGGCGCTGAGCGCGGCCGGACGCGCAGACGCCGCCTGCGCGCCGACCCGGACGCGGTTGCGGCCCGCGCGCTTGGCCTCGTAGAGGGCGGCGTCCGCCTGGGCGAAGAGGTGCTCGATCACGGCCTCGGACGAGGGAGCGGCATGGGCGACGCCGACGCTGATCGTCGCGACGCCGCCGACCTCGGGCGCGTGCGGGATCTGCAAGCCGACCACCGCGCGGCGGATCCGCTCCGCGCAGGCCCGTGCCTCGGCCTCGCCCGTGCAGGGCAGGATCACCGCGAACTCCTCGCCTCCGATCCGGCAGGCGATCGCGTCGCGGGGATCGAGGAGATCGCGCAGGCAGGCGGCGACGGCCTGGAGCACGCCGTCGCCGACATGATGGCCGAAATGGTCGTTGAACCGCTTGAAGTGGTCGGTATCGAGCAGCAGCAGGGAGAGCGAGGCTCCTGTGCGGACCGCGCGTCTCCACTCGGCGGCGAAGACCTCGTCGTAGCGGCGCCTGTTCGGCAGTCCGGTCAGGCTGTCCGTGCGCGCCAGCGCCGCGAGCTCGGCGTTGGCGGTGCGGGACGAGGCTTCGGCGGCGGCGCGACGGACGATCTCGCGGTGCAACAGCCATGTCAGGCTGAGCGTCATCAGGATCAGGCCCGCCATGAGCGTGCCGATCATGACCGCCTTGGGCCGCCAGACGGCGGTGATGCTGTCGACGCCGACCGCCACGTCGACGATCAGCGGAAAGCCGTCGATATGCGCGAAGGCGTAGAGGCGCTCGACACCGTCGATGGCGGAGTTCGACACGAACAGGCCGCGCCGCTCCGTCTGGAAGCGGCGATAGGGCTCGCCGGCGGCGATGCTCCGGCCGATATTCTCCGGCTTGTAGGGGGAGCGGGCCAGCAGCGTCCCGTCCGCGAGGAACAGGTTGAGCGCGCTGCCCGAGGCGATGGTGAGCCGGGCGAACAGGGTCTGGAGATAATCGAGCCGGATCGCGCCGCTGACGATGCCGGTGAAGGCGCCGCCGGGGCTGACGATGCGCCGGCTCATGGGCACCACCTGCCGCCCGCTGACGCGCGAGGTCCTCGGGACCCCCATGACCAGCCCGAGATCCGGGTTCGCCTTGTGGCCGAGAAACTCCGGCAGATCGGCGAGGGAGACGGTCGAGGGCGTGCCGGCGATAGAGGAGAGCTCGACCCGGCCCTCCGCGTCGACGATCAGGATGGTGCCGAGCCCGGCGGCCGTGCTCGACCTGTCGAAGAGCGCGAGGCGGCGGATCGGCGGAGGCAGATCGCCGAAGATCGGCGTCCTGGCCTCCTCCGCCACGGCACGCAGCGAGAGGTCGTACATCTCGACGTTGCGCGCCACCGCCTGCTCGATGACGCCGAGCATGTTGGTGGCGCCGAGCTCCGCCTGCCGCCACGCCGCGTCGCGCAGGGCGAGGATGAGGTAGACGCCGAGCAGGCAGAGGCCGAGCGTCACGAACAGCCCGATGCACGCGATCAGGCGGGAGGCCCGGTCGTGCAGGTGCGTCGCGACGGCGTCCTTCCAGGCTGAGAGCATGAACCCTGTGTCCGGCCACCTCGTGCCGCGCAGCTTAAGGTCGCATAGGTGAGCGCCCCGCTACCGGACATGGTTAAGATCGGATGACGCCCGCGCTGTCCGGCGCGGGGGACCCCTCAGAGGCCGAAGAGCTTCTCGAGGAAGTTCTTGTCCTCGGCCGCCGGCTGCCGCGGCCGCTGCGACGGGGCCTGGGCCTGGCGCGGCGCCGGCTGCGGATCGCCGAGCAGCGCCCCGAGGAGGCCGCCGGGCGTCTGGCCGCTCGACACGGAGGCGGTGGTCTCCGGCGGCTTGCGCCAGCGGTTGAGGCCGGGCAGCGGCACGGGCGTCTGACCTTTCAGCGCCACGCCCATGTAGTTTCTCCAGATCTCGACGGGCAGATTGCCGCCCGACGCCTTCTTCGTCGGCTCGCCGTCGTCGTTGCCGAGCCAGATTCCGGTGACGAGGCTGCCCGAGTAGCCGATGAACCAGGCGTCGCGGAAATCCTGGCTGGTGCCGGTCTTGCCCGCGAGGTCCCAGCCGGGGATGTCGCCCTTCTTGGCCGTGCCGATCACGAAGGTCTCGTGCATCATGGCGTTCATCATGCCGACCGCGTTCGGGTCGATCACGCGGCCGAGGCTGCTGTCGGCGCGCTTGTAGAGGAGCTTGCCGTCCGGGCCCTTCACCGAGGCGATGACGTAGGGGATCACCCCGGTGCCGCCGTTGGCGAAGGCCCCATAGGCGCCGACCATCTCCAGCGGCGTCACCTCCGAGGTGCCGAGCGCGATGGAGCCGTTCGCCTGGAGGGCGGAGGAGATGCCGAGGCGCTGGGCCGTCTGCACCACGGCTTTCGGCCCGACCTCCTGGCCGAGGCGCACCGCCACCGTGTTCAGCGACAGCGCGAGCGCGGTGCGCAGCGTGACCGCGCCCTCGTATTGGTGGGAATAGTTCTCGGGCTGCCAGTTGCCGAGCTTGATCGGCGCGTCCTCGCGCACGGTGTCGGGCGTCGCGCCGCGCTCGACGGCGGCGAGATAGACGAAGGGCTTGAAGGACGAGCCCGGCTGGCGCTTGGCGGTCGTCGCCCGGTTGAACTGGCTCTGCGCGTAGTCGCGGCCGCCGATCAGGGCCCGGATGGCGCCGTCCGGCCGCATCGAGACCAGCGCGCCCTGCCCGACATTGTACTTGCCGCCCTTGGCGTTGAGCTCGTCGACGAGCGCCTTCTCGGCGGCGGCCTGGAGCGCGGGATCGACCGTGGTCTGCACGGCGATGTCGCTCTCGAACTTGCCGACGAAATCGTCGAGCACGTCCATGACGAGATCGGCCACGTAGTTGGCCGAGCCGCCGCCGCGCGTGCTCGCCGTCCGGGCCGGCTGGGCCAGGGCGACCTTCACGTCCTGGGGCTTGGCGAAGCCGAGCTCCTGCATCGCCGCGAGCACCTGCGCCGCGCGCGCCTGCGCCGCCGGCAGGTTGCGGTTCGGCGCGAGCCGCGAGGGCGCCTGCACGAGACCGCCGAGCATGGCGGCCTCCGCCAGCGAGACGTTCTTTGCCGGCTTTCCGAAATAGCGCTGCGCCGCCGCCTCGACGCCGTAAGCGCCCGCGCCGAAATAGACCCGGTTGAGGTAGAGTTCGAGGATCTCGTCCTTCGAATAGGTGTGCTCCAGCCAGAGCGCCAGGATCGCTTCCTGGATTTTTCGCGAAGCCGACCTTTCCGGAGTCAGAAAAAGATTCTTGGCGAGCTGCTGCGTCAGGGTCGAGCCGCCCTGCGAGACGCCGCGCCGGGTGATGTTCTGCGCCACCGCGCGGGCGATGCCCACCGGATCGACGCCCCAGTGGCTGTAGAAGCGCCGGTCCTCGATGGCGACGAAGGCGCGCGGCAGATAGGGCGGCAATTCCTTGATGCCGACCACCCGGCCGCCGGTCTCGCCGCGATTGGCGAGCAGCGAGCCGTCGCTCGCCAGGATCGCGATGTTCGGCGGCCGCTTCGGGACGGCGAGCTGGTCGATCGGCGGCAGTTGCGAGGCGTGATAGGCGATCAGGCCGGCGACCCCGATCAGCACCCACAGGCCGAGCACGACGCCCCCGTAGACGAGGCGGCCGAGGAACGAGCGCCGACGCCGCCCTCCCCCCGAGGAACCGCGTCCGCCGCCGCCGCGGGAACGCTGGGCACCGGTTCCGTTCGCACGCTTCGGCACGTCGCTTCTCGTCTGCGGGCTTTTCTGGCCGCCGCCTCCGGCGCGGTCGGCGCGCGACAGCCGCAGGTCGAGATCGCCGCGCGCGCCCGCACGGCCTTCCGGCACGTCGAAGTTCGGCTCGTCCCGTCCGGCGCGTGCTCTGCCCATCTGACCTGTCTTGAACCGCGTCCCAGCCGGCCGGGCATCGTCGTCGCCACGGCCGCAGACCGGTTTCGCACGGTAAATGCGGCTCCTTTAGGATCGCTTAACCAGCGCCCCCCCCCCCGGCTTCAGGGGCGTCGGCGGCCCTCCTTGCGGGCCCGCGTCATTCGGGTGGCGGCGTGGAAATCGTCGGGCTTGGTGCGCACCCAGGCGACGAATCGCGCGATCTCCGAATCGGCGCGCAGGGCCTCCACGTCCGACAGGCGCCGGGCGATCTCGGCCTCGCTGTAGCGGGCATGGATGGCGGAATGGCAGATCTGGTGCAGCCGCACCGTGCCGCCATGGCTGCCGCCCTTCAGTTTGGGCGTGAGGTGATGGAGGCTGGAACGGGAACTTAGCGGAATCGGCCTCTCGCAGAGCGGGCAGACCACGAGCGCGGCATCCGATGCGCCGCCCCCGCCCTCGTCCTCCGCGCTCCAGCGCCGCGCGCGCCGTCCCATGCCTCTCCCTCGTTCAGGCTGCCGCCCGGCATTGACAAGATTGGTATACCTCGACAGATTCGAACCGTTCCGAGGGGGGCCCCGAGACCGGGGGCTGAGATAGGGCGCGCCGCCCCGACCCTTGAACCTGATCCGGCTCATACCGGCGGAGGGACGGGAACCTGCGGCAACGCCTCCATAAGGCATCCGCGCCCATTCCGCCCTGCGACGAGATCCGGGTTGCTCCAACGCCAGGAGAGATCCCGATGAACGCACCCGTCCTGCCCAAAGACCTTCCGAAAGGAAGCCCCGAAACCGTGACCACCGGCCCCGTGACCGGCTCGCGCAAGGTCTACGCCACGGTCGCCGGCCGCGAGGACGTGCGCGTCCCCTACCGCGAGATCCTGCTGACCGACCCGAAGGAGCCGCCGGTCCGCGTCTACGACCCCTCCGGCCCCTATACCGAGACGGATGCCCGGATCGACCTCAACACCGGCCTGCCCGGCGTGCGCGAGCCCTGGATCGCCAAGCGCGGCTACGCGGCCATCCAGCCCCGCGCGGTGAAGCCCGAGGACAACGGGTTCGCGGCGGCCGACAAGCTCGTCGCCCCCTGCCCCGCCGAGCGCATCATCCGCAAGGCCGCCCCCGGCCAGATGGTGACGCAGTACGAGTTCGCCCGCGCCGGCATCGTCACCGAGGAGATGATCTACGTCGCCCACCGCGAGAATCTCTGCCGCGAGGCGATGCTGGAGCAGGCCGAGGCCAAGCTCGCCGACGGCGACAGCTTCGGAGCCTCGGTGCCGGCCTTCGTCACCCCCGAATTCGTGCGCGACGAGATCGCGCGCGGCCGGGCCATCATCCCGGCCAACATCAACCACACCGAAGTCGAGCCGATGGCCATCGGCCGCAACTTCCTGGTGAAGATCAACGCCAATATCGGCAACTCGGCGGTCACATCGTCGGCTGCGGATGAAGTGGAAAAACTGGTCTGGTCGATCCGCTGGGGCGCCGACACGGTCATGGACCTGTCGACGGGCCGCAACATCCACAACATCCGCTCCTGGATCGTGCGCAACTCCCCCGTCCCGATCGGCACCGTGCCGATCTACCAGGCGCTGGAGAAGGTCGGCGGCGATCCGCTCAAGCTCGACTGGGAGGTCTTCAAGGACACGCTCATCGAGCAGGCCGAGCAGGGCATCGACTACTTCACCATCCACGCGGGCGTGCGCCTCGCCTATGTCCCGCTGACCGCGCGGCGCGTTACCGGTATCGTCTCGCGCGGCGGCTCGATCATGGCGCGCTGGTGCCTCGCCGGGCACCGCGAATCGTTCCTCTACGAGCGGTTCGACGAGATCTGCGACATCATGCGGGCCTACGACGTGTCGTTCTCGCTGGGCGACGGCCTGCGTCCGGGCTCCATCGCGGACGCCAACGACGCCGCCCAGTTCGGCGAGCTCGAGACGCTGGGCGAGCTCACCAAGGTCGCCTGGGACAAGGGCTGCCAAGTGATGATCGAGGGCCCCGGCCACGTGCCGATGCACAAGATCAAGGTCAACATGGAGAAGCAGCTCCGCGAATGCGGCGAGGCGCCCTTCTATACCCTCGGCCCGCTGACCACCGACATCGCGCCGGGCTACGACCACATCACCTCCGGCATCGGCGCGGCGATGATCGGCTGGTTCGGCACGGCGATGCTCTGCTACGTCACGCCGAAGGAGCATCTAGGCCTGCCGAACCGCGACGACGTGAAGACCGGCGTCATCACCTACAAGATCGCCGCCCACGCCGCCGACCTCGCCAAGGGCCACCCGGCCGCGCAGCTACGCGACGACGCCCTCTCTCGTGCCCGCTTCGACTTCCGCTGGGAGGATCAGTTCAACCTGTCGCTCGATCCCGACACGGCGCGCAGCTACCACGACGAGACCCTGCCCAAGGACGCCCACAAGGTCGCGCATTTCTGCTCGATGTGCGGGCCGAAGTTCTGCTCGATGAAGATCACGCAGGACCTGCGCGCCGAGGTGCTGGCGATGGAGGAGGCCGGCGAGGTCATCCACACCGCCCCCGTCATGTCGAGCGCCGAGCGCGAGGCCGGGATGAAGGCGAAGTCGGAGGAGTTCCTGGCGGAGGGCGGCAAGCTCTACGTCGACGCCGCCGAGTAGACTGGATTTCGACGCCGATCGCGAAGGCCCGCCGCGGGATACCCCTGCGGCGGGCCTTTTCTATTCCAGGGCGGCAAGTTCTATTTCAGGGCGGCAAGCGGGTTGCAGCGCCCATCGAAGCCCTTCGCCTTCGGGGCGGTGATATCGAGCCGCGAGTTCGGCTCGGCGGCGTAGCCCCGGCTCAGGGCCGCGAGGATCAGGTCCGCCACCGCCCCGAGATCGGGCGGCGTGCCGAGCTCGACCTCCCGCTCGAAGTTCTTGGCCTCGTCGAAGTTCCTGGCCACGTCCTTGCGCACGAATCCCAGCGCCTTGAGCGCGGCGATCGACTCCTCGGATTGGCGCAGGCGCAGGCCATCCTCGGGCCGGAATCGGTAGGCCCCGGACGACGCCTCGCACAGCATCCGCGTATCCGACGGCAGGAAGATGCACTGGACGTAGCTCTGCGGGCGGCCATGCAGCTCCACGGCGATGAAGCGATCGTACGAGGTGTCGCGCGGCCCGGCCTCGTGGATCCGGGTGAGCCGCGAGAGGATCTCGCAGCGGTGGCGCGCGAGCGGCTCGCCCGCGATCGCGGACTCGGCCATCGCGCCGAGCGCGAGGACGGCGAGCGCCGCCGCCCGGAGGGAAAGAGTCATGTCAGTGGCATTCCGTCGTCGGGGCGATCCGGCCGCTGGGTGCCCTCCCCCCGAGCAGGAAGACGAGATTCGATCGTGGCGCAACGCCGCGTGGAATGTTTGGAATTTTGCGTTTCCGGCAACGCTTCGTTCACGTTCTCCGGGACGTTGCGCGCGCCGTTAAGGTCTCGCTAACGCGGTACCCGTTGAATGCTGGCATGTGTCTCATCCGCGAGGAGTTTAGCGATGAGCGAGATTGCTCCCATCCGGCCGGTGGAGCGGGCAGCCGCGCCCGTGACGGTCGATACCACCCCGAGCCCGCCCGCTCGCCCGGCGGCGCGCGAGGCGCAAGGCCCCGAGCAGAAGCTCGATCCGGCCGTCACCCTCGACATCAGCGCCGACGCCAAGCCCGAGCGCGCGGCGCGGGCCGAGACCGATTACAAGACGCAGTTCGTGCGCGACCCGGAGGCCAAGACCCTCGTCTACCAGGTCGTCGATCCGGCGAGCGGTGACGTAGTGGTGCAGCTGCCCTCCGTCACGGTCCTGAAGAATCGCGCCTACGCGGAGGCGAATGCCGCCCGCGCCGCCCCCGTCGCCCCGGTGATCCAGACGCCGGTCGACCGGATCGCCTGAGCCAGGCGCCCCCGAGGCGCCTCCGCAACGACCGTGACCCGGACCCGATGAGGCCGCGCCGCCGGCTGTCCCCTTTCGAGCGGGACGGCCGAACCGGACGCGGCCGCATGGTGCTGGCCGGCATGTGGAAAAGGATCGCAGATCGCCGACGCAGGCAGCGAGGAATCGCCATGCATGTCGATGTGCCCAGCCCGAAGGCCGCCGCTCGCCCGGCATTCCACAGTGTTTCCGAGCGATATGCAGATCCTCGAACGCGCCGCCCCGCAGCGCGATCCGGACCGGCGCGGAAAAGACCCTCAGGCGGCGCGGGCGCTGAGGCCGGCGGCGAGGTTCTGGTTGATGGAGATGAGCGCACCGAGCTTGTCGGCGCTCGGCTCGACCATGGTGTCCACCATGCGGCGGAAGACGAAGATCGACAGGTCGGCGACGCCGCGCTTGATCTCGGCCGGGAGCGGGCTGTCGGGCTCGGCGGCGGCGCCGGCGATGATCGTCCAGACCTTCTGGTTGAATCCCAGCGCCCGGTTGAGGCCGTCGGCCTGATTCGCCCAGTCGTCCTTGATCGCCTGGAGCTGCTGGGCCGCCTTGATGAGCACCGCCGACTCGGCCTCACGCGGGGAGAGCGCGCTGTGGGCCGCGCGGGCGTAGGCGTTGGCGGCACTTCTCATGGCACGGGCACTCCCTCTCCCGCCGGCAGCTCGCGGGGCGTGCGGGAGATGTCGCATGCAGGTCTTTAAGACATGGTGATCGAGAACCGCCGCATTGACGCCTGTTTGCGCAGCGAGCACAGCCCCCGAGCGGCGGGCTGCGGACTGTCCCCGGGAATCCGCGAGGATGATGAACTTTCTACTAGGGCTTGTGGCCGGGGCGCTGATCGCGGCGATCGCGACCATCGCCGCCGCGCGCGATCCGGGGGTTCAGACCGCCCTCGGCCTGAGGCCGGCGGCGCCCCTTCCGATGACGGCGCCGGCGCCGACGCGGCCGGAGAAGCCCTGCGTGGCGGCGACACCCGTGCCGCCCGGTGTCGGCTCCCCCGACATGCTGCTGTCGCGGCGGCGCTTCTGGTCGGTCGCGCCGTAGAAACTGGCGTCAGACGCTGCTGAGCAGGACCAGCACCATCGTCGCGGCGACGGTGGTGCTGAGGAACCCGCAGAGCGCCGCGGCGAAGGACGGGCCGGTGGCGGGCAGGAGATCGGCGGCGGTCTTGGCGTGGCTGGTCATCGCGGTAAACCTTGGCTTGCGCGGTTCGGCTCACCGCCGCGCTCGAAGAGGTGATGCCCTGCCTTTTGCCGGGCGAATGTGTGCGGGCGCACCCGCTCAGTCGCAACGATTCACTTTCTTCGCGATGCGGAGATTGCGCAGCTCGCTGCGCAGATCGATGGCGACGACGCCCGCTCCACAGTCGTCGAAGGCATCGCGGGCCTCGTGGTAGCGGTCGCCGACCTCGTCCAAGGTGTCGCAGACCCGGTCGTGATCGCCGATGCGGGCTTCCTGGCGCGCCTGGAAGCGCAGGGCGCCGGCCTCGTCGACCTTGCGTTGCGCGTCGAGGCAGCCCGGCAGGGCCAGCGCGGGCGACAGGCCGGCCAGGAGGACGGCGGCGGAAAGGGCGGAGATCGTTCGGATGCGCATGGGACACCGTGCGGAGACGCGGACGGGTGCGGGCGGAAGAGCCGGCTTCGAGTGTCGATCGGTCCGAGAACGGCGTCGCTAGGCCGTTGGTTCCGCCGCCGGTTGCGCCGCACGCGCGCCGCCGCGCCGCGAGACCAGGATCGTCTCGAGCCGCACGGGAACGAAGCCCTGCGCGTCGACGCCGACGTCGTACTGGCGCGGGATCGGCCTCAACTGGCCGTGAGAATGCCCGTGCAGGTTGAGGGCGCCCCGGCCCATGCCGTTCCAGGTGCGGAAGGCGTAGTGGCAGAGCACCAGGGGGCGCTCGTCCACGGTCGTCTCGACGTAGTGCGCGACGGAGGCCCAGCCGGGGGCGGCAAGCGTCGCCGGCCCGTCGTTGTTGCCGACGATCAGGCGCTTGGTGCCGTGGAGCAGGGACAGGATCTCGGCAAGCCGCGCCGCGTCCGGGCCGAGAGCGAAATCGCCGAGATGCCAGACCTCGTCCTCGGGGCCGACCGCCGCGTTCCAGTTGGCGATGAGCGCGGCATCGTGAGCCGGCAGGTCGGGAAACGGACGCCGGTCGATGCGCAGGATGCGCGGATCGCCGAAATGCGTATCGCTCGTGAAGAAGACCGCCATCGCCCTCGCCCGGATGCAAGCGCGCAGCCATAGGCCGCCCCGCCCTTTCGCGCATCCGCAGTCGCTGCCGACACGCCGTCCGGGCCGGGCCGGCGACTCGCGTCACAGCGGCCGCCCGCCGCCGAGGGGCAACCGGGATTGCCTATTTATCCCGATCAGAAATTCCAATTCTGGAATTCAATATTGCCTACACATCATAAAATTTCGGCAAAACAGGCAATTATCTTATTAAGATGTTGCAAGTTTGCACCAATTTCCATCGGAAAATAAGAGTTCCATTGTTATCGTTTGACGGAATGCCCCCGAATGACGGCGTTAGACGTGCCGGCCTCGCGCGTCATCGCGAAAGCTGCCGCCATAAAAATAGGGTCATTCGTCATTCGAGGTTGATGGCGGAGAAGCGGGCTTGATGCCCGCTTCGTCGTCTGGGGTTGATGTCGCCCACCATGCCCCGCGAGCGAAGGCGTAGTGAAGGGCGCGACGATACCGATC